>CAYPRZ010000073.1:0-12995 GCA_964413315.1 uncultured Desulfovibrio sp. | reverse complement strand
TCAAGTACGTGAGCATCAAAAACAGGATTTTAACGCAGTCAGGCCAAAAAAGTCGAGTTTGCGTAAATCAGCCTGACAGGCTCTTGCCCCACCATCAAATTTTTACTCTCTTGCTGCACAAACAAATTCCTAAACATGTGCTGCATGGTGGGGATTTTTGCTTTCTGGCAAGAAAAAACGGTTTTTTATGCAGGGAGTGTACGCTTCTGGTACTCGACCGAAATAAAAAACCGTTTTGACGCAGCCAGAAACAAAAAGATCCCCATGCCGCGCATGGTTAGTGGGCAGAGCCCCAGTCGCGCCCCTGCCCCCAATCCACAACCAGCGGCACAGACAAAGCCGCGCCCCCCGGCATAACCCCGCTCATAAGCGCCGCCACCCTCTCGCCCGCAGCAGCCGCAGCCTCGGTGGGCACTTCCAACAGCAGTTCGTCGTGCACTTGCAAAAGCAGCCGTGCGTCCATGCTCTTCAGCTCCGCGTCATGGGCCACAGCCAGCATGGCAAGCTTGATAACATCCGCCGCCGAACCCTGAATAACGGTATTAATGGCCTGCCGCCGCGCAAGGGCATAGTTCTGCCCGTTGGCGGAATGGATGTCGGGCAGCAAGCGCCGCCGCCCGCCAAGGGTGCTCACATAACCCTGCCGCTTGGCAACAGCCTCTACTTCTTCATAAAATTCTTTCAGACCCGTGAGCCGCTCAAAATAGCGAGCAATGAATTCCTTGGCCTCGTTGGAGCTGATTTTCAGCTCCTGCGCCAGTTTTTGCGCGCCCATACCGTAGATCAGACCAAAGTTGATGGTCTTGGCATTGCGGCGCTGATCGGGGCTCACCTGATCGGGCGTCAGGTCGTACACCAAGGCCGCCGTGCGGGCGTGGATATCCTCGCCATTGCGAAAGGCCTCAAGCAGGGCGGCATCCTGCGACATGTGCGCCAGCACGCGCAGCTCAACCTGCGAGTAGTCGGCAGAAACCAGCAGATTATCCGGCCCGGCGATAAAGCACGAGCGCATGCGCTTGCCCAACGGCCCGCGCACGGGGATATTCTGGAGGTTGGGATTACTGGACGAAAGCCGCCCAGTGGCCGTGGCCTTCTGGTTGAAGGTGGTGTGGATGCGCCCGCGCGAATCCACAAGGCGCGGCAGCGGATCAAGATAGGTGGAGCGCATTTTTTCCAGCTTGCGGAATTGAAGAATGCTCTCGACCACAGGATGCTGGCCCGCCAGCTTTTCCAGCGTTTCCTGACTGGTGGATGCCTGACCGCCACGGGTTTTGCGCGGCGAGGGTAGCTTAAGCGTATTGAAAAGCATGTCGCCAAGCTGCTGAGCCGAGCGGATGTTAAATGTGGTTCCTGCTGCGGCAAAAACCTCTTGCGTGAGGCGGTCAATCTCGCCCTGCACGTCTGTAAGAAAGGACTGAAAAGCAGCCGCGTCAATGGCAACGCCGCGCGCTTCCATCTGCGCCAGCACAGGGGTGAGCGGCAGCTCAAGAGCACGGTAAAGTTCAAGCAGGCCATCGGCCTCAAGGCGCTGTTCCATCACTGCGGCCATGCGCAGGGCCATACTGGCAGGGCCGTTGTTGCCCTGCTCGTCGCGCAGGGGCGCACCCCAGCGCACCGCCAGCCGGGGCCAGCCGTAGTCGCTTTCTTCGGGATTAATAAGGTAGGCGGCCAAGCCAAGATCACAGAAAAACGGAGGCGTTGCCGCTACTGGCAGTTTGCGCCAACAGGCAGCCGCAATAAGCAGGGCCTTGAGGTCGGCTGTAACCAGCCGCCGCGCATTGGCAAGCCAGACACACAAGTCTTCTTGCGAACCACCCCAGCGAAAATCATCGTGCCCTTCCACACCCACATGCGGGGCCTTGCCCATACCGCCGGGCCAAACCACCGCCACCTCAAGCCCTGCGCAGGTGGGCAACTGCCCAACTTCGCTCACAAGGGGGGCTTCCGGCTCGTCGGCCACATCCAGCAGGCTCATCTGCGGGCCAGCCCCGGCTGCGGGGCGCGGCTTAGATGAGGGCTTTTCGGCAGCGCCCATGAGCGAGGCCTGCGCAGCGGGCCGCAAAGCTGAAGCTTCTGACGCAGACTTAGTGGAGGGGCTGGCGGCAGTGGTGGCAGCCAGAGCAGGGGCCGAACCACTGCCAGATACGCCCCCAGCTAGGCCGCCGGACACGCCGCCAGTTACACCATTGGGCGCACTGTGTTGCAAACGGGCTAAGGTGGCCATATCGCGCCGCAGGGCATGCAGTTCAAATTCGTCGGCCATGGCCGCGCACTGGGCTTCGTTAAGCGGCGCAACGGTCATGTCATCAATGGTCAGCTCTGAGCACACGTCCAACGAGAGCGCGGTAAGCTGCCGCCACAAAAACATGTTGTCGAGGTGGTCGCGCAGTTTATCCTGAATTTTGGGGCCAAGCAGGGCAAAGTGGTCGCGTATGTCTTCGAGCGAGGGGCAGATTTCAAATATCTTTTGCGCAGTCTTGGGGCCAATGCCCGGTACGCCGGGAATATTATCACTCGTGTCACCCACAAGAGCCTGCACGTCGGCCCACTGGTCGGGTCGCAGGCCGCTCTCTGCCGTAAAATCTGCGGCGGTGAGCAGTTTTTCTTCCTTTGAGGCCGGGTCCCACATGTAGACGTTGGGGCCAAGGCACTGCTTGAGGTCTTTATCGCCGCTCACAATAATCACTGGCCGCTCGGCAGAAAAGCGCGCCGCCAGCGAGGCAATGCAGTCATCAGCCTCGCAGCCGTCTGAAATTTCTACGGGTATGCCAAGGGCCTGCACCATGCGCACAATGGGCTCCATCTGCCGCACCAGATCTTCGGGCGTGGCATCGCGGTTAGCCTTGTACAGCGGAAACAAATCGTGCCGAAAATTCTTGCCCTTGCCGTCTTTTACAAACAAAAAATGCCCCGGACGTTCATCGCGCAAAATGCGCAACAGCACACGCGTTACCACCACCAGCGCATTGGTGGGAAAGCCGTCGGAACGCTGCATGTTTTTGTTGGCAAAAAAACCGCGATAGATAAAGGCAGAGCCGTCCATGAGAAAGAGCGGTTCGACAGAGAGATTGAGGCGTTGTTTCAGCGACATGATTGCCCGGTGGTTTTTCGGTTTGAATCGGTTTGAAAAGGCGCAGCAAGGTTCGCAACCTTGGATGCTTGCGAAGATGTGGTGCTACGCGTATAGTATAGTGATGGAAACAAGTCCGCAAGTGACCGTATCTGTTCAGGGGCCGCTGCTGCGCGTGAGCGTTGGCGGGCGCTGGAATTTTGATGAGCCTTGGCCCAGCGAGGCGGCAACCGCCCTTGCCAGTGTCGCCGACCAGCGTATCCGCGAAGTGTGCCTTGAAAGTGATAATCTGGGCCAGTGGGACAGCACCCTGCTTGTCTTTTTGGTGCAGATGGTCAAAGCGGCGCGCGCCCGGCAACTGCCGCTGCGCACAGAACTGCCCGAAGGCCTTGAGCGCCTCATAAAGCTGGCCTTTGCCGTTCCTGCCAAGGAGGGCTCTGCCCGCAGCAAGGATACTTCTGGTTTTGTCACCCGCGTGGGTGAAGGTGTGCTGGCTCTGCGGCCCAAGATTGAGGATTTTCTCAACTTTCTTGGAGAGGTGGTGCTCTCCATCTGGCGGCTGTTTCTTGGCCGGGCCAAGATGCGGCCCATGGATCTTTTTGCAGCCATGCACGAATGCGGTGTGGCTGCCCTGCCCATCATTTCGCTCACCAGCCTGCTTTTTGGCCTTATTCTCGCCTTTGTGGGCGCGGTGCAGCTTACCCAGTTTGGCGCGCAGATATATGTTGCGGGTCTTGTGGGCATTGGCATGCTGCGGGTTATGGGCGCCATTATGGTGGGTGTTGTCATGTCGGGCCGGGTGGGCGCTGCCTATGCGGCACTGATTGGAACAATGCAGGTAAATGAAGAGATAGACGCCCTCTCTACCCTCGGCATTTCGCCCCACGATTTTCTGGTGCTGCCACGGGTACTGGCACTTATGGCCATGATTCCCCTGCTGACTCTCTATGCCGACCTTATGGGCATAATTGGCGGCTTTTTGGTGGGCACGGCCATGCTGCACCTCAACCCGCTGGAATATATCAACGCCACCATCCAGATGGTTCCGTTCAAGCACCTGATTATTGGCCTTGTCTACGGCACGGTATTTGGGGCCATAGTGGCTGTGGCCGGGTGCTATCAGGGCATTCGCTGCGGGCGCAGCGCACAGGCCGTGGGGCAGGCCACCACCACGGCTGTGGTACAGGCCATTGTTGGTATTATTGTGGCGACTGCCATTATCACCATTATCTGCAACGTGCTGGAAGTGTAACATGCCAAGCGCCGCGCAACCTTCCATCGCCCTTCCCAACGTGGACGGCTCCAGCTCACCTGCTGACGAAGATGTGCGCATCCGTGTGCGCGATCTTACGGTGGCCTTTGGCTCATTTGTGCTTATGCGCAACGTGTCGTTTGACGTGCGCATGGGCGACATTTTTATGGTCATGGGCGGCTCTGGCTGCGGCAAAAGTACCCTGCTGCGCGTGCTAATGGGCCTCAAAGAGCCACAACAGGGGCAGATTTGCTATAATGGCGAAAATTTTTGGCAAGGTACGGAAGAAAGCCGCAGCCGCATAATGCGCAACACTGGCGTGCTGTTTCAGGGCGGTGCGCTGTGGAGCTCCATGACGCTGGCAGAAAATGTGGGGCTGCCCCTGCAACAATACACCGATCTGACCGATGAAGAAATCAGGGAGCAGGCTTCGCTCAAGCTGGCACTGGCTGGCCTTGCAGGCTTTGAAGACTACTATCCATCTGAAATCAGCGGCGGCATGCGCAAACGCGCCGGTTTGGCACGGGCATTGGCCCTTGACCCCCAGATACTCTTTCTGGATGAACCCTCGGCGGGGCTTGACCCCGTAAGCTCGCGTCTGCTGGACGACCTGATACTTGAACTGCGCGACAGCCTAGGCACAACATTTGTCATTGTTTCGCACGAATTGCCGAGCATTTTTACCATTGCCCGTAACGGCATTTTTCTCGATGCGCAAAGCAGAACCGTAACCGCCAGCGGCAATCCTAGCGAGATGCTCAAAGATCCCGCCACTGACCAGAGCGCCATGCTCTTTTTGACCAGAGGCGGCAAGCGCGAGAACACTGAAGAAGTGGCAAAAGACGCACAGGCGGCAACGTCACACAAGGAACAAGCCCAATGAACTCGCAATCATACAAGACAACAGTTGGCGCTTTTGTGCTGGGGGGCTTGGCCCTGCTGGTTCTGGGCATAATCTTGCTTGGCGGTGGCCGTCTTTTTAGCAACGATCTTGAATACGTGCTCTATTTCGACGGCTCGGTGAGCGGCCTCACCACCGGCGCCCCCGTGGTTTTCAGGGGCGTGCCCATGGGCAGTGTTACCCGCATCAATCTGGTTGCCAACGCGCGCGATTCAAACGTAACCATTCCTGTCTACGTGCGCATTGACGAGCGCAGTTTTGTGCGCGCCAGCGGCAGCACCTCGCCTTCAGAATCTATCCAGCAAGAAATCATACGCCGCATGGTGCAGCGCGGTCTGCGCGCTCGGCTGCAACTGCAAAGCCTGATCACGGGGCAGTACCGCGTGGAGCTTGATTTTTATCCTTCCACAGCGGCAAATTTTCGCTCTGCCACGCCAGATATGGAAATACCCACCATTCCATCGCCCATAGACACGCTGCAAAGCACGCTTTCGCAAATGCCCATTGAACAGATGGTCAACTCGCTAAGCGCCGTATTGCAAAATCTGGCGCTGGGCCTCAGTGACGACAAGCTGGGCAAGGCGCTTACAGCCTTTACCAATACATTTAACGAAGCCCACGGCATATTGCATGAGGGCTCCTTACGCACCAATACGGAACAGGTACTCCAAAACCTGAGCTCTGCCAGCGCATCTGTTGAAAGGGAGCTGCCCGCCACCATGACGGCCTTCCGCGAGGGCATGCAGAGCATGGCCGTTGCCGCAGACCAGCTGCGGGCAGCCACGGCCTCGGCTCAGGGTATATTGGGGCGCGATTCGCCCACCATGAACGATCTGCGCCGTCTGCTGAAAGAAAGCACCGATGCCATGCGTGCCATGCGCGCTTTGGCCGAAACGCTTGAACGCAATCCCGAAGCCCTGCTGCGGGGCAAGCAAGGAGCACGCTGATGCCACATAAAATTCTTTTGCTTTCGCTTGCACTGCTTGTGCTATTGTGCGGCTGCGGCCGCAGCACCCCCACGCGCTATTATCTGCTTGAAAGTGCGCTGGGCCCGGTCAAGGCCGACAGCCTGCCCAGCAAGACCCTGCGCGTGGCACAGGTTACCGTGCCGGATTATCTTGACCGCAACAGTATTGTCAGCCGTGTGAATGGCCAGACAGAGCTGATTGTTTCGCAATTTCATGCCTGGGCAGAGCCCGTGGGGCATGGCGTAAGGCGCGTGGTGCAAGAGGTACTTACCGCCCCCATGCTTGCGGCGGGGTTCAACGTGCTGGCGGCTGGCGACGACACAAGGGCCGACTATGTGCTGCTGATTGACGTGCAGCGTCTCGATGGCAACTTTGATGCCAACGCCGTGCTTGAAGCCCGCTGGACGCTCAAAAACCGGCACGATGACGTTCTAGCCCGTGGCATTTATGCCGATGCAGAGCCCGTCAACGGCAAGACATACGATGCCCTTACTGCTGCAGAAAGCACCATGGTGCGCCGCATGGCGGAACACATGGCAGGCCGTCTGCCCGCGCTCACACGGGGCAAGCCATGATGATGGCCGAGGATGCCGCTGAATCAGCCCTTGAGCTTAAACGCAACAAGATTCTGCTGGTGGACGATGCGCCGGAAAACCTGCGCATTCTTAGCGAGTGCCTGCGCGACAAATACACCATCATGTTTGCCAAAAACGGGCCGGATGCCCTGCGCCTCGCCCTGCGTCAGCCCCCGCCAGACCTGATTTTGCTCGACGTTATCATGCCCGGCATGGACGGCTATGAAGTATGCAGAAAACTGCGCGACGACACGCAGACGCGCGACATCCCCATTATGTTTATCACCGCGCAAAATGAAGAAACCGACGAGGCCAAGGGCCTCTCGTTGGGCGCGCAGGATTATATAACCAAGCCCTTCCGCTCTTCTCTGGTGCGCAACCGCGTTGCCAACCAGCTTAAGTACAAACGCTACCGCGACCACCTCAACGACATGGTGCACGAGCGCACCCGCCAGCTGGCCCTTACTCAGGAAGCTACCATTCACGCCATGGCAAGCCTTGCTGAATGGCGCGATACGGAAACCGGCGCGCACATTAAGCGCACACAAAACTATGTGAAGGCCCTTGCCGTCTACATTGCCCAGCTGCCCAGATACCGTGATGAACTGGATGCGGACGCCATTTCATGGCTCTACCTTTCTGCGCCGCTGCACGATGTGGGCAAGGTTGCCATAGCCGATACAGTGCTGCACAAGCCCGGCCCCCTCACCGATGAAGAATACGAGGCCATGAAGGAACACACCACGCTTGGCCGTGCGGTGCTTGCCTCGGCAGACAAATTTTTGGGTGAAAATTCCTTTTTGCGCATCGCCAGCGACATTGCCTACTGCCACCACGAACGCTGGGACGGCAAGGGGTATCCACGCGGTGTGGCGGGCAAGGATATTCCGCTTTCGGCCCGCCTCATGAGCGTGGCCGACGTGTACGATGCCCTGCGCAGCAAGCGTGTGTACAAACCGGCCATGCCGCACGAAACAGCCGTGCGCATTATTGTGGACGGAAAAGGCACGCAGTTTGACCCTGATGTGGTGGAGGCCTTTGTGGCCTTGCAGGAACAGTTCCGCTCCATTGCAGAGAAGTATTCAGATGCATAGACAACGCAAGCGGTGCCACAGCTTGATGGACTGACAAGTGAAAGACGCAGCGGCTGGTGATCACTATTGCTCTCAACCGCCGCACCATTCCATAGCGCCCCCCCCAAGTATCCTTCCAAAGTTCCATTCCCAAGTACCCGTCCTAAGCACGATTCCATAGCACCCTGCTGCCACGGCCCCGCTAGGCTCAGCCGCAAGCCAACTGCAAGAGCTTTTGACCGCAGCCGCCCAGCACCTTGGCGCCAAGGCTATGCCATAAAAAAAGCCCGGCCACCAAAGCAGCCGGGCAATGTGCGCAGTACGCAAAAAAATTACTGTTTTACCATAACCTTGGCCGGGCGCAACAAACGGTCGCCAAGCTTGAAACCTCGTTGCAGCACTCGCGCAACAGAGTTGGGCGCAAAGTCGGGCCGATCTTCAAAGCCCACGGCTTCGTGCACGTTGGGGTCGAATTCCTCGCCCTCTTCGCCAAGAGGCTTGAGCCCGTGCTTTTCAACCGCTTCAAGCAGCAACTTGTGGGTCATGGCCACACCTTGCAGCATGTCCTTGCAGGCTTCGCTCTTGCTGCCATAACGCAGGGCCAGATCAAGGTTATCGAGCGTGGGCAGCAGGTCGCCCAAAACCTTTTCAGCCGCGTAGCGCATCTGTTCTTCATGCTCACGCGTGAGGCGCTTTTTGAAATTGTCCATTTCGGCGGCGTTGCGCAGGCGCAGTTCGGTTAGCTCGGCTTTGCAGCGCTCTTCAATAATGCTTTCAGCAGAGGCTGCATGTTCGGCAGCGGGCGCGGTTTCGTCCAGCTCTGCATCAGCAGCAGGATTTTTGCCCGCATTTTGCCCAAACGAAATGCCATCCTGTTCAAGAAAACCATCTTCAGGCCCATTGCAATGACAATCTGCCCCGTTCTCGGCGTGGCCGCCCTGCTGTCCATAAGGATGGTTCATTTTATGACGCTGCATGCTTCCTCCTGAATGACCCCGGCTGGGGTCGTGATGCTTCGCTTTAAGTAAGTATGCTTATCCGCCCTGTCAAGGCGCTGCCGTAACTGCAAAAAGTTTTGCCACACCCCGCCGCGTCCCAATCATGCCCCATAAGGCCGCTTGCGCCATTCAACGGGCATCTGCGCCTCGACATTCTGCGGTTGCTTCTGTATATTGCTCGCACCAGAAGAGGAACAGCACTATGACATGCCGAATTTTGACACTGCAACATGAGCAGGAATGGCCCGCGTTGGCCCAATGGCTGCAAGGGCGGCACAACCCCGGCAATGGGGTGGAAAGCGCCGTAAACGACATTATCAGCGCTGTGCGACAAAAGGGCGACGATGCCCTTGTGGAGTACACCAGCAAATTTGACTGCCCCGACTTTGCCCCGCCGCTGCGCGTGAGCGAGCAGGAAATAGCAAGGGCGGCCGCCTCTGTTACCATTGAAAGCCGCGAGGTTATCGGTGAGGCAGCGGCCAATATACGTTCTTTTCACGAAGCCCAGGTTGAAAAATCGTGGTTTCTCACCAAGCCGGACGGCAGCATTCTGGGCCAGCAGGTTACCTCGGTAGACGCTGGCGGCCTGTATGTTCCCGGCGGTCAGGGTGGCAACACGCCCTTGGTTTCAAGCCTGCTCATGAGCGCCATTCCCGCTCAGGTGGCTGGTGTGCCACGTCTTGCCGTTTTTACCCCGCCCCGCAAGGACGGCACGGTCAACCCGCATATTCTGGCGGCTGCGCACCTGCTTGATATTGACGAAGTCTACCGCGTTGGCGGCGCGTGGTCCATTGCGGCCATGGCCTACGGCACGCAGACCATTCAGCCTGTGGATGTTATTGCTGGCCCCGGCAACATTTTTGTTACCACGGCCAAACGCCTTGTGCAGGGCATTGTGGGCATAGACATGATTGCGGGCCCCAGCGAAGTGCTGGTGCTGGCCGATTCTTCGGCCAACCCCGCATGGCTTGCCGCAGACATGCTTTCGCAGGCAGAGCACGATGCCCTTGCCTCGGCTATCTGCATTACAGACGACCCCCGTCTGGCAGATACCTTGCAGCAAGAGCTGAAAAAGCAGTGCGCCGCCCTGCCCCGCGCCACCACCGCAGCCCGCGCTCTTGAAGACTGGAGCGCTATTGTGGTTACGCCCAATCTTTCCGTTGCGGTGGCAGTGGCTAACATGGTTGCCCCAGAACACCTTGAGCTGTGCACCCGCGACCCTTGGGCGGTACTGCCGTTTATTCGGCACGCCGGGGCCGTGTTTATGGGCCAACACAGCCCAGAGCCCGTGGGCGACTATTTCGCCGGCCCCAACCACGTGCTGCCCACCCTGGGTACGGCCCGCTTTTCATCGGCTCTTTCGGTGCAGACCTTCTGCAAAAAAACCAGCATTGTGGCCGCTTCTTCAACCTTTTTACAGCAGAACATGCAGTCCATAGCCGCCCTTGCCAGACTTGAAGGTCTGGAAGCCCACGCCCGCTCCGTTGAAGCGCGTGGGAAAAAATAGCAAGGGCAAGAGGAATCAGGAGCCATCATGAAAGTCGTGGTAAAAACCGAGATCAGCGCCTATCCCCTGCTTTCACGCGGGAAAGTGCGTGACATCTATGATGTGGACGAAAAAACCCTGCTCATTGTCACCACTGACCGCATGTCGGCCTTTGACGTGATCATGAACGAGCCCATCCCCTACAAGGGCGTGATCCTTAACCAGATTACCCTGTTCTGGATGGAAAAGTTCAAGGATATTATTCCCAACCACCTGATCGAAAGCGATGTGAACCGCTTTCCTGCTGCACTTGCCCCTTGGAAGGACGAGCTTGAAGGCCGCGCCGTTATCGTGCGCAAGGCCAAGCCCCTGCCGGTAGAATGCATTGTGCGCGGCTACATCACAGGCTCTGGCTGGAAGGACTACAAGGCCACAGGCTCGGTGTGCGGCTACAAGCTGCCCGCCAACCTGCGCGAATCAGACAAGCTGGAGCCCGCGCTGTTCACGCCTTCTACCAAGGCCGAACTTGGCAAGCACGATGAAAATATCAGCGTAGCTCAGGCTGCGGAGCTGCTGGGCGCAGAAACCGCCGCTCAGGTCGAGCGCACCACGCTTGCCATTTACGAGGCCGGGCGCACCTATGCCGCTGGTCGCGGCATTATTGTGGCCGACACCAAGTTTGAATTTGGCTTTATCGACGGCAAGCTGCATCTTATTGATGAAGTGCTCACGCCCGATTCTTCCCGCTTCTGGCCTGCCGACCAGTACAAGCCCGGTCAGGGCCAGCCCAGCTTTGACAAGCAGTACCTGCGCGATTGGCTTGAAAAACAGCCTTGGAACAAGCAGCCCCCGCCGCCCGCACTGCCTGAAGAAATCATTAAGGCCACGGCGAACCGCTATCAGGAAGCATACGACATTCTCACAAAGTAAATAAATCAAGCGCGTCCGGCACAGCTGTGCTGGACGCGCATTGACGTGACAGCCTCGGCGCTTTTTTCACAAGCTACTGGCTGATTCACGAATACCTTGTCCCCTGTCCGACAGTGCCGCGCATTCCTTATGCGGCGGCTTTTGCCTGGGCGCGCGCTGTCGCTATTCAAAAATACCCTTTGTCCGATTTTTTCGGCTTGCATTGTTTTTTCAGGAGGATCCATGCTGCTGCAAGGAAAGAAAGCTCTTATACTCGGTTTGGCCAATAACAGAAGCATTGCCTACGGCATTGCCAACGCTCTTAAAGAACAAGGCGCACGCCTTGCCTTCAACTATGTGGGCGAAGCTATCAAAAAGCGTGTTGAACCCCTGAGCGAAGAGCTTGGCGGTGAATTTACCTTTCAGTGTGACGTGTGCGACGATGCGCAGATTCAGGCTGCCGCTGATCTGGTAAAGGAAAAGTGGGGCGATCTGGATATTCTTGTGCACTCCGTGGCCTTTGCCAACCGCGAAGACCTTGGCGGCCGCTTTGTGGACACCTCGCGCGAGGGTTTTCGCCTTGCGATGGATGTGTCGGCCTACTCGCTCACCGGCGTTTGCCGCGCCTTTGAGCCCCTGCTGCACGAAGGCTCATCGGTAATGACCATGACCTATCATGGCTCCACGCAGGTTATCCCCGGCTATAACATCATGGGGGTTGCCAAGGCCGCTCTTGAGGCCTCTGTGCGTTATCTGGCGTGCGATTTCGGCACCAAGGGTATCCGCGTCAATGCCATCAGCGCTGGCCCCATCAAAACCTTGGCTGCTTCTGCTGTCTCCAGCATGAAAGACCTGTGCAGCATTGTTGACCGCAACGCGCCCCTGCACCGCAACGTGACCACGGGCGATGTGGGCGGCACGGCCCTGTTCCTCGCCTCTGACCTTGCCCACGCGGTGACCGGTCAGGTGGTTTACGTGGACAGCGGCTTCAGCACCATGGGTGTGATGTCCTAGTTAGCCACGCTGCCCCGGCCTAGGCCAGAGCAGCCCACCCTGAACGCGCGCGTAAGCACCGGTGCTGCCACCGCAGCCTGTGCCGTCAGAAGGATCAAACAATGGACACCCTGACCCTTAACGCTGTGGGCATTACCGTTATGGCAATCTTTGGCTTGTGGGCCTTCTACCGTGCCGCGCAGATTACCAAGAAGCGCCGCCGCGAAGATGAGAAGAAAGACAAAGAGCGCAAGGACGATTAGACGCACACTGTGCCTGATTATACTGCAAGGCCCGCTTGGCATATGCTGGGCGGGCCTTGCTTGCCCGCAGCTTTCTGCTTACGGCCAAAGCAACGGCTTGGGCTCAGCACGGCAGGAACGGCAGCGGCATGGGCGGTACGACACGCTCAGCACGGCGAGGTCGGTGAACATCCGGCAGGTAAACATTCGGCAGGTTGCCTTGCCCAAGGCCGCTTTGCCCGCAAGCCTTTACACACGCTGACAGCAGGTGGACGCTGCTGCCCCGGCAGACAAAAAAATTTGCAACAATCTGCCCATATTTGATTTTTTTGCTTGCAATTCTTTAATGGCTGCTATACAAGTATTCGGCTTTGAGCGGTGATCAATCACCGAATGGAGAGGTGTCCGAGCTGGTCTAAGGAGCACGATTGGAAATCGTGTGTACGTTAATAGCGTACCGGGAGTTCGAATCTCCCCCTCTCCGCCAGATTTCAAGGGGTTGCTGGAAACAGTAACCCCTTTCTGTTT
>CAYPRZ010000072.1:0-13028 GCA_964413315.1 uncultured Desulfovibrio sp. | reverse complement strand
ACTGCGGCATCAATGATAAACTTGAGTTCCAACTGTTTTTCTAGGGCGCTGCCAGCCACACTTTGCCGCAAAAGCTCAAACAGGCGCGGCAGCTGAAAGGCGCGGCTTTCGCGCCGCAGCAAGCCCTCGTTGGCACTGGAAAAATCGAGAATACGGTTGACCATGTCGAGCAGCACGCTGCCCGCTTTGTTTATCTGCGAAATATAGTCGCGCTGCACCCCATTGGGGCCAGCCTGAAGGCTAAGATAGCTCATGCCGATGATGGCATTGAGGGGGGTGCGGATTTCGTGGCTCATACGCCGCAAAAAGTCTTCCTGCACATGCGAGGCTTTTTGGGCCAGCTCTAGCGATGTAAGGGCCTGAGCTCTGGCAAGCACAGCCTGTTGCTTGCTTTTGCGCGCGCGGCGCTCGGCTTCCTTAAGCTCGCGAATACGTGTGAACAGGGTCATTTTCATGCGCTGCAGGGCATCAAACATGCTGGAAAGCTCGTCTTGATGCTGTAGCGGCACAGGCGCGGGATCACTGCCCTCGGCCACGCCCTCGGCATAGCGGCTTACCTCGCCAAGGGGCTGGGCCACACGTTTTTGAAAAATATAGATATTGACAACAGCACTGGCGGCAAGGGCCAGCAAGGCAACAGCCATGGCCCAAACCATCTGCTCAAGCGGGCTTTCATGCAGCCCTATTTGATCAAGAAAACTGCGGTATTGCGATTCGCGCAACGACTGTGCGCTGAACAAAACCTGTTGTACTTCACTGTCCAGATTTACCCTGTCGGCCCAGGCCTGAGCACCGCGCAAGTCAAGGCCGTCCCTGTCCCAGTGCGGGGGGCCGCTGTTGCCCAGTGCCATGGTTACGGCAGTATCGAGCAGGGAATCAAGGTGCTTGCGCTGCACCAACAGGTACTGCACCTGCGCCAGCACACCAGAGGACAGATTGATACGGCGGGCGGTTTCTTCAAAAGAAACGCCCCGCGTTACAACTTCCTGTGCGGTTCCGGCGCGTATCTGGCTCAGTATTTGCCAGTTGGCGTAGCGTTCTGCGCTGCCGGTAAAGATAAAGGCGTGGGCTTCTTCGTAGCACTGACGGGCGTTGTTTTCCACATCCAGCAGCAACGAATCAAGTTCATAGTAGTTTTCGAGCATCCGTCTGCTTTCGTGCAGACCCCGCCCAAAAGCCACCAGACAAAGCCCCAACAGCAATAGCAGAAGAAGCTGCGCGAGGTTGGAAGTTTTGATAATGGTTCTGATGCTCATGCTTCTTGCTCCCGCAGACAAAAGCCTTGCCTTACGCCAAACCACAGGCTCGGCAGGCCGCCCCCAGCGCAACTCCAACTACGCCCATCTCTTGAAGTATTATACTTCTTACCATAGGCTGCGGCAAAAATCATCCGCGACCATTCTGGAGAACCCGAATAAACACCATGTCCCCCACCGCCTCCAAACTGCTGCCACACATGGCCCTGCTAACGGCCATGGCCTTTTGGGGCTCAACATTTGTTGTGCTGCGCATTGCCCTGTCTGCCCTAAGCCCCCTGCAAACCATGGCAGGGCGCATGCTTGTGGCCTGTGTGGTTTTTCTGCCCCTGTGTCCGGGTCTCTGGCGCGAACTAAAGCAGCACGGTCACTGGGGAAGCCTAGTGCTCATGGCCCTGTGCGAGCCCTGCCTGTTCTTTCTTTTTGAAACGCACGCCCTGCGGCTTACCACCGCCTCACAGGCGGGCATGATTACATCGCTGCTGCCCCTGCTGGTGGCCGCAGCCGCTTTTGCCATTCTGCGTGAACGCGCGGGCCTGCGCATGTGGTTGGGTTTTTTGCTGGCAGTCTGCGGCGTTACATGGCTAACCCTTGCGGCCGTGCCCGACGACAAAGCCACCAATCCCCTGCTGGGCAATATTTTTGAAGCCATTGCCATGTGCTGCGCAGCTGGGTACACCGTGCTGGCCCGCCACCTTTCCACCCAGTACAGCGCCCTGTGCATTACTGCGGTGCAGTCATTTGTGGGCATGATCTTTTTTTGTCTGCTGGCCCTGACAATTCCAGAGCCAGATACCTTTGTGAGCCTTGGCAGAACCTTTCCCCACTGGGCTCCCTGGGCGTGCCTGCTGTATCTTGGCGGTATTGTTACCTTTGCCGGATACGGCCTGTACAACTTTGGTGTAAAGCGGCTCTCTGCCGGGCGCGCCGCTGCCTATACCAACCTCATTCCCGTTTTTGCCCTGCTGTTTGGCGTTGCCCTGCTGGACGAAAAACTGCTTCAGGCCCAGTACGGCGGAGCGCTGCTTATTGTGCTGGGCGTGTTGTTGAGCCAGTGGAAGGGCAAGGCAGCCAAACCAGCCGAGCAACAGGCGTAATAATCCACAACGCGCGCGAAACCATATTTGCAGCCGGTTGCCAGCCACAGACACTGCCAGTGGTTAGGCCAAACCCAGTTGAGCGAGTATGGCGGGCATATCTAGCGCCTCCTCCACGGCATCGGCCAGCCTGTCCAGCTCTGGCCCAAGGCCGTAGCTAGCCAGCGGTGCGGCGGGCAGACCGGCATCGTGCCGCAGGCCATGCAAAAAAGCGTGGCGAAACCCGTCCACATCAAAAAGCCCGTGCA
This sequence comes from uncultured Desulfovibrio sp., assembly GCA_964413315.1. GTDB lineage: Bacteria > Desulfobacterota > Desulfovibrionia > Desulfovibrionales > Desulfovibrionaceae > Desulfovibrio. The sequence goes on along the minus strand of CAYPRZ010000072.1, from coordinate 10,427 downwards.
AATAGCTGCCCCATACCCGCGCCCTGCCCTGCGCATCGCACAGCCCCCAGCCACGGGGCTGCTCCTCGCTGTCTGCCCTGACCACGCGAACTGTGGTGTGCGCCCCGGCCAGTAAATCAGCGGGAACATCTGCCGTCATAACGGCAGTCTGCCCGTGGTGGATCTCGTACCCGCACACAGACTGCCGCTCCAGGCCCGTAAGGCAGGGATGCGCCCAGCCACACGTGCGGCGCATTCGCTTGGCCGCCAGCAGCCGTGTGCTCAGAGGCAGCAAGCCAAGCCCCGGCTCACAGCCGCCTTCCTCAAGCCCCAGAGGGTCTGCAATTTCAGCGCCGAGCATCTGCAAGCCCCCGCAAATACCCACCACGGCCCCGCGCCCCTCTTGCTGGCACTGGCTGGCAAAATCGCGCACACAGGCTCCAAGACCACTGCGGTGTAAAAAGCGCAAGTCGTCCACCGTATTGCGGCTGCCCGCCAAAATGACGGCATGCGGCGCACCCCAGTGCTCGGCACTGCGCACAATGCGCAGGCGCACCCCCGGTTCGTCGCGCAGGGCATCAAGGTCTGTGGCATTACTCAGGTGCGGCAGGTCGGGAACCACAATGTCCAGTAGCCCGGCTTCTGCCGCTACCCCGGCATCTGCCATGCCCGCGTGTAGCCCCGTGGTCAGCCCCTGCTTGAAGCTTACAGAATCTTCTTCAGGAAGGCGCAGATTTTCGAGCATGGGCACAACGCCCCAAAAAGGCTTGCCCGTGCGCCGCTGCAACATGCTTAGGGCCGGATCAAGCAGACTGGCATCTCCCCGAAATTTGTTAAGAATGAATCCTCCCACCCTGCTGCGCTCGGTGCGAGTCAGCAGTGCCATGGTGCCCGCAAGAGCCGCAAACGCGCCGCCTCTGTCAATATCGGCCACCAGAGCCACCAGCGCCCCCGCATGCCGGGCCATTCGCATGTTTACGATGTCGTGCGCTTTTAGGTTGATCTCTGCGGGGCTGCCCGCGCCTTCAAGCACCATCACGTCCATGCCTGTGGACAAACTGTTATAAGCCTTACGCACGGCCTTCCAGGCTGTGGGCTTGTAACGCAAGTATTCACCCACGCGCATCTGCCCCACGGGTTCGCCCAGCACAATCACCTGCGAACCTGTATTGGAGGTGGGCTTGAGCAGCACGGGATTCATGCGCACGTCGGGCGCAAGCCCACAGGCTGCGGCCTGTAAAACCTGTGCGCGGCCCATTTCTTTGCCGTCACTGGTTACAAAGGAATTGAGGGCCATATTTTGCGCCTTGAAAGGCGCAACCCGCAGACCACGGCGGGCCAGCAAACGGCACAAAGCCGCCGCCAGCAAACTTTTGCCCGCGTTGGAACATGTTCCCTGAACCATCAAGGCTGGTGGCAAGGCTGGTGGCAGGGCTGTGGGCAGAGTGCGCCCTTGCCCGCTGGCAGACTGTTGCATTTTTTTGAGCCCCATGCGGATACATCCCTCTCGCTACTGCGGCTCTGGCCGCATGCGGTGCTGAATAGAATTGTCGTGGTTTGGGCAATATATGGCTTGCACCGCACGACCGCAACCGCGACGCGCCATCTGCCAGACCTGCCGCTCATTGCCCTCTTCGCCTTGCACTGCTTGCGGGCTTTTCGTATAAAGGAAATGGTGGTCATATCCATACCCCGCTGCCGAAAGGCACGGTCGGTTTACGCGGCCGCCATGGCCGCGAATACCAGCGGAGACTCAATGAAACGCATGTTTTTATGGATTCTGGGCAGCATTGCCGTGCTGGCAGTGGCGGCGGTCATCCTGATCAGCCGTGTGGACACGGATTTTGTGGTGCGGCAAATTGCCGATGCCACAGCCAAGGCCACCGGCCAGCCCTTGAAGTTTGACACACCGCCAGGAATATCCTTTTTTCCTCCCGGCGTTCACTTTGGACAGGCCCACTGGGGCAATGCCCAAGACGCTCAGGGCGTGTCCATTGCTGTAAAAAGCGGCATGGCTCAGCTTGAGTTGAGCCCCCTGCTTACCGGCAATGTGGTTGTGCGCGAGATTCGCCTCGACAGCCCTGTTGTCGAAATCCGCGAGGGCAAAGCCCCTGCTCCGGCACAAGCTGCGCCCCAACAGCCAGCAGCAGATGCCCCCAAGCCCGCTACGTCCAAGCCCAATGCCGCTAAATCCGGCTCTAGCAAAGCAGACGCTGCAAAAGCTGACGCCGCAACCACCGAGCCATCTGCCCCCACAGCCAAACCCGCTGCGGAGCCAGCCGCCCTGCCCATTGAGCTCAAACGCCTTGTTATGCGTCAGGGTTCGGTTACCTACACAGGGGCTACCGGGCAAACCCTGCACGTCAACGACGTCAATCTATCGGTAGAAAACCTGCGCATAGGGCAAGAGGCCACGGTGCAGTGCGACTTTTCCTTTGCCCTTGACAGCAAACAGGCCAATGCCGCCACGGGGACAGGCAACCAACCCGCCAGCATGTCGGGCACAATGGCCCTTACATCACGCCTTCGCTATGCACCGCCACAGCTGCTTTTCAGGCAGACCGCGCTGACGGTTACCCCTTTGACCGGTGCGTTGCCCAAGGAGGCTGGCCCCCTGCAACTTACCTGTGAGGGTACATTGCGGCTCACCGATCTTCACTTGCAATTAACAAGGGCCATCCTCAACACGCCTCAAGCCCGCATGACCATATCTGGCGAGGCAGCGTTGGGCGCACCCACCTTCAACGGTTCGCTGGAAATCGAGGGCTCACCGCAAAAGCTGGCTGCCCTTGCTGGCCACAAAATCAAGTCTGCTGCTGGCAAGGACGAACTGCGCTTTAGAACCATGCTGCGCTATGTTCCCAATGCCTTGAACCTCAGCCAGATGCAGTTGCAGGTGGACGACATTTCGCTGCGCGGAGGGCTACGGCTTGAATTTCTCGCTGACGCCCCGCTGGGCATAACCGCAGATATTCAGGCTGGCGTAATAAACCTTACGCCCTACCTGTCTGCGGCAGAACCCCCTGCTGCGGACGGCAAGAGCTCTGGCAGTAAAGCAACTACAAACGAGCCCGTTGCGGCGCAGGCCAACAAGGCGGGCAAACCCGATGCGGCAGCAGCACAAAAAATGCCCAGTGTGGACATTCGCGCCAAGGTCGCAGCCATCAGCAAGGGTGGCTTGCAATTCAAGGATATTGCTCTGGCCCTTAAGGGCGAAAAAGGCCGTTACACCCTCAGCTCGCTTGCGGCCACTCTTGGAAGCGGCGGCAGCATCAAGGCCACGGGCAGCGTAAACATGGCCAACGAAACCTGCGCCATCAAGGCGCTTGCAAGCGATGTTGACCTAGGGCCCCTGCTGGTGGCGCTAGGCAAGGGGCGCACAGTAGATGGCCTTGCCATGCTGGACACAGAGCTGACCATGGACTGCGGCGGCGCGGCTGAGGCGCGCCAGAGTCTTTCAGGCCGGGGGCTTGTTGAAATTCGCCAACTGCACGTTCCGGCCATGGCCGAACTGGGCAAAAGCCTGCCCATGCTTGCGGGCAAAGGCGGCGCGCTGCCCGACCGTTTTGACTTGGCCCGTGCCCCCTTTACGGCCAAGAATGGCGAAATCAACGCAGCCCCCATAACGGTTGCATCGCCAAGCCTCAACGCCGCTGGCAAGGCCCGCATAAGTCTGCCTCGGCAAAATATTGATGCGGCCATGGACATTAAAACTCTGGGGCTGACCATTCCCGTAACAGCCAAGGGCCCCTTGAGCGATATTTCATACGGAGTTGACCCCAAGTTTGCCTTGGATATGGCCAAGAACCTGCCCGGTGCACTTATAAACACAGGCAAGCAGGCGGGCGGTACCACAAAAGACGCTGCCAAGGGAGCTGGCGGCTTGGTACGCGGTATTTTGGGTCGCTGATACGCAGCAACCAGTGGCAAAAAATACAGGCTGGCCGTTTTGGCCGCCCGCAAATTTGCACCGGGGCTTGCCTTTTCAGCTCCATGGGCTAAAGCTATTAGCATTGCGGGCGTTAAGCTAAGAAGAAGACCAGACAGAACAGCTGGATGCCATCGGAACAGATAGGCTACACTTCTGCATATCTGGCCATACCGCGTTTAAGGACGGTCAGCTTTCAGGCAGCTGACCGAGCGACACGGATAGCATTGAGAGGACAGGCGGCAGTATGTACTTACTTATAGGACTGGTCATCGTTGCGGCTTCAGTCGGCACGGGCTACACCATGGCCCACGGCGACTGGGGCATTCTGTTTCAGCCCGCCGAGTTCATTATCATTCTGGGTTGTGGTATTGGTGCGTTCTTTGGCTCGCAGACCAAGTACACATTTGGTCTGGTCGTCAAAAGCCTCAAGCACCTGTTTGCCGACCCCGGTTCCAGCAAAAACCACTACCTTGAAACCCTCGCCCTGCTGTACGCTCTGTTTTCAAAAATGCACCGCGAGGGCGTGATCAGTATTGAAAGCGATGTTGAAAAACCCGAATCTAGCCCGATTTTCAGCAAATATCCCAATATTTCCAAAGACACCGTGCTGGTAAACTTTGTGGGTGACACACTGCGTGTGTACCTGACCACCGGCGACCCCGCAGATATTGACAGCCTCATGGACGTAGATATTGAAACCATGAAGGAAGAAGGCATTTTGCCCGCCCACGCCGTGTCGCACATGGCAGAATCGCTGCCGGGCATGGGTATTGTGGCCTGCGTGCTGGGCGTGGTTTTGGCCATGGGCAAGATCAACGAACCCCCGGAAGTTTTGGGCCACTACATCGCGGCAGCACTTGTGGGTACATTTTTTGGTATTCTTGCATGCTATGGCCTCTTTGGCCCCATGGGCGCAAAGCTTGAAAACTATGTGGCCGAAGAACATTTTTATTTTAATTCCATCAAGGAAGCCGTGGCGGCGGCCATTCGCGGCTCTACCCCGCTGATCGCCGTTGAATATGGACGCAGGGCCATACCCTATCCCTTTCGCCCCTCGTTTGCCGAAATGGAAGAACGCCTCAAGAGCGGCTAGCCGCCCATTAGGGAACGGCAGATATTGAGCCCTTTTGCCTAAACCGATATGGTATGGGCAGTTGGGTACCATGTTGGCCGATATGCATCTGCCCTAGACGCAACGCGCAGGGCTCCGCGCAAAAACTACAGAAAGGAGGAAGCCTATGGGCGGTGGCGCATGGAAAGTGGCCTATGCCGACTTTGTTACAGCCATGATGGCCTTCTTTCTTCTGCTGTGGATCCTCAGCATGGTTCCGCCGGAAACCAAGGCGGGCCTTGCCGCGTATTTTAGCGGCGAGCGCAACTTCGACTCTAGTTCCACATCACCCATCTCCAACAATCCGTTTATTCAAAATACGGACAAAATCGACGCGCGCGACCTCAAGATCAACGAAGTTGAAAAGTCGCACTATGCCATTGCCCAAAAAATCAAGCAGATGCTCATGGCCGATGCCGTGCCGCAGAATTCTTCGGGCATCAGCGCCGACGACGTGGGCGTGCAGCTGCGCGTCAATTCAGATGTCATGTTCAAGCCCGGCAGCATCGAGCTGCTGCCCGAAGGCACAAAGGTGCTTGAGGCTGTGCTAAAGCTCATGAACGAATACAACCTGTACCTTGTGGTGCGCGGTCACGCCGATTCGAGTGAAGCCAAACCGCCCTTTGCCTCGGCATGGGAGCTTTCTGGCGCGCGCTCCTCGGCCATGGTGCACTATCTTGCCAGCCACGGCATCAAGCCCACGCGCATGCGTGCAGTAAGCTACGGCGATACGCGCCCCCTCAAGCCCGGTATTGACGAACAAAGCCGCGCCCTGAACCGGCGTGTAGAATTTTTCTTTCATCGGCCAGAGGTTATGTCGTACAGCGTTGTGTACTAACCCAGACCGCAGCCGTTAAAACAATGAGGCCCCTGCTGATCACAGGGGCCTCATTTTATTTATGCTTTGGTGTGGAAACGAAGGTTATATTTTGCGCACCTCTGTGTACCAAGCAGCGGCTTCTTCAAGCAGCTTGCCAGTACGGGCGGCCAGAGCCTGCGGATCTTTGAGGTAGCCGTCCAGCAGCAAACTGGCATCAAACAGGTGGCTTGTCATGTCGGCAAGAATCCTGTCGTCCGCATCGGCCTTGAAGATACGCAGCATGCTGCGCAGCAGCGGATGGTCGCGGTTGACCTCCAGCACCTTTACGGGAATGGAGTCGTCCTTTTGCATGACTTTAAGCAGCTTTTCCATGGAGGAAGACATGCCGCCATCGGGCGAGACCAGCACTGCGGGACTGTCGGCCAAACGGTGCGAAACCCGCACTTCCGTGACCTTTTCGCCCAAGATGCCCTTCATTTTTTCCAGCAGGGCGTCAAAACTCGCGCTGTCGTCGTCCGAAAGCGGGGCTGCGGCCTCGTTCTTGGGTTGCTCCTTGTCGGCAAAGTCGTTCAGGGCATCATCTGCCGCTGTTTCAACCGACTTGAATTCCCACTCCTTGTACTTGGCAAGGCTGTCCATAACAAATTCGTCAACCGGCTCGTAGAGCCACAACACTTCAATGCCCTTGCGGCGGAAGCGCTCCATGTGCGGATTAAGGCGGGCAGCCTCGCGGTTAGGCGCGGCCACGTACCATATGACCTTTTGCCCTTCGGGGGCGCGGGCCATGTATTCGTCGAGGCTCGTAAGCGCCTCGGCATCCGCGAGAGTTGACGAATTAAAGCGCAGCAATGCGCAGATGCGCTCGCGGTTGACATAGTCGTGGTAACCAAGCTTGAAAACCTTGCCGTGCAGATTCCAGAAGCGGCTGTATTTTTCCGCATCTTCCTTGGCTAGCTTTTCAAGATGCCCAAGCGCCTGCTTTACCAGCACCTGACTGATCTTACGCAAGACCACGTTTTCTTGCAGCGTCTCGCGCGAGATGTTCAGGGGCAGGTCTTCCGTATCCACCACGCCTTTCAGGAATGCCAGATATTCCGGCACAAGCTCCTTGTTGCGGTGCTGGATCAGTACGCGACGGGCGTAAAGGTCGAGGCCCCAGTATTCGCGGTCGGCCCCAAAAAAGTCCTGCGCCGAATCGGGCGTGAACAACAGGGCATTGAACTGCACAGGGGCGTCCACAGAAAGATGCAGAGTATCCAGCGGTTCCTTGGCGTCATAGGTCAAGGCCTTGTAGAAAGAATCGTACTGTTCCTTGGTGACCGAGAACTTGGGCTCGCGCCACAGGGCAGGCTGGGTGTTGACCCGCTCGCCGTCCACCAGTACGGGAAAAGGCACAAAGGCCGAATGCTTGCGGATAACAGACTCAACGCGGAATTTTTCTGCAAACTCGGCTGCATCTTCCTTGAGCCAAGCCTTGATCTCCGTGCCCCGCTTGGGAGCGTCGCCAGTGGCGGGCTCAATCGTAAACGTGCCCAAGCCATCGCTGATCCACACGCTGGCCTCGGCATTATCGCCAAAAGCAGGGCGCGAGGTTACCTCTACCTTGCTGGCCACCATGAACACGGAATAAAAGCCCACGCCAAAACGGCCAATAATGTTGGCGGCGTCTGCGGGCTTAGCATCTACGCTATCTGCTTCAGATGCTTCGCCTTCTGCGCCCTTGCTGGCATTTTCAGCGGCAACATCTGCCAAAAACTGTTCAGAACCAGACCGGGCGATGGTGCCCAGATTTTCGGCCAGTTCTTCTGCGGTCATGCCAACGCCAGTGTCGGCAATGGTCAGCACCTTGGCGTCCTTGTCCAAGCTGATGCTGATTTCGAGCGGAAGATCAGGCAAGCTTGGGCTTTCGCCACGGTTCATGCGATAGCGCAATTTATCCAGCGCGTCCGATGCGTTGGACACAAGCTCCCGCAAAAAAATTTCACGATTGGTATACAGTGAATTGGTGAGGATATGCAGGACCTTGCGCACCTCAGCGCGGAATTGGCGGGAATTCTTACCAGCCTCTGCCATGACAAACCTCCTGAAAAACGATATGGTTGAAAATAATATCCCCTAACGATTTTTCAAGGGGAACCATGCAAAAAAGTATTTGTTTTTTTGCGTGGCCTTTGCCGTAACGCAGCGGGGAGACTGGCTGCGGCGGAAAAGTATTGGCCCGACAACATGAAAATCCATTTCAATTTAAAGGGGGATAATTAATAATACTCGCGCCCGTAAAGGCATGCCGGGCAAAACGATATTCGTAACTACTTGCCATTTGATGGGAAAAAAGCTATCTCGCCTGAAGGATATTCAAGGAGGGCCTGCATGGACGTTGTAATGCTTTCGCGTTTGCAATTCGCTGTGGCCGTTTTTTTCCATTTTATATTCGTGCCGCTTACCCTCGGTCTTTCCATCATTCTTGCTTGGATGGAAACCCGTTATGTTCGCACTGGTGACGAATTCTGGAAAAAACAAGCCAAATTCTGGGGAAAACTTTTTCTCATCAACTTTACCCTGGGCGTGGTGACGGGCATCACGCTGGAATTCCAGTTTGGTACAAACTGGTCGCGCTATTCAGAATATGTGGGGGATATTTTTGGTTCGCTGCTGGCCATTGAAGCCACGGTGGCCTTTTTTCTGGAATCCACATTTCTTGCCGTTTGGCACTTTGGCTGGAACCGGGTTGGCAAAAAAATGCACCTCGCTTCCATCTACATTGTTGCCTTTGCGGGCAACCTTTCTGCGCTGTGGATCATTCTTGCCAACGGCTTTATGCAGCACCCCGTGGGCTATACCATCAATGAAGCCATGGGGCGCGCCGAGCTTGCCAACTTCTGGGAAGTGGTAACCAACGGCTACGCTTGGGGCATGTATGCCCACACCGTGCTTGCCTCGTGGGCACTTGGCGGCTTTTTTGTGCTGGGCGTTTCGGCTTGGCATTTGCTGCGCAAGAGCAACGTTGAATTTTTCCGTGCCTCGTTCAAGATGTCTGCGGTATTTACATTGGTTCTTGTTCTTTTGCTGGGCCTTTCGGGCGATCAGCAGGGCAAGACCGTGGCCCAGTTGCAGCCTGCCAAGCTGGCCGCGCTGGAATCGCACTGGGAAACTGGCCGCAATGTGCCCTTCTACCTTTTGGCTTGGCCCGATGAAGCCAACGAGGGCAACAAAGTACAGGCCATTGGCATTCCCGGCCTACTGAGCTGGATTGCCTTCGGCGACACCAACGCCGAAGTGAAGGGCCTCAAGGACTTTGCCAAGGAAGACCGGCCCCCGGTTATGCCTACCTTCCTGAGCTTCCGTGGCATGATCGCCATGGCGGGCATATTTGTGCTGTTGGCCGTTGGCGCGTTTTTGCAGCGCAAAAAGGATGAACCCTGTCCGCTGCTGCTCAAGGCACTGGTATGGAACATTCCCCTGCCCTACATAGCTATCATGCTCGGCTGGGCTGTGGCCGAAATTGGCCGTCAGCCTTGGATTGTGTACGGTCTTATGCGCACGTCTGACGCGGTTTCGCCTGTACCAGCAGAAAATGTCGCCATATCGCTGGGCGGTTTTATTGTGGTGTATTCACTGCTGGGCCTGCTGGACATTTACTTGCTGCGTAAATACGCCATCAAGGGCCCCGACGCCCAGGAGGTATAGCCATGTTGGAAACCATCTGGTTTGTGCTGTGGGCGTTGTTGTGGGCCGTGTACTTTATTCTGGACGGGTTTGATCTGGGCCTTGGCACGTTGCTGCCCTTTTTGGGCAAAAACGAATCAGAGCGCCGCATCATGTACAACGCTGCCGGCCCCTTTTGGGATGGCAACGAAGTGTGGCTCATTTCTGCTGGCGGCGTGACCTTTGCGGCCTTTCCTAAGGCCTATGCGGTCATGTTCAGCGCCTTGTATGCGCCGCTGTTGCTGCTGCTTTTTGCCCTGATCTTCCGGGCTGTTTCGTTCGAGTTTCGCAATAAGGTCGAGCACGACAGCTGGCGCGCCCTGTGGGACTGCGTGCATTTTCTGTCCAACCTCATTCCCTGCGTGCTTCTGGGCGTGGCTTTTGCCAACCTGTTCATGGGTATCCCCGTTGACGCCAAGGGCGTGTACCACGGCAACCTGCTTGGCCTGTTGAACATCTATGGCCTTGCTGGCGGCGTGTTCTTTTTGTGCATGTTCTCGCTGCACGGCTCTTTGTGGCTGGCCATCAAGAGCACGGGCAGTCTGCAAACCCGCGCTGTAGCCTCGGCCACTTTTTTGTGGCCCCTTATGCTGTTGCTGCTGGTGGTGTTTTTGGTGCTTACCGCTCTGTACACCAAGCTTTACGCCAACTATCTGGCCATGCCGGTGCTCTTTGTCCTGCCCCTGCTGGCCCTTGGCGGCCTTTTGGGTGCGCGGGTCATGCTGGGCGCGGGCAAGCTGTGGCTGGCATGGGCGTGCAGTGCCGTGTTCATTCTTGGCGTCACCTTCTTTGGCGTGGCGGGCATGTTCCCCGGCATGATCATTTCTTCCATTGATCCTGCCGCCACGGTCACTGCCTTTAACGGTGCTTCGAGCCAGCTG
>CAYPRZ010000071.1:0-13285 GCA_964413315.1 uncultured Desulfovibrio sp. | reverse complement strand
CGATGAAGCCCAGCGCTCATTTACTGACTTTCTGAAAAATTACAAAGACCACAGCCAAGCACCCGAAGCCCAGTACTATCTGGCCGAGTGCTACTTTCAGCGCAACCAGTTTGCCGATGCTGCGCTGGCTTACGATGCGGTCATCAAAAAGTACCCCTCGTCGTCCAGCGCGCCCGGCGCGTACCTCAAGCAGGGTATCAGCTTCAGCAAGCTCAATCAGGCTGCTGCCGCCAAGGCCCAGCTTGAAACGCTGATCAAGAAATACCCCAATTCGCCCGAAGCGGCCCGCGCCAAGACCTTTTTGAAAACCAACAAGTAGCGACGCAAGCTCTGCCGTGCCCCTGTGCGGCAGAGCAATTTTATACATATCAACTTAACCGCGCCGCGCGCAAAGGGGACGGGCATGAGCGAACAAAAGCCCGAAGCCGCTGTTTATAAGCAGATCAGCACAGAAATGCGTCAGGGTCTTAAAGACATCTACCAACGCGTTTCTGCTGCTTCCAAAGGTCAGCCTCTGCCCCCCCGCAATCCCGACGCCCTTTTTCTTGAGGCTTCAAGCCAGCTTGATGAAGTGCTGAAAGACACAGAAGCTGCCGCAATGACCATCATGGAGATTGTGGAGCGCCATATTGAACTTCAGGAAAAGAACGCTGAGCTGCTTGCTGGGCTAAAGGATGGCTCGGCCAATGCCGCCCCCTTGGCACAGCTTGCTGCCAACAACAGCCACTTGGGCAATGACCTTTCGGCCCTGCTCACGGCCCTGAGCTTTCAGGACATTACGGGCCAGCGCATCAAGCGTGTTGTATCTGCACTGAGCCAGATAGAATCCATGGTTGTGGAACTCTATGTTTCTTCCGGGCTGCTTTTGGACGCTGCGGATAAAAACCCCAGCAAGAATGTAGACGAGCTGCATGACGAAGCGCGTCAGGCGGTGAAGGAATTCAATCAGGGACGCGGCGAGCTTAAAGGGCCTGACAAGGCTGGTGTTTCGCAGGGAGCCATTGACGACATGCTCTCCCAGCTGGGTCTGTAACTGGCTGCTGCCTGCTTGACCCAAGGCATATTTAAGGGCGTTGCAAAACGCCCTTTTTTTGCGCCCACTGTCGGCTCTGCCGTTTTAAATTTTGCTTGCGGGCTTTTCTGATTGTGGCGCTAGGGCATACAGCACGTGCGCAACGTGGAGTTATCGCCATATAACAACAAAGGCCCCTTGCGGGGCCTTTGTCTTTACTACACAGGTCTGCACCCTGCGCAAATTTCACTTACTGTTTTTTGGCAGCTTCGCGGGCGCTGGCAGCCATGTGACAGGGGCGGCAGCCCTTGAACTTGGCACCGTACTTGGTGGGATTTTCCTGCGCCTTTTGCGAGTGACAGCCGTAGCACGAACGGTCGCCGTTCTTGGAATGGAAGGCCATGAACATGCTCATGGAGTCACGTTCACGCGCACCGGGGGTGGCGTGGCATTCGGTACAGGCAACGTAACGATTGTCACCGCTCACTTCGTGGTGGCAGTGCATGCAGTTGATGCCTTTATGAGCCGTATGGGGAAACATAACACTCATGCGAGGGGATGTGCCACCAGGGATCTCAATGGGCTTTTTGATGACCTGCGACATTTCCTTGATATCACGCGCCTGCGCCGTGCCAACGCACACGAGGCTCAACGCAAGCAGCAACAAGGTCACATATTTCATCAGTAATTCCTCCTACTGGGTTCGTACAGCTCAGGAGCCTGGCCCCCGGCTCGCCATAGGCGTCAAAACTCCACCATCACCAATTACTACGCCGGATGTTTTACCCTATTATGCCACCCATGTGCAATCTTTAAAGAACTCCGCATCAGGGGCATTTAAACAGATTTACAACCGGTTCAAATACTGTATTTTCTGCCAGCGTGTCCGCGCAACCATGTGTTATATTGCCTGCGGGCTGCTGACAAAATCGACTAAAACATGTTCCAAAACGATGGTTTGACCGGCTTGAGCTTTCTGCGGGCGGCCACCATATCGAGATGCATCATGCCAAGGGCAAGGGCATCAAGGTTGGGTATAAATTCGCGCTCGCGCAAATCTACAGCCGGGCAGTACGACTTACACTTGGTGCACCAGTCGAGCCGCTCACCGTGGGCGGCCTTGCCGCTTTCGCGCAGCAGCTCCATAACGCCGCTGCCTTCCTCGCCGCATGCGGGGCATGCGCCGCGCCGATACTTCCAGTCTGCGCCACATGTGCCACAGTGCAGGTGTTTTTTACCACCACCGCCAGCAAGAAAGGCGTTTTTTTCGTCAATGGAGGGCTTGTCCATCCAGCCCATGGTGGGCAGTGCACCGCACATGGGGCAATAGCCTTGCCGCCACACGTCACCCACTTCCCACGGGGCTTCGTCGCCCGCCGCCACCACAAGCGAGGTCAGCGCACGCAAAACAGGCGCAACAACAAACCCTGCCACAAAATGCAGCACCAGAGGGTCAACCTCAATTTTTTGGGCCAAGCCCTCAATATTTTTTTTGTTCCCCGACACAACTGTGGCAACAAGTTCTTCAATCTTTTGTGCATCAGCCTTGTCGGATTTCAAAAAAAAGGCTTCTAGCGCGTCCTTGTACGGAACCACGGCATCCATGCGGCTTAGCAGGGGCAGCAGTTTTTCTGCGCTTGTAAGCACCGCCGGGGCAAACCCGGCAAAAGTGGCCCCTGCCAGCAACGATACACCCTGATCCATGCGGTTTGGCTGGCCTTGCGGCAGCTCCAAACCCTGTTCTTTCAGGCTTTTCGCCAGTTCGCCAACAAGGTCCTCCTGCGCAGAAAGCAGCGGCTCAAACGAGCGCAGTACTGGCGCAAGCACAGGACGCCAAGTAATAATCTCTTCAAGGGTTTGGGCAACGGTTTGCCTAGTAGCAGCCATTAATACTCCAATTGCCGGGGGTATGCCCCGGCCGCTATCCAGAGCTGTTCTGCCTTGAAGGGCACATTTCAAGGCATTGTGCAGGCATGCGGCGGCTACAGACGCAGCATGCGTCGCGCCTCGCTAAAGGGGCCGACATGCAGCCACCCAAACTGCCCACTGGTGAACACGCTCTTCCCAAGTGATGCAAAAAACAGCGGGCCACACCAACAACGCACAACTCACATACAGGGTATGTGGCTTTGTCGATCTTGCCCAAATGGTGAACTAAAGCGAAAGATTTGCCAAGCCCCCGCTCTGCATTTTCCGGCTCCCGCAGCTGTTAAACTGCGGGAGCCTTCAACACGCGCCCTACATGAAGGACGCGTATTCGTAATAGTGCTCTTTTTCTTCTGCCAGCAGGTAAATGACGCTCACGTCCTGAACGTCAGCCAAAAATGCCTTGGGGAAGGTCTTTTTGACGATTTCAAGGCGCTTTTTGGCCATGGGCAGAATTTCTTCCCTTTCGCCAAAGGCCATGGTTCCCGTGGGGCATGTTTTGACGCAGATGGGCAGCATGCCCGCAGTCACGCGGTCAATGCACATGTCGCACTTGGTCAGGCACTTGGTCTTGGGATCAAGGCGGGGGATGTTGTAGGGGCAGGCATCAATAACAGCCTGCGCGTCTTGCGGGCTCAACTTGGCGCTTTTGTCGGTGGCGATAACCATTCCGGTTTTGGCGTCCTTGATGATGGCCCCAGGCACTGCCATATCGGCCACATCCTTACAGATGGGCGTGAGGCAGTGGCGGCACTGGTCGGGAAAGAAGTTCCACACAACCGTGCCATCGGGCTTCATGCGCTCGCGAAAACGAACAATTTTAAGATTGTTGGGGTTCAGATCCGGCGGATTCTGATGTGTGCCGCGCTGCTTGGTGTCATTGGCAGGCAGGTCATGCCATTCCTTACAGGCCAACTGGCAGCCCCGGCATGCCGTGCACCGTGTGGTGTCGATCAAAAAAGTCTTCGGCATTGCAATGCTCCTTGGCGGGCGCACTCCACTAAGGAATGCGCCCGGCGTGTTAGCCTATTTCGGTCAGCTTATCAGCCTTGCGCAGATTGACGCAGCAGGCCTTGGATTCAGGAATGGTGGTGTTGGGATCATAGGCCCCAACGGTCAGCCTGTTGGTGGAGTCACCGCACTTGGGCGTTGTCCAGCCAAAGGCAAAGGGCATACCCACCAAGTGGATTGTTCTGCCCATAACCGTAAAGGGACGAATGCGCACCGTCACCATGGCGATGGCCTCGCATGTGCCGCGAATGCTTTCAAGAAGGACACCGTCGCCGTTCTTGATGCCCTTTTCCTTGGCCAGTTCCGGGCTCATTTCAACATAGAGCTGCGGTTCGGTCTCAAGCAGGTTGGGCACATTGCGCGTTTCACCGCCGCCGCACCAGTGCTCGGTGAGGCTGTAGGTGGTCAGCACATAGGGGTAGTTGGGGTCAGCCGGTGCGGCAATCTTGTCCATATCAGAGGTATGGAACTTGTACACCGGGCTGCTCAGCTGTTTGGAGAACGGGTGGCTCGCCAATGGCGTTTCCGCAGGCTCGTAGTGCTCAGGGAAAGGACCGTCGGCAGGGCCGGGGCCAAAGAACTGGGCGTGACCGTCCTTTACCATGATAAAGGGTAGCTTGCCGCCTTCGTTGGCCATGGGCGGCCACGGGCCGTCGGGCACGTCGCCCACCCACTTGGAGCCGTCCCATTCAATAACCGTACGCTTGGGGTTGAAGGGCTTGCCGTTCACGTCTACAGAAGCGCGGTTGTACAGAATACGGCGGTTCACAGGCCAGCACCACGACCAGTTGGGGAACAGACCAATGTTGGCCTGCATGGGCGTTTGGCTGGTGTTGCGGCGTTTGGACTTGTTGCCTTCTTCTTCTGTCCAGCTGCCAGCGTACACCCAGTTGAGCGACGATGTGGTACCGTCGTCCTTCAGGGCTGCAAAGGCAGGCACAAGCTGGCCGCGCTTGTACTGCTTGTCGCCCACCTTGGCATCGGCCCAGAACAAGCCGTTGATGCGGCGGGTCCACTCTGCGGCGTCATATTTGTCTGTCCAGTTCATCTTGAGCAGGGCTTCGGGCAGCACGCCGCCTTCAGCCTTGTACATTTCGCGAAGCTTGTTGAACAGAGGCACAACAATATCGGCAAAGTTGCGTGCTTCGCCGCCGGGCTTAACGCCCTGATCAAACCACTGCAACCAGCGGCCGCTGTTGCTGATGGTGCCTTCTTTTTCAATGCGGTGGGCCGAGGGCAGCAAGAACACTTCAGTCTTGCAGGCCTTGGGGTCCACGCCAGGACGCTTCCAGTTGTCTGTGGTTTCCGAATTATGCAGTTCGGAACACACAAGCCAATCCAACTTGTCCAGAGCAGCGCGCATTTTGTTGGTGTTGGGGAAGCTGTTAAGCGGGTTTACGCCAAAGATGAAGCCGCCGCGCATCTTGCCTTGATAGACTTTGTCCATGGCAAACATGTACGAGCAGTCTTCGCCCGGCTCCAGCTTGGGCAGCAGGCTGTAGCAGAAGTCGTTTTCTGGCGTAGCCTCGTCACCAAACCAGCCCTTGAGCAAACTGGCAACGTACTTGGGCCTGTTGCCCCACCAGTTAGCGCTGTTGGGCAGTGTGGTAACAGGGGTATTGGCCTTGTTGTACTCGGCAAGCGTCTGCCACGGGGCCTGAGGCGTGCCGTGGTAGCCGGGAATGTTGTTGTACAGCAGGGCATGGTCTGTGGAGCCCTGCACATTGGGTTCGCCGCGCAGGGCGTTGATGCCGCCGCCAGCAATACCAATGTTGCCCAGCAGCAGCTGGATCAGCGAGGAAAGGCGGATATTCTGCACGCCCACGGTGTGCTGTGTCCAGCCCAGAGCGTACAGAATGGTGCCGGCCTTGTCCGGCGTGCCGGTGGCGCAGAAGGCCTTGTAGACTTTAAGCAGATTTTCCTGCGAAACGCCTGTAATGTCAGAAACATTTTTGAGCGTGTAGCGGGAATAGTGCTGGCGCATCAGGTTGATGACGCAACGCTCGTTCTGGAAGGTGGGGTCGATGAGAGGCCCACCATCAGGCCCCTTTGCAAGAGCCCACGAGGTTTTGTCATACTTGCGGGTGGCCGGATCATAGCCGCTGAAAAGGCCATCGTTGAAAGCATAATCCTTGCCCACCACAAAGGCGGCGTTGGTATACTTTTCAACGTAGTCCTTGAAGTACAGCTTGTTTTCCAGAATGTAGTTGAGCATACCGCCCAGGAAGGGAATATCCGTTCCCGAACGCAAAGGCACGTGGAAGTCGCACCGGGCAGACGTGCGCGAGAACTTGGGGTCAACGTGCATAAGCACGGCCCCGTTGTCCTTGGCCCGCATAACCCACTTAAAGGCGACAGGATGATGTTCAGCGGCATTACTGCCGATAATAAGCACTGCATCGCTATTCTTAATATCGATCCAGTGGTTCGTCATTGCACCGCGTCCGAACGACTCTGCCAGAGCCGCAACAGTGGGGCTGTGTCAGACCCGTGCCTGGTGGTCCATATGGACAACACCCAGGCCGCGCAATGCTTGGTGGATAACGGCGCATTCCTCATTGGAGGCGTGCGAGGTTCCCATCCAGAATATGGTATCAAGACGGTTGACCGTCTGCCCCTTGGCATTCTTGAGAATAAAATCTTTGTCGCGGGTGTCTTTTACCCGGCGGGCAATCTGGGCAAGGGTCCAATCCCAGTCTTTTTCCACCCAGTGATCGCTGTTGGGCGCGCGGTAAAGCGGCTTTTTCAGGCGGTGATCATTGGTGTACATGCTGAACAGCGCCGCGCCCTTGGCGCAAAGTGCGCCTTCGTTGACAGGAAAGTCTGGGTCGCCTTCTGTCGAAACAAGCTTGCCGTCACGCACATAAGCGATGACTTGGCAGCATACCGAGCAGAACGGACAGACGCTGATGACTTCCTTGGCGCCTTCTATTTTGAGTTTAACGGCGTAAGCCTGAGCCTCGCCCAGGTCGAAGCCCAGCTGCCCCAATGAGAGGCAGAGAACTCCTGCACCGACGCCCTTGAGGAAACTCCTCCGGGTGCTTTTCATGATGATACTCCTTTTTTTAGCCTGCCGCACCGCGCAAAAGCCGATACTCGGCCCTTAACCGACACCTTTCAGGCTGCGTCATAAACAAAGATGGAGATTTGTTATCACCATACTCAAAAAAACGTGATGTCGCAAGATACTTACATTTTTTTAAGCGGAACTGGCCAAATTTGTGAGCTTTTTCTCAAACAAACAACTTTGCATGCCATTTCAGTGTGATGGAACATGCCGATATAGAAAATTGCGCACACAAACAGTACTTATGAATGTATACTTATGCCATTGTGAATGCTGAAATTATTATATTTTTTTCTTTAAAATTAACTTGCTTTGGCGCTATTGGTCTTTCTATTGCTCAAAAAAAAGACCACCTGCACAGGCAGATGGCCATAAATTATTTGCCGTAAAAGTTGCCGCCTTGCCCTTTAGCTGTAGGGTTTGACAAGTGCTTGTGTCGGTATGGAGCGGTTCTGTACCCCAAATTGCTGCTTCAAAATTTTTATTTGAGATTCAACAACAATTATCCATGGTTGCGTAGCTCCCCTGCGCTGCACCATGGCAGTTGCTGGCTGTTTGCAAAATAGTGCTGCACCAATGCAGCAATGCGGCATAGGCCTTGCGTTGCGAATGGTTATCCAGCAACGGTGAAGCATCAAGTCCGGCAGATATGATCTCTTTATCTGCACCCTCAAGACGCGACAGCAATTGAAGTTTTGTGCGGCAGTACACGCCAGTT
The DNA here is from genome assembly GCA_964413315.1 of uncultured Desulfovibrio sp. Classification (GTDB taxonomy): domain Bacteria; phylum Desulfobacterota; class Desulfovibrionia; order Desulfovibrionales; family Desulfovibrionaceae; genus Desulfovibrio. The sequence goes on along the minus strand of CAYPRZ010000071.1, from coordinate 5,551 downwards.
GCAACACAGTGCTGCACCAGCATAACAAAAAAAGCTGCCTTGTATGCTTGTTGCAAAATTACTGGCCTGGTGTCTGCCGCCGCATACAAATACGAATGTGTGAGCATGTGCAAAAGCCCAGATGCACCAATTCTGGCAGATTCTGCTGCATCTCTTACTGATATGGCAGGTATAAAATTCTCCAGCTTGCCCCAATAATCAGCAGTATCTTTTTGAAATGCAAAGAGTTCATGCCTTGGCCAGTTTAGCAGATCGCCCACGCTGCTGAAAAATCCACAGGCCTTTTGCCCTTCTGGCATGGCGCGCACAATGGCGCGGTAGGTATCCAGATCATCAAGCGCCACAGTATTCAGCAGCACAACCACATCAATATCGCTGTTTTCAGTGGCCTCGCCCCGCCGATAACTGCCCTGAAGCCCAACATACCGCAGCCGTTCACCAAAATTCTGTTGCAGCTGCTGCACAAGCTCGTCCATCCACGCGCCATTATTAATCACAGTTTCCCCCCTGCTTTTCATGCCTTTTATAAAGATAGCCAAGCTGCCCCTTTGTAACCCCCAAGGATTTTTCTGCCACAAAGGCAAGGGCTCTGGCCTTCTGCAACCGCTGTTCGCAACTCCAGCAAAAGGCTGTGCCGTGCAAAAGAAATTCGGAAGCGGCAAGCAAGATTTCCACACATTCTTGTGGGTATTCGGTGTTAAAAGTGCCTTCGCGTATTCCTTGCCGCACAATATCTGCCAAAATGGGCGATAGCCCCAAAACAATGGAGGCCATTGTTTTTTGGTGCATATCGGCATTGCCAACGGTTTGTGCTTCCTTTTCCAGCCGGTCACCCTGCTCACTATCCCGATCTGCACCAACCAGTATGCGGAACAGTTTTTCGTGAGCTGTAAGGTGCGGCATTTCTGCAATGCCCTGTGCAGCAGCAATTTCTGCATCAATATATTGTGCTATTACCGCATCCAGCAGCGCTTCTTTAGACGAAAAGTAGTGGTAAAATGTGCCCTTAGCGATGTTCAATGCTACAAGAATATCGTTTATGGTGCTGTTGGCGTAGCCCTTTGTAAGAAACAGAGCTTCGGCGGCGGCCATAATTTCGGCCTTGCGCTCGCCATGCTCTTTTGTGATGCGCATATACGCCCCCTTTTTTAATTAGACCGACGGTCGGTCTAGCAATAGCGGGCATTGCTCCTTGCGTCAACATGACCAGCCTGCGCAGAAGTGCGCCTCTCCCAAGGCCCCCAGCATAAAAAAGAGAGGCCCCGAAATTTTCAGAGCCTCCCGGTTTCACATGTCCGCCTTTGCACAAGGCGCGGCAATTATTTGCCAAACCAGCATTTGGGATAGGTGCAGGTATGGCACGACAGGCAGTAGCCACCCTCGCCCATGCGGGCGGCTTCGGCACGGGTGAGCCCACGGCCCGCCAGCATGCGCGGCAGCACCAAATCGAGGAACGTGGTTTTGTAATACAGGGCGCAGGCGGGCACGCCCAGCACCTGCATATCGCCCTGCGGGCCGGGTATGCGGCCCATAAGGCTCATGGTTCCGGGCAGCACGGGCACACCGTGCAGCACATCGGTAAGGCCCGCCTCAACCAGTGCCTGTCGGGTCACGTCGTCCGGGTCAACCGAAAGGCCGCCAGTGGTTATCAACAGGTCTGCTCCGGCCTCGCGCATGGCGGCCACAGAGGCGCGCATCATGGCTTTGTCGTCGGGCACGATGTCGGTACGCACCACTGTGCAGTCGAGCATGCTGACCTTGGCAGTAATGACGGGGATAAACTTGTCTTCAATAATACCCTGAAACACCTCTGTGCCAGTCACCAGAATGCCTACGCGGGCATTGCGCAGGGGCAGCACGCGGAACAACGGCCCGCCTTCCAGCGCCTCCAGAGCCTGAGACATGCGCTCACGCGTGATGTACAGCGGAATAGCGCGCGTACCGCACAGCGGGCCGCCTTCCTTAACCAGCGTGCCATCCTGACGCGAGGCAACCATAACCTCTGGCACAAGGTTAAAGCGCGTCATGCGCTCCACATCCACGCAAAACAGGCCGTTACAGGCAGCCTTAAAATCTATCTTGCCCTCGTGGGGCGGCAGTTCATAGGTCACGCCCTCGCCAGCCATGCGGCGGGCAAACGCCTCTGCCGCTTCGTCTTCGTGCACCAGAGCCTGCGGGTCAGTGGAATGGGGCTGCCCAGCAGTATCGTCCACAACAGCCACGTTAAAGCGGCCCATCTGCTGCAAACGGCAAATATCACCGACCGAAATACGCTGCCCTGCCTTGAATTCCGGCCCCTTGAACTGGCCGGGATCAATACGAGTCATGTCGTGAGCCACGGTTTTGCCTACGGCTTCCTCCACCGGCACAACACGCACGCCCGCAGCGGCCCTGTGGTGCTCGGCAGCAAGAGCCTGACAATCTTCCTTAAGCTCGCGCCGGGCAGAAACATAGGGGGCCTCGCCCTGACAGCCACGGCACACGGGGCCGTCTTCCACGGGGTAGGCCTCGCCGCACACGGGGCAGCAGAGTATGCGCGTCATATGCTTGTGACCCATAAAACGGCGCTTTACCGTAATGGGCTCTACCTTACAAATGGAATCCCCAGCGGCTTCAATTTCTGATTCCAGCAGGGCTATATCCTGATCCTTTTTTGCTTTTTCCTTAAAAAACCACGCCTTGAGTTCCGGATAGGCGGCCATTTTTACCGGGTCGAGGCTCACGCGCACGCCCTCGCCAGTGTGCTTGTCAAACAGCGAAACCGCATAGCGGCCCAGATTGTGAATCTTCATCCAGTTGTTGCCAATGCTGCACAAGGTCAGCAGCTGCACGGCGTCCGGCAGGCACTTGCCAGATTCTACCACCGCTTCAAACAGCGTGCCCTCAGGCAGATGCCGTTTGGCCAGCTCAACCATATATCCGCCCACAAGCAGACCGGGAGCGGCATAACCATGAAAGTTTTCAGCAAGTTGATGAAATTCCTTAAATGAATAAGCCCCAATATCCATGTCTTCTCCAGATCACCGCAAGCCACCAAGTGGGGCGTTTACGGCAGAGTTGTTCGCGCGCTGTTCGTTCCGCTTACCGGGCAGACGCGCAACCGCGCCGGGCAGCAAATATTGCAAACAGCCATTTTCAGGCCGAATACTATTACTATCACGCTTGTAAAAAATACCGTGAGCTACAAAATCTTAAAGAGATGCGCCAAGAATATCCAGCACCCTTTTTACGTCTTCCGGGCGGTTCAGGTTTATAAAGGGCTGTGATTCTTCGGCGCTGTAGGGCAAACGGCACTGCCACTGCTGCGGCACAATGCAATTAAGGCGGCCACCGGGCATGGCAAGCCAAGCTTCAAACAGGGGCAGCGATGCGGTTTCGTAAACCGCGGCAAGGGCCTCTGGTCTGCCGCTGGCCGCATCCTCATAGAATGTGGCCAACGTACCTGCGGGGGCCGCCGCACGCGCTGCCAAAAGCTTGCGCAGGGTGGGGGCATCCATAAGGGGCATATCGCACGAAAGGGCCAGCACCGCCGCAAAATCATGCTCCCGCGCCGCACGCAGGGCCGCTAGTATGCCTGCGGCAGGGCCTTGACCGGGTGTATCGTCAAACAGGCATTCGTAGCCGCTGCGCGGGGAATCTGGTCGGCACGAAACCCAGCACCGGGGCAGCAGCTCAGCCAGCAGGGCATGGGTGCGCGCCAAAAGATCGGGCTTGTCAGCTCCGTGCACGCGCATCTGGGCTTTGTCGTGTCCCATGCGGGTCGATAGCCCCCCCGCCAGCACAACACCTGCCACACGCTGCTGCAAATGTTCCATCCTGCCTCCCGCCACTAACCCACTCATACTTTTGCGGCCAACATTACCCTATGATATAATTTTGCAATGATGCACCAAATCCCCCCCGCACCGCAAGCCTACCTTGGCAAATCAGATATTATCGATTTTCATTGCCCTGCCGTGCGCACCAAGGCCGCAAGCCTTGCCGCACAATGCACGTCGGAGCTGGAGCTTATTGAAATAACCTACGCCTTTGTGCGCGATGACTTTGCCGACTCCATAGATTGCGGCGGCACGGCTGTTACCTGCCGTGCCTCGGACGTGCTGCGTGTGGGCGAGGGTTTGTGTTACGCTAAAGCCCACCTTTTGGCTGCCTTGCTGCGCGCCAACGGCATTGCCACGGGCTTTTGCTACCAACTGCTTGGGCTGGCGGACGAGCACGACCCTCAGCATGTGCTGCACGGGCTCAACGCCGTTTGGCTCACAGACCTGCAACAGTGGCGGCGGCTGGACGCAAGGGGCAACAAACCCGGCGTTAACGCACAGTTTCTACCTTGCGGGGCAGAACGGCTGGCCTTTACCGTGCACCCACAGTTTGGTGAGGTGGATTATCCCTATATTTTTGCAGAACCCGACCCCGGCGTGGTTGCCCTGCTGCTGGCCCCAACACCAACAACGCTGGATCAGATACTGCCCCGGCTGCCGCAAGGGCTTGCTCCATAGACGGGCAAGCGGCCCCGCTGCCAACAGATCAGCCCGCCTTGCAGCAAACATACCGTTTGCAGGATACATTGTTGAGCAACTTGCGGTCGGTAGACCCGCACTGAACATTGTGCCGCGTGCAGGCATCTGCTATGATCTGCACCGCCGCAGGTCAAAGGGCCTCGGCACAAATGCCTTCACGCAGCGAACAGCACCAAGGATACCCACAGTGGCAACGGAGAACGCATGGGTCAGGATATTTTCGACCTCATCATAGTGCTTATTCTGGTTTTTTTTGGCACACGGGGCTTTATTTCCGGCTTTGTGGGCGAGGTAGCAGGCCTTGTTTCACTGCTGGGCGGTTTTTGGGCCGCGCACCACTACCATGCCCTGCTTGCGCCTCGCCTGACCCTCATTGTTGATCCTTCGTGGCGGGTCATTGCCGCCTATGTGCTCATCTTTTTGGGTGTGATCATTTCTGTGGCCATTCTTGCCCGCATTCTGCAAAAGATCCTCTCTTTTTCCTTTGTATCGTGGGCGGATAAACTTGCTGGCGGCATGCTTGGCCTTGCCAAGGGCATACTGCTGTGTTCGCTGGCCCTGCTTTTTTTGCAAAAATTTTTTGCGGGTGCTCCCTTTATGCAGCACTCACGCGCACTGCCCTACTTTAACGCACTCATGACCCAGGTACACGGCTGGCTGCCGCCCGACCTCACCGCCCGCCTGGGCATTTAACTGCCGCATTACCAAGGAAATCTGCATCATGGAAAAGACCGCCCTTGAAGAACTACAGCTGATCATCGACAAACTTACCGCCCCCGACGGCTGCCCTTGGGACAAAGAACAAACGCCCGAAAGCCTTACGGAATATATCATCGAAGAAAGCCACGAGCTGGTGAGCGCCATTCGCTCTGGCGATGTGGCCGAAATTCGCGAAGAACTGGGCGACGTGGCTTTTTTGCTGCTTTTTGTGGCGCGCATGTACGAAAAAAAGGGGCAGTTCACCCTTGACGATGCGCTCAACAACAACCGCGCCAAGATGATTCGCCGTCACCCGCACGTGTTCAGCAACA
>CAYPRZ010000070.1:0-13545 GCA_964413315.1 uncultured Desulfovibrio sp. | reverse complement strand
TGTGGAGTGGTCAAAAAGGTTGCTCGACTGCATGACAAAACCCATGGTACCGCGCCTAAAACTGGCGGTCTGCTCCCGGTCGAGCGTCAGTACGTCCTTACCGAGAATTTGCAGCGAACCTGCGTCGGGCGCGTGCAGCATGCCCAGCACGTGCAGCATGGTGGATTTGCCGCAGCCAGAAGGCCCCATGATGGCAACCATCTCGCCGGGAACAACCTCAATGTTTACGCCACGCAACACCGGCGAAAAGCCAGCGTAGCATTTGTATAAATCTTTGGCGACTATAACGGGTGCCATGATCCACCTTGTCCGTGCGCGGCCAGGCCGCAACAACGCGGGCGCACCCGCGTATTTGTGCTATTCAAACCGCAGAGCGGTTACCACGTCCATGCGGCTAGCCTGAACGGCAGGGTACAAACCGCCAGCGATACCGATAACGGCAGAAAAAACAATACTGCCAACACTGCTGGCAAACAGCAGCGGATACGAAACGCCCGTTCCCAGCGATAAGGAACCAATCTCGACCAGAGCGCAGCCTATCAGTATGCCCAGCATGCCACCTGCAACCGATTTGCAAAGTGCCTCGGCCAAAAACTGCGCAAGAATATCTACGTCTGAGCCGCCCATGGCTTTTTTAAGGCCAACCTCGCGCGTTCTGGCGCGAACAGCCGCAAACGTGCCGTACCAGATGCCAAACCCGCCCAGCATGAGCGATGCGGCAATACCAAGCCACAGCAAGGCCTCAACCCACATAAAGGTGGTCTTGATGCGGTTGAGCTGGTCTTCCTGAGTTTGCACAACAATATAGGGCGCCGACTGGTGCTCGCGCACCACCTGAGGAATTATTTTAACAAGCGGGGGCACGTCTTCCCAGCCGATGGCGCGTATAAAGAGCCGCCGCACCTTGCCACGGCCCCAGTTGCGGTCGGCCATGGTGGTATAGGGCAAAAAGCCGCCCTGACTCCAACTGCCAAGCATAACACCGCTCACAACGCCCACGACCTCAAAGACGTCCTGCTCAAGAAAAAGCAGTTTGCCAAGGGATTCTTCTGAACCGCCAAACAGATTTCTGGCGGCATCCCTGCCCAGCATGCATACGCGCCGGTGCGAATCCACATCGCTCTGCTCAAACAAGCGCCCCGCCACAAGGTCGATTGAATAGACCTCTGCAAAATACTGGTCGATGCCGATAAAATCGAGGCTCAGGGTGCGCTCGCCCGTGCCGCGCAGACTAAACGACTTGTTGTCGCGCAGGTTTCGGCTCACAAGGCTTACGCCTCGCAGCTCTGAAAGGGCGTCAATGGTTTCGGGATAAAACTCGCGGTCAGGCTGGCCCGGATACTGGGCGTCGTCCATGTATACCTGAATGACGTTTACGCCACCCATAAGCACCATGTCCTGACCCACCTTGTAGCGGATCTCGCGGCCAAGCACCGCCAGGACGATAAACGCCGTGATGCCCAGGGCGATGGACAGCATCACCCCAAAGCCGCGCTGGCGCACAACTTGCCTGAGGCTGACGCGTATAAGGTCTGACATTGCGATCATGGTGCAATCACTACTCTGACAATAAACAGTAAAAAAAAGCTATGGCTCTTGCCGCGCACATACGCAACGCCATTGCCGCATCCTGCTGCCGAATTAAGCGCCAAACCATACCAAGCTGCTTGGTGCCACCCGTGACAAAAGGGCAAAAGACCATACACGCCACAACAGGTGCATGTCAAAACCTAGATTTACCCTTCGCCACGGGGGGGCAATAACAACGTGCCAACACCGCCCAAGGCAAGCGAAGGTTAGCTGCGTTCAGACCGCAGCACTACGCCGCCCTTGCCTACTTCATAGCGTATGCCGTGCCACTCAATGCTCCACGCCTTGAGGCTCTGCCAATACACCGAGGTAAACAGGCGCACGGCGTCCACAAAGGCCCAGCACCAGCCCACGAGCGGAACAGGCTTTGAAAGCAGCCCGCGCCACAGATGCAAGGCGCTTACAAGGGCCGCCAGCCAGAAAATTGCCAGCAGCACGCCCGCGCCGCTGCCCACGCTGATAACCCAGCCCAAGAGGGCAAGACCCGCGCAAAGCATGGGCAGGGCCATCATCGCGCACATGAGGCCCAGCAGCTTCCACTGACCGGGCATGCAAAACTTGAGAAACAGCACCTGCCTGTCCATCCACGCCCGCCACACAGGCTGGGAGTGGTTTATGGCATCGGTGTGCAACAAGGCACCGGGGCAAAGCTGCACCTTGGCCCCGCGCACCTGCAACAGGGCGCTGAGCGAGCAATCGTCCACCACGTTTTCTACCCACAACTGCGCCACGGCGTATTTAACGTAGGCGGCGCGGGTCATGGCCATGGCCCCGCCCCACAACTGGATAAAGGCCGACATGGCTTGCAGATAGCGCATAAGCATTACGCAAAAGGCATAGCCCAGCGTGGTACGCTGGTTGTCGCGCGGTTCCACCACATGATAGCCAGTGCTGAACGAGGCCTCGCCCCGCGCCATGGGCGCAACAAGATGCCGCAAAAAGTCGGGCTCTGCCATGTGGGTGCTGTCGCAAAAGGCGTACACGTCCACTTCATCGCCAAGGGCCGCAACGCCCTGAAGGCTGTTGTGGTTTTTCTGCCCGCAGCCGGTAGCTATGCCCGCAACCACATGCCGCAGCGCGGGAAATTCCTGCTTGAGGCGGGCCACAAGTTCGGCGGCTGGTTCGGTTTCTTCGGCGGTGACCAAGACCGGCACAAAGTGGGGGTAATCCTGTTGCAGCAGGCTGCGCAAAGCGCCTTCCATTCGCGGGTCGCGCCCTGCCACGGGCACAATCAAGCCCACAGAGGGCCACTTGTCTTCAGGCACGGCCCTGTTGGCCTCGGCCGCATCCTGAATGCGGCGGGGCATGCTTTCGCCCCTACGGGCCAGAATATACAGCAGTGCACATTGGGAGGTGGCCAGTAAAAACCATATCCAGAACATAGGCACTCCTTTACTTGTCTTTTTTATGGAAAGGCAACCCGTAACAGGGCGACCGGTCAGGACAAAAAAACAGACTGGGCAGCGTCAACAGGGGGCATGCCCGGCAAAACTATTGCGGCAGGGGTGCGCAGTCTTCTGGAGCAAGCTCCACATCGTGCGCACGTTTGCCTTCAAGCTTTATGTTCATGCCGTTTTTGAGACTTATGACGCCTTCCACAGTATCTGCCGAAGCAAGGCGTCCTTTGAATTTGTGGCCGGATGAATGGTGCGCTTCAATCTCGTTGTTCTGCACCGTTCCATCTATGTGGTACACGTCTACTTTGCCGTTGTACAGGCGCAGTTGCACCACCCCGCGAACATTGCCCTGCGCAGAAACACAAACACCCACGCGGTAGGTTGAAGAATAAAGCGAGCCTGTCCACAGCTCGCGCACTTCTACAGGGCTGCCTGAAGCGACAGATTCCTGTGTAGATGTGGGGCCAGCCGATGGGGCTGGCACGGGCGCGGCTTCTGCGGCTCTGACCGTATGTAAGCCAAGACTGGCAAACAGAGCGAGGCACAGGGCGGCAGATTTCAAACACATGCCGCGGCCCCCACGCAAAACAAGGGCAGATAACAACTGGTAGGTCAATTTCACTGGTATTCCTGCTGCATTCAGCCTTGGGCGCAAAATGCGTTTTTCAATGCGTGCATCAACTACGCCGCCCGACAAAAATGCCCTGATGCGCCTCAACCATGGCAGTAAAAGAAAAATCTTTTTCCACACGCGCCCGCCCTGCCCCGCCCATGGTATCGCACAGTGCGCCATCGGCAAGCAGCTTGCAGCAGTTTTTGGCCATTGCGGCGGCATCCCCGGCAGGAGAAAGATACCCGTTCACACCGTCTTCCACGAGCCGGGGTATGCCCCCCACTGCGGTGGCGCACACAGGCAAACCACAAGCCATGGCCTCAAGAATAACATTGGGCTGGCCCTCGCGCACCGAGGACAGGGCAAAAACACGGGCCGCCGCGTAGTGGGCGCGCATGTCTAGCCCGCCTGCGATAAAATCCACATTACTGCCAGCGGCGTGTTCTCTGGCCCATGCGCGCAAATTGGCTTCTTCCGGCCCATCGCCCACAATGCGCAAGCGGGCAGTTGGATGGGTTTGCAGCACAAGCTCAAAAGCCCGCAGCAGGGTCATATGATCCTTGTCGCCCGCAAGGCGCGCCACGCACAAAATTTCGGGCGGTCGGGCCGAGGGCGCAGCCCCAGTGGGCGCAAAAAATTCGGTATCCACGCCGTTGGGAATATAGCTCAGCCGCGTCTTGGGTACGCCAAAGCCCTGCAAAATTTCACGCAGTGCCTCAGAATTGCAGACCATATGGTCCGTAAGCCGCCAAAGCCAACGCTCGTGCTGCCTCTTGGGGCCGCCGCCGCCACGGCAGGTTCCCACCACCAGCGGCGCGTGACCGCTGCTGCCAAGCCAAGCCAGCCTTCCCCATATGCGGCCCCATATGTTGGGCAGGGCCGTGCAGGGCACAATAACATCTGGCCGCAAACCACGCAGCTTGCAGCAAAGGCCAGCAAAAAACAGGGGCCAAACACTACGCCCCTGCCCCATGTGATGCAGCTCTATGCCCGCATCGAGTGCGGCTTTGTCCAGATCTGTTGGGCCGGTGAGGGTAAGCATGACCGGCGTAAAACGTCTGCGATCCAGCCGGCGGGCCAGTTCAAGGGTCTGGCGCTGTGTGCCACCATAACAAAGATCCTCCATTAAAAAGAGGACGCGCAAAGGCTTGGTCATGCTGCTCCCTAAAAAATCTGTGAGTAGACGAACAGGGCAGTTAAGCACACCCTATTCCATAAACATTATTGTATGCATTCCGCCCGCTTTTGCAAGGCCAGCGCGACAGTGTTTGCACAACAGCATAAAATATATACATTTATTCCACAAACCGCCAAGAGTTGCGATTGTAGGGCAGGGAAAAACTGTGCCTTTGCATTGCCATATGCGGCACTTGGGCTTATGAGTAACTGATGATCCATAGCAATAATTCCCCGGACAGCGCCATGCCCCCTTACGAGCCCGACCTGCGCGTAATTGTAAGCTTGGATGTTGAAGAAGAGGGGCTTTTTTCCGGCAATTATGCCGCCACAGGCTGCGGAGTGCGCAATGTGGCCCTGCTCCGCAGGCTTGCCCCGCTCACCAACGAGCTGGGGTTTCCGCTAACGCTGTTTTGCGCGCACACGGTTTTTACCAATACCGAGGCCTGTGAGCATCTGGCTTGGATGCGCGATCACTGCAATGCAGAAATCGCCGCCCACCTGCACCATTGGAGCACCCCGCCCCTCGACCATGCGCACATGGCCGCGCAGACAGAAAAACAAGGGCCGCCCACCCGCACAGACCGTTTGCCGCGTGAGTTGCTGCGCCAGCGCTTACGCACCCTGCTGGATGCCGGACGCGAGTTTCAGGGTGCGCCGCTCACCAGTTTTCGCATGGGCCGCTGGGATCTGAAAGCGTCGGTGCGCCCGCTGCTGGCAGAGGAAGGCATTACCTTTGACAGCTCGGTTTGCCCGCTGCGCGTCTTCAAGGACGGGCCAGACCATTTTCTTGCGCCCTGCGACCCCTACTGGCTGGACGATGCCCCCAACCTGCTGGAATCGCCCGTCACCCAGATTCCGCTATCGCGCAAGGTTGCGCGGTTATGGCATGGCTGCGCCAAGGGCACAAACTGGGCCGACAATTTCCATTTTTGGGGCGCGCTGAGCCCCAACCCGGTGTGGCACAGCTCCGCTGTCATGCGGGCGGCAACGCGGCTGCACATGGCTAGGGGCGGCAAGGTTTTGAGCCTGTTCTGGCATTCGTCCGAGATGCTGCCCGGCGGCTCTCCCAATATTCCCGACCAAAAAGCCGCAGACGCGCTGTACACCAAGATTTATGACTTTTTGGCTTGGCTTGCGCGCAATTATGCGGTGCGCGGCCTTACCGCCGCTCAGCTGCGGGCGCAAGCGCCGGGCCTTGATTTTGGTCCACGCCCAGCTGGCAAGGGTGACTGGTAATGCCCCCCGTAGTTTTTGTGCTGCTCGATGGTCTTGCCGCCGCCACCGCCCGCCCCTGCATGGGCTACATGCAGTCGCTGGTAGATGCGGGCAAGGCCCGCTACACAGAACTCAACGCAGAGCTGCCGCCCCTTTCGCGCCCCATCTACGCTACCCTGCTGAGCGGCAAGCGCCCGGTAGAGAGCGGCATTGCCCACAATGACTGCCCCTGCCCCTGCCCAAAGCCCCATATTTTCAGCCGCGTTCAGGCTGCGGGCATGGTAACCGCCGCTGCGGCCTACCACTGGATGAGCGAGCTGTGCAACAGCCAGCCCTTTGAGCCCGCCCGCGATCGGCATACGGACAACCCCGCCCTGCCCATTGCTCACGGGCATTTTTATAGCACCGATGCCTACCCAGACGACGAGGTCTTTCACGATGCTGCCAGCCTGCAACGGCTGCACAGCCCGCACTTTCTGCTGGTGCACAGCATGGGCATTGACAATGCCGGGCATATCTTCGGCGCAGAAAGCCGCGAATACCGCACCGCTGCCCGCAGGGCCGACGGTTTGCTGGCCCGCTGGCTGCCCCGCTGGGCCGAGGCTGGCTATGCTGTGCTGATTACCAGCGACCACGGCATGAGTGCCGACGGCAACCACAATGACGCCAGCGATGCCTGTAGGCGCGTACCTCTGTGGTTGGTTGGCGAGGGGTGGAACAGCCACCCACTGCCGCAAGACCAGACGCAGATAGCAAACCTTGTGTGCGCTGCGCTGGGCATAGCCTAACACCTTATAGCTTTACAAAAAAACATGCGGCAAAATTCTGTAGACGGATACATGTGGATTCTGCTGGCGGCCCTGTTGTGGTCGCTGCTGGGCGTTGTTTCCAAATTCTGCCAGCACGCTGGCGTGCTGCCGCTTGAAACAGCCTTCTGGCGGGCGGGCATTGGCTGCGTCTTTTTTCTGGCGCACGCAGGGCTTACGGGCGGCTTGCGCATTCCGCTGCGCCATGCCCTGATTTTTGTGCTGTTTGGCGGGTGGGGCGTTGGCGTGTTTTTTGGGGCCATGCAAATGGCCATCAAGCTCAGCGGGGGGGCAACTGCCGTCGTGCTGCTGTACACAGCTCCCGTGTGGGTGGCTGTTTTTTCACGCTTTCTGTTTAACGAGCGTATCACCAAACGCAAGGCGCTGGCCGTGGGCATTGCCCTTTGTGGCACAGCCATGGTCTGCTTTTCAGGCGGCAGCCTGCCGGGGCAAGCATCCCTTGCGGGCATTGCCTTTGGTCTGCTTTCCGGCCTGTGTTATGCCACGCACTATCCCTTTTACCGCTGGTGGCAAAGCCGCTACTCCACAGCCAGCATCTACGGCTACATGCTGCTGGGCGGCCTGGCAGCACTTGGCTTTGGCGGCCCCATAAGCATCAACCACGCGCCGGATACTTGGGGCTGGCTGTTTGCTCTGGGTCTGCTCACCTGCTACATGGCCTACATTTGCTACGGTCAGGGGCTCAAACGCATAAGCCTTGTGCGGGCGGCAGTTACCTGCCATCTAGAGCCAGTGCTCGGCACGCTGTGGGTTTGGCTTTTTTGGAATGAATGCTTTAGCGCCGCTGGCTGGTTTGGCGGCGCATTGGTGCTTGGCGCTGTATTTTTGCTGACCACAGACAAATCGGGCGAATAACGTTCATAACCCCATTTACGGCAAACGCCACCGCCGGTCACAGAACCGGGGTGGCGTTTTTGCCTTGCGAGGGCAAGGCAGCCAAATATCTCATACAGCCTAACGCTGGCCGATCACGTCCAAAAATACCAAGGGTTCATTGCCGCTGTTCTTGAGGGCATGGGTGTCGCCGGGGCGCGCAATGGTAATATCGCCGCCTTTGACCGGTGTTTCCTTGCCTGCGCTGTCGGTAAACACGCCCTGACCAGAAACAATGATATAGGCATCCTCGTTGTTTTCATGCTTGTGCATGCCAATGGATGCGCCGGGTTGCAGGGTCATCCAGCCTATTTCCTTGATAACCATGTCCTTGGTTGCATCGTTGCGGTTAAAGCCAAACTGCCCATACAACGTACCCTGCCCACCTGCCACGTTGTCGCGGTTCCATGTTTTCAGGGTTTCCTTGGTGTACAGCTGGGGCTCGCCCGCTAGGGCTGTTGCGGCAAACATCAATGAACACAGAGCTGCGGCAAAAAGCATCTTTTTCATGATTGCACTCCCGTTACAGGAACAAATCAGCTAACGCATAACACACTGAAACCACAGTAAAATCAAAGTCTGTTCACGTGCTGGTCAATGGCTGCTGACCACGACCAAAACATACGCCTAGGGCGAATTTGCCGCAAGTGAATAAAGTCACATGTGTTAACTAGTTTTTGGACTCCTTAAGCATTTGAAAACAACAGGCCTTGCTTGCCGCCCCCTTGCCACATGCCTCAGAGCAAACCGTATGCGCAAAACGCGTGGGGCTTCCCCTTGTGGCCGGGGCAGGCTTGGTGTATAAAAAAAAGCTACGCCCTGCCCGCTGCGCAATCACTGCCAAGCGGCTGTATTTTGCGGGCAACCCCCCGCTTCAACAGCAAAAAATTCACCAATGGAGGCTGCGTTCCTGATGCCCCGTGTCAGGGGCATGCGCAGAACATTATGAGCAAGATCATTCTGACAGGGGACCGCCCCACGGGAAAGCTGCACATCGGACACTTCGCCGGATCTCTCAAGCAGCGCGTTTCGCTGCAAAATTCTGGCAATTTTGATGAAATCTACATCATGCTGGCCGATGCGCAAGCCCTGACCGACAATGCCGACAATCCGGAAAAGGTGCGCAACAATATTCTTGAAGTAGCGCTGGACTATCTTGCCTGCGGCATTGATCCCGCCAAGTCCTCCATCTTCATTCAGTCGCAGCTGCCCCAGCTGTACGAGCTGAGCTTCCATTACATGAACCTTGTGACCGTGTCGCGCCTCCAGCGCAACCCCACGGTCAAGGCTGAAATTGCCCAAAAGAATTTTGAACAGAGCATTCCCGTGGGCTTTTTTACCTACCCCATCAGTCAGGCTGCCGACATAACGGCCTTTGAAGCCACCACCGTGCCCGTGGGCGAAGACCAGAAGCCCATGCTGGAGCAAACTGTTGAAATCGTGCGTAAGTTCAATAGCATCTATGGCGACACCCTCGTGGAGCCGCAGGTTCTGCTGGAACAAAACGCCGCCTGCCTGCGCCTGCCCGGCATTGACGGCAAAGCCAAGATGAGCAAGTCCATCGGCAACTGCATCTACCTGAGCGATTCTGAAAAAGAAGTGCACGACAAAATTTTCAGCATGTTCACCGACCCCGGCCACCTCAAGGCCTCTGATCCCGGCAAGATCGAGGGCAATACGGTGTTCACCTATCTGGACGCCTTTGCCACGCCCGAAGACTTTGCCAAGTTCAATTCGCCCTACCCCAACCTTGACGAAATGAAGGCCCACTATCAGCGCGGCGGTTTGGGCGATGTGGCGGTAAAAAAATTCCTGAACGAAATCATGCAGCAGATTCTTGGCCCCATCCGTACCCGCCGCCACGAATATGAGCAGGACATTCCCTTTGTTATTGACGTGCTCAAACAGGGCACGGAAAAAGCCTACAGCAAGGCGGCCAAAACCCTTGAAAAAGTGCGCCGGGCCATGAAGCTCAACCACTTTGAGGCTGGCCTCAAGTTGCAGTCTGACAAGTAATATTTGCCAAAAAATCAGACTGGATGCGTCTGCGGACGTGCCCAGCACATAGCATCCCCGGTTTGCCACAGGCAGGCCGGGGATTTTTGCGGGCTCAGGCTGGCGCAAGGCGCTTGATGGTTGTTGCCTGCCGAATAAACTCTGAATTTTTCTGTGCCGGATACACTTGACATTAGTTCGACATCGAATTAATTTCCACCCATGAAGACCAATCACGTTGTCGCCCTCATAAGCCGTATACGCGAACAGGCCAACAACCTGCTTGTGGCAGAGCTGGCAAAACACGGCCACAGTGGCCTTGCCCCCTCGCACGGGGCCATACTGCATGTTCTTTCCGAGCGGGGGCCCATGCCCATGGGCGCACTTGCAGCGGCCATTGGCAAGCAAAAAAATACCGTAACCACCTTGGCGGGCAAGCTTGAACAGGCCGGGTATGTGCTCAAAACTCCTTCTCCTGAAGATTCGCGGGTAACTCTGGTTTCACTTTCGCCCAAGGCAGTTGCGGCAGCGCCAGATTTTGCCACCATATCCCAAACGCTGCTGAACTCCGTATGGGGCGACATGCAGCAGGCTGAAAAGGAAGCCCTTGTGCTAGGGCTGGAAAAAGTTCTGCGAAATATCAGTGACAAGGCAAAATTATGATTCAGTAGGTTTGTTGACTTGTTACGGCTGAGCACTGCGAACTGGCTAAAAACACCGCGCATCCTGCGCGTTTTATTATATAACAGTAGTTCGACATCGAACATAAATGGAGATACCATGCAAAAAGTTATCGATTTTCTCTCGGCCAACACCACTGTTTTTATTGCCACATCTGACGCTGGCGAAGCACGCGTGCGACCTTTTCAGTTTCAGTTTGCCGAAGATGGCCGCCTGTGGTTCTGCACTGCCCGCAGCAAGCAGACCTTTGCCCAGTTGCAGGCTGATCCCCGGCTGGAATTCTCGTGCATGTCGCCAAAAATGGTCACCCTGCGGGTAAAGGGTACGGCCAACCTTGACGACAACATGCAGATCAAGCAGCGCATTATTGCCAACAACGGTCTTGTGCGTTCCATCTACGGTTCGGCAGAAAACCCTGACTTTACTGTTTTCAGCGTAGACCACGGCACGGCATACATGTTTGATTTTACTGGCAACCCGCCTCAATCGTTTAGCTTTTAAGCTCTCTTGTTCCCTGCCCTGCAATGCAACGCGGCAAACCACACACCAAGACGCATTGCAGGGCATGCGCCACCTTCACGCACCAAGAGGTGTCTGTTAGTGCGCGCATGTTTCATGCTTAGCCATCCACTATGCACCGGTTGTAGTTGCTTACTGAGTGGCAGCGGCAGTAGTATATGTCAACAAGGCGCATCCCCGTGCCCTGCCTGCCAATGGAGGGGTTATGTATACGTTTGATCTGGTGCTTTTCTGTTTGTCAGTGGCCCTCTATACTGCGTACAATCTCTATATTCGCCACAAAGAATCTGTTGATCCCGGCTTCACCATCCACGGCATATCCCGCACGGCAAGGGTTCAGTGGGTTGCATCCGTTCTTGAACAAAAAAATGGCATTCTTGCCGTGCAAACCCTGCGAAATGCCACCATGGCCTCTACCTTTATGGCCTCTACCAGCGTTCTGCTGGCCGTGGGCGTTCTTTCGTTAACTGGCAACGGTGAAAATGTGCGCCACACATGGCACACACTGAATTTTTTTGGCTCGGTTGCTTCCGACATGTTTGCCTTTAAAATTTTGGCCCTGCTGCTGAATTTTTTTCTGGCCTTTTTCTGTTTTACTTCGTCGCTCAGGCTCTACACCCATGTTGCCTTTATGTTGGGGGCAGAAAGGGAGCCCGAAGACCAATCCCGCATAAGTTGTATGGCAGAAAAATACCTCAATATGGGCGCAGACCATTTTTCATTGGGCATGCGGGCCTTTTATTTTACTGTTCCCTTGGTTTTTTGGATTTTTGGCGCACAATTCATGCTTTTTGGCACGGCATTTCTTATCAGCATTGTGTACACGCTTGATAAAACACCAAAACAAACAAATCAGGAGTAAAATAATTATGCAATAAATTTGTATGCTAAAAAATTAATTTCATATCATATCTCATTTTCAACAAATAACAAAATTACAAAAAGCAATACGGTGGAATAATTTTATATCCATAATTTGCTTCCCCTCAACACAGCTTTGCTTTTCAACAAAATTATCAAGCAACATGCAATCAATTTCTGATTGTACACGCAACAGCACACCACAAACTATCATACATAAGCGTTGAGAATTGCAGACATTACACACCTGCAAGCTTGATTGTTTTGATTCCTGATATTACATAAGGCCAACAGACTAACCATTTTGCGCTGTCCTTCTCTAACAAATTTACTTGTTACAGGATGCAGCAAAAGGCTGATTTTGTACGCCCCGCTTAATATAACGTGGACTAAACAAAACACGCGTTGCCGCAGCGGCCCTGCCCAAACGCCTGTTACTCAAGGGTGAGTTTGCAAGCGACAACCACTATATGAACAGCAAAAATCTGGCCCAAACGCTTTTGTGCCTGCTGGACGACCTGAGTGGACGCCCGGCATTTCTCTCTATCCGAAGAGGGCTGTTCATTGTTTTGCCGTTGATTCTTGTCGGCTCGTTTACACTGCTGTTGCGCAACCTGCCCTTTGCAGAAGCCCAAAGGGCTGTTGATACCCTGCTTGGCCCGGTGGGGGTGCGCGCTTGTGACAGCCTTACTTCGGCTACATTTGGCATAGCGGCTTTGGCTCTGGCCTGCGCACTGGGCGGTGCAAACGCCATGCGCGCAAGTATGACCTGCCCCTCTGCCCCCACCATAAGCCCAATGCTGGGCTCACTTGTTGTACTCTCGTGCTTTTTTGTCATTGTGGCCCCAGAAGAAACAGGCTCTTGGGCCATCAGCTTTTCCATGGACAGAGGTCTCTTGCTGGCAATGATTGTATCCATGGCCAGTAGCTCTGTATTTGTGCGGCTGGCGCGGCTTCACAATTTTCATTTACCAGAAGAAGTAGCTGGGCATGATCCTGTGGTGCGCGATGTGGTCAAGGTAATGCCTGCGGCCATGGTCACAATACTGCTGTTTGCTTGCATACGGCTGATATTGTCGCTTTATGGCGCAACCGACCTTCAGGAAACCACAAGCAGACTGCTGGCACTGCCTTTTCAGCACAGCGGTAACGGCTTGGGCTTTGGGCTGCTTTACAGTATTGCCTCTCAGGTTCTGTGGTTTTTTGGCGCACACGGCCCCAATGTGCTCAACACTGTGGATGTGAACATCCTCACCCCGGCTGGGCTGGTCAACGCCAAGGCAGCCATGTACGGCACACCACCCCCTTTTGTTTTTACCAAGATTTTTTTTGATACCTTTACCCGAATGGGCGGTTCTGGCTCTACACTTGCCCTCTGTTTTGCCATTTTGGTGCGCTGCCGCGACAGTGGAATGAAAAAACTCAGCTTGCTGGCTCTTGTGCCTGCCATGTGCAATGTTAATGAACCGCTTATCTTTGGCGTTCCACTGGTGCTCAACCCGGCCTTTGGTATTCCCTTTTTGCTGGTTCCTGCCGTGCAAACCGTTGTGGCCTACGCCGCCACTGTTCTTGGCTTTTTGCCGCACACCACCGTTGGCGTAGCTTGGACAACACCCCCGCTTATCAGCGGCTATGTGGCCACGGGCGGCATTAACGGCACGATTGTTCAACTCATAAACCTTGCGCTGGGTTTTATCATTTATCTGCCCTTTGTGGCACTTTCAGACGCCGTGCGCGAAAAGCACGGCAAAAGGGTGATGCAAGCCTTGCTGGAAGTAGCCAACCGTTGCGAATC
>CAYPRZ010000069.1:12161-13582 GCA_964413315.1 uncultured Desulfovibrio sp. | reverse complement strand
AGTGAAATCAGAGATCCTGAAAACAGCAGGTTACCGCGATTTCTGCCAGCGGTCATGGCCACAAGCACGGGCTTTGCGCGTGAGAGCGTCATGGGAATGCGTTCTTCGCCACCTTGCAGAGCCCAGAAACGTTGGGTTCTGTCAATAAGCGCCTTGAAATGCGCAGGCAGAAAATAAAAATAAATGGGGGAAGAAATCATGATCAGCCTTGCCTCGGCAATGAGCTGAAAAACCTCCTCGGCCTGATCCAGAACCGGGCAATCGCCTTTCTGGCCGGGAAGGGGGCGCCCGGCCAGAACACAGTTGTGCGGCGGCCTGAAACAGGCCCCGCAGCCCGTACAGGGCGCAATGGCATAATCACGCAGGGCCACAGTGCGCAGATCTGCACCTGCTTCAACCATCCCCTTTGCAAAAAGGTCGGCCACAGAGTCGGACACGCCGCCCGCGTGGGGGCTGCACTGAAGCACCAAGATTTTGTTCATAGCGTAAATTCACCGCAAAAAGGGTTACTTTTTTTCTCGTCGCCAATGGTGGTAGAGGGCCCGTGGCCGGGATACACAACCGTGTCTTCTGGCAGGGCAAAGAGCACCTGCGAAACCGAGCGCAGCAGACCCTCGTGGTCGCCGCCGGGAAAGTCCGTGCGGCCAATGGAGCGGTAGAACAGGGCATCGCCCGTAAAAACCAAGTTTTCAGCCGGAAAAAAGAGCGAAACGCCGCCCGGAGTGTGCCCTGGCGTGGCCAGAACGGTGCAGTCCATGCCGCCAAAAGAGGTGCTGCCCATGGCAATGGGCTGGGCCGTATAGGCTGTTACCGAGGGGAAGCCCCACAGGCCGCCCTGTGCCGATTCGGTACCTTCAAGGCAGTCGTCGTCGGCGCTGATGTAAACTGGAACGCCAGTTGCTTTTTGCAGCTCCGCCACGCCGTACACGTGGTCAAAGTGGCGGTGAGTTATGCAGATGGCCGTCAGCGTGAGCCCGTGCGTGGTAAGGTATTCCAGCATGGGTTCGGGTTCGCCGCCCACATCCACGGCAACGGCCTGTTTGCCGCTGTGGATGAGGTAGCTGTTGGTCTGCAAGGGGCCGAGAGGAAAAGTGGCAACAGGCATAAAAATTCCTTTGGTTTGTCGATATGAGACGCGCAATGCATGATCGCACGCACAAATTTCGACTTTGGATATACTATCGTGGATGGTTTTTTCAGACAAGCTTGTTACAGGGCTGTACCGCCCTTGTAACAAAGTTTTTTTGCTCTTCTTCAAGAGCGATAGCCGGACAGGAGGGCAAAATCAAGCCAGAGCGAAGCAGGATAGTGGGCCAGTGGCAGCCCTAGGCGCGCCCCAAAAAGGCGTGTGAGCAGTCTTGAAATTTTCTAGACAAGCGGCCCGTGCCACACTACAATTTAAAGATGCAAAAAAACTGTCC
>CAYPRZ010000069.1:0-12151 GCA_964413315.1 uncultured Desulfovibrio sp. | reverse complement strand
CGACCTTGCGCGTGAAGACCTCATGGCAATGGAAGGCTTGTTGTGTGAGCAACTGTCTTCATTCTTGTCTTTTTCAGGGCACGCCCTGTATTTTCCCACTGGCCGTGCCCCTGAAGAGCCGCAGCTATTGACGCGCGAGCGCAGACTGTTGCTGCCGCTGCGGCGCGAAAATCATTTGCTGGGCGTATTTATGCTGCACGGGGTAAAGGCGCGCGAAGCCCGGCCTCTGCTGCCTTTTTTGCCCGCCATTGTTGCCCTTGGGTTGGAAAACCTTGCCAGAGCCAAGGCCATGCGTACCGATTCCGTCACTGGTCTTGCCACAGAACAGGCGCTGTTTGCTCATATGGAAGACGCCGCCGAGCGCCTGCGGGCCTATCTTGAAGAGCCCGGCGCGGAAGAAAGCGGCCCCGCCCCCCTGCACTGGCTGTGCATGGGCCTTGTGCTGCTGCGGCTTGCCAACGGCGATTCTGTGGTGCGGCGTGGCGGCCACGCCTTTGCTGAAGGATATTTTAAAGCGCTGGCAGACGCCTGCCGCGAGGCCTTGCCCTCTGATGTGCTGGCTGCCCGCGTGGGCCGTTGGGAGATGGCGCTGCTGTTTCCCGCCAGCGGGCGTGGCGCATGCCACAAACTGGCACGGGCAGCCCTTACGCGCATGGAAGCGGTGCGTATGCCTTATCCAGTAATGACCAAGGTGGTGCGGCCCCGTCTGTGCGCCGGGCATGCACTATACCCGCAGGATATGCGCGGCACAGAGCTGCACCTTGCCATGTATGATCAGGCGCGCATGTGCATGGACCGTGCGCGTATGGCTGCCAATGTGGCCGGGCAGGAGGCAGAAGGCGCAGATGCAGTGGAGAGCCGCATCATGCCCTTTGCGCGCATATTGCAAGAAGGCGGCATGGTGCTGGAAACCCTGCCGCTGGGGCGTTTGCGCCTGAGCCTTGGACGTCAGGCCAAGGCCCGCGAGGGCATGCGCTTTGCCCTGTGGGGCAGGGCCGAGAGCGGTGCGCCGCGCTACAAGGGTGAGCTGGTGCTGCTGCACACACGCGATACGGATTCTGTGGCCGAAGCACTGCACCTTGAGGATGTGACCTGCCAGCCAGAAGTGGGCGACAGGCTTACCCTGCTTGGCGAAACCCCGGTACTGAGCCCCGATCTTGACGAACAGGATTTTTCCGGCGGGCGCAAACCCGTGGCGGCCAGCTCTCGTGCCAAGGCCGACAAGGGAACCCCTGCCAAGCCGCAGCCGCAGCCTGAATGCTCTGGCGGCCTGTGCGGCCACGGCGATTTTTTGAACCGCTTTGGCGCAGAGGCCGAGCGGCGCAACCGTTTTGCCCTGTGCTTGCTGCGGCTTGAACCGGGTAATGCTGAGTCTGCTGCGGGCTCACAGGATGCGGTTCAGGATGTCACGAGCCTACAAGGAATTGTGGAAGCGGCCCTCGGCATCTGGCGTGCAGCCCTGAGCAGTGCGCAGCAAAAGGCACCGGCTGGGCAGACCGATGGCGCGGCTTCCCCTTCGCCACAAGCTTTGCCAGAACCATTGGCTGGCCGCTACGGCAGCAACAGTCTGGTGTTTTTTCACCCCGATGCGGACGCCCAAACTCTTGTTGCCATGTATCAGAACGTGTGCAGCGAGCTGAACAGCCGTGGTTTTCAGGCTGCCGCAGGGCTCGCGGGCTATCCCTTTTTGCAGTACAGCCGCGCAGAAATGCCCGAATGCGCCCTTAAAGCTCTGGAATATGCCCTGCTTTTGCCCGATCCCAAGGTGGGCGTGTGCAATTCGCTGGCGCTCAACATCAGTGCCGACAGGCGCTACAGTCTGGGCGATGTTTTTGGTGCGGTTGAGGAATACAAGCTTGCCCTGCTGGCCGATGAGGCCAATGCCATGGCGTGGAATTCGCTGGGCGTGTGCATGGCGGCACTGGGGCGGCAGCACGAGGCGCGGCGGCATTTTATGGAAGCCCTGCGCCACGGGCCAGATACCGCCCTTGCCGAACAGGTTTATTACAATCTGGGCACAGTATGTCAGGGGCTGGGCGAAAAACGCGCGGCGGCGCAGTATTACCGCCAGTGCGTAAAAATTTCGCCAGAGCACCAGTTTGCCCACATCAGACTTGGGCAGCTGTGCGAACAGGGCGGCAGAAGGGCCGAGGCCCGCCGTTTTTATGAAAAAGCCGCAGCCCTTGAGGATGCGCGCCCCGGCGCGCCCAGCCTTGCCCGCAGGCATCTTGCGCGTGTGGCCGTGCGCCAGCGCAAAGGCAGTGAGGCCCGCGAGCTGCTGCACGAGGCCCTTGTGCGCAATCCGCAGGATGCAGCCTCCATGCTCATGCTGGCCAATATCTATCTGGACAGTAACGAAGACCCCGCCATGGCCGAACTGCTGGCCCGCAAAAGTGCTGGTCTGCATGACAGGCCAGAAGCGTGGCAGGCCCTTGCCCGCGCCCTGCGCAAACTTGGGCGGGAGGAAGAGGCCCGCGTGGCCGAGGCCAAGGCCGTGCTTTCGTAGACCTGAGCTTTAGTTATCTGCTTTGGATGTTTCAAAACCGCCCCTTGTGGGCGGTTTTTTTGCGGCCAGATTTTGTGCCAGAACGCAAACAAGGCCCCCTGTAGCCAGAGGGCCTTGCCATTTATTACTGCACAAAATGCCGGAAGTTACACGTCAAAGAGCATTTCCAGATCTTCGCGGGTGAGCGACTTCCATGTGTCCTGACCGGGAATAATGGCCTCGGCCACGCCACGTTTGGCTTCCTGCAGCTTGAGTATCTTTTCTTCCACCGTATTCTGGCAGATGAGCTTGTACGAAAAGACCTGCCGCGTCTGGCCGATGCGGTGGGTACGGTCAGTGGCCTGACTTTCCACAGCGGGGTTCCACCACGGGTCGTAGTGGATAACGTAGTCTGCCGAGGTAAGGTTGAGGCCTGTGCCACCTGCCTTGAGCGAAATAAGGAAGATGGGAATTTCAGGGGTGTTGTTGAACTTGTCCACCTGATCAAAGCGGTCTTTGCTCGCGCCGTCGAGGTAACAGAAGGGAATCTGCGAAAATTCCAGCCACTGCTTGATGATTTGCAGCATCTGCACAAACTGCGAGAACACCAGCACTTTGTGGCCGCCTTCCACAATTTCCATAACCATGTCTTTAAAGGCGTCAAACTTGCCCGAAGGCAGGTTGTTGGAAAAGCCCGGCATGTCGAGCTTGAGCAGGCGCGGGTGGCAGCAGATCTGGCGCAGCTTGAGCAGGGCGTCGAGAATGGACATCTGGCTTTTTGCAAGGCCCTTTTCGTCCACGTCGGCCAGAACCTGAGCGCGCAGCTTGCGAGCCAAGGCAGAATACAGCTCGGCCTGTGCTTCTTCCAGTGCGCAGCAGGTAACGCTCTCCACCTTGGGCGGCAGGTCTTTGGCCACCTCGGCCTTGGTACGCCGCAGAATAAAGGGACGCACGCGGGTGCGCAGGTAATCAAGGGTTTCGGCGTCGCCGTCCTTGATGGGTTTGACAATGCCACGCTGGAAGGCGTGCTGCGAACCCAAAAAGCCCGGCATAAGGAATTCAAACAGCGACCACAGCTCGAAAAGGTTGTTTTCGATGGGCGTACCCGAAAGGCACAGGCGCATGCGGGCATTAATGCGGCGCACGGCGCGGGCTGTGATGGTGTTGGGGTTCTTGATGTTTTGGGCTTCGTCAAGAATCACGGTGTTAAACTCGTACTTCTCCATTTCCTCCAGATCGCGCCGCAAAAGCGCGTAGGTGGTGATGATGAGGTTTGAGCTTGAAATGTGCTTGAACATGCCCTCGCGGCGCGTGCCGTAAATGGTCAGCCGCTTGAGGCCGGGCACAAACTTTTCTGCTTCGCGCTCCCAGTTGGGCAAGACCGAGGTGGGAACAACAATGAGGTTTGGCCCGTCGTGGTGCACATCTATCATGTGCTGAATAAAGGCCAGAGTCTGCACGGTTTTGCCAAGGCCCATTTCGTCGGCAAGAATACCGCCAAACCCGTATTCCGAAAGGAAGTTGAGGTACGAAAGGCCCTGAACCTGATAACTGCGCAGGTTGGCGTTGAGCGCCTTGGGCGGCGCAATGGGCCGCACCTCGCGGAACGAGCGAATTTTTTCGCGCAGGTTGTTCCAGAACGAGTCTGTGGCGGCTCCGGGCAGGTCTTCAAGCAGGCTGTCGAGCACGGGGGCTTCAAACTGCTTGAACTTTTGCTGCGGCGGCTTTGAGGGGTCAAGCCCAAGGGCCGTGAGCTTGTGCGAAAGCTTTTCAAGCCATTCTTCGGGCAGGCTGGTGTACGAGCCGTCTTTAAGCTGCACATAGCGCTTGCCGCGAGTCCATGCCTTCCAGATTTTTTCCAAGGGCAGGCTTTGGCCTTCGTATTCCACATTGATGTCGAGCGAAAACCATTTTTCTTTTTCGTTGCTGACAACCTGCGCCGTAATGTTGGAAGAAGCCGTGCGCACCTTGTAACGCGAGAGGGCTTTTTCGCCGTAGACGCGGTAGGTTTCAATCAGCTTGGGGTACGAATCGAGCAGAAAGGCAATGGCTTCTTCCGGCTCAAGGAACCACAGCTTGCTTGAACGGGCCTGAAAATCCATGCCGCTCAGTTCGTTCATCAGCAGGGCTTCTTCGTCTTGATGGCGGCGTACCAGATAGGTCTGCCCGTCGTAAGAATAACTGCCGGTCTGGAAGTCGGGGTTGGGCCCGTTGAGCGTAAATTCGCCGTGGCGGGTTTCGTAAATGTTGTCGATTTCCAGCGTCAGCAGGCTGCCTTCCTCATCAAGGAAGAGCTTGGGATTGTAGGTGGCGGGCTGGAACACCGGCTCCATAAGCTTGAGGAACTGCTGCGGTTCATACAGCTCAGAGGCGGGCAGACGCGTCCACACGCGGTCGAGAAATTCGGAAATTTCTTCGTGCGGAACAACGGGGCGCTCGTAAATGAGGTTGCGCACAAGCGAAGGGTACAGGCCCGTTTGCACCGGGTAAAAATTGTGCTGATAGCACACCCACAGCGGCATTTGCCCGTGAAAGGTAATGGGCGCATCTTCTGGCGAGGTGCTTTCGGGCTGATTGCGGTCGCTGGGGTTGACGCGGCCAGCACGTATGGGCAGGGGGGGGCGGCCCTCGCGCTTGAGCAGCACCTCAAATCGAAAGCCCGCATCGTCAAGAATGGGCTTGAGCTTAAGGGCAAAGGGCGTGCTTTCGATGCGGCAGGGTTTGTCCGTATCCTTCCACAGCAAATAATATTCTTTGCGCACAGACCAGAAAAACCACGAGGTCAGACCCTGCGGAATTTCAACCCGGTGGCCGTAATAATCAAGGTGCTGGCCTATTTGGCGGGCAACATGCGGCAACTGTGGCGAAAATTCGCACCAGTCGGGGTTTTGAATGATCTGTTCAAGCGTTACCTCGTTGTGCACGCTTGAAAGGCCAGACTTGTTCTGCCGACCACGGAAAAAAGAAACCAGCAGGCGGCCCTGTTCTGGCTCAAAGCGAAAAATGAGATAATGGCGCCCCGGTTCGGGTTCCATGTCGGTAGAAAAAAAGTTGCGGAAGCTTTGCTTCCAGTCAGTACTTGGGGGCGGGGTTTCTTCTGGGTCGCCCTGTTCCTTGCGCAGTTCTTCCACAAGGCGTAAAGCCAGAGCGGCCACATGGCGACAAATGCCAGTGAACGCGTCGGAGCAGTTGCATTGATGGCGGGTGCTGCGATCCGTAATGGTAAGGCTCAGGCTCGGCGTATAGACCTGTAGGTCATCGCCCTGGATAACGCCTTGCACGTCCCAGGTCTCGCCCTCCTGAATATTTATTTTTTGCACCTCACCTTCGGACAGGATATAGTAGGCGGCGTCGCGAATGTATTCCGGCACGCTATCGTGCAGAAAAGTTTGGCACATTTCGCGTACAACGCTCTGTTCAGATCGACTCATGGGTTCCCCAAAATACTCCGTTGAAATTTCTGGATAATTCCAGAAACGGAGAGATGTTATGATGTTTGCGATAAATAGCACAGGTAGTGGGGCGAAAGCAATATGAAGCGTGACTTTTATGAAAAAAATAAATTTTGAGCGCTCAATCAATATGTTGGGCTTAATATCATACTGCCGCAACAGGGTTTTTTACGGCAAAAAAATTAATTTTTTTTGCATAATTTTTTTTGCGTGCATGTTTTTGGGGCCATTTTCTGCCTTTTGTGCCGCCGTACCCGGCGACCTGCCTGAAGAATCGGCAGCAGATGTGCCGCAAAAAACGAGTGTTCCGGCTGGGCCACCTGCCGATGGCGGCAGCATATTTTTTGGCACCATTGGCGAGGCCTCAAACCTCATTCCCTACCTTACCTCCGACTCTGCCTCGCACGAGGTGGCCGAGCTTTTGTATGTTGCGCCCCTGCGCTACAATAAGGATTTGCAGCCAGAGCCTTGGGCGGCAGAATCGTGGAGTATGGAGGACGAAGGCCGCCGCATGCGTTTTACCCTGCGCAAGGGTATTTTGTGGGAGGACGGGCAGGAGCTGACAGCCGAAGACGTGGCATTTACCTGCAAACTGGCGGCAGACCCCGCCACCGGCAGCCCCTACGCCGAAGACTTTTTGCGTATCAAAGAGCTGCGCGTCATTGACCGCTACACCTTTGAGGTGCAGTACGAGCACTTTTTTGCGCGGGCCGTTTCCACATGGATGAATCCCATCCTTCCCAAGCATATTCTTGAGGGCCAGAACATCCGTTCCACGCCCTTTGCCCGCAAACCCATGGGGGCTGGGCCGTACCGCCTCAAATCGTGGGAGGCTGGCAGCCGCATGGTGCTTGAGGCCTCGCCCACGTATTTTGCGGGCAAGCCGCACATCAACGAGGTTGTGTACAGAATCATACCCGACAACGCCACCATGTTTATGGAAACACGGGCTGGTCGGCTGGACGTGATGGATCTTTCGCCCCTGCAATACCTGCGGCAAACCTCTGGCCCAGAATGGCAAAACCGGTTTCACAAGTTTCGGTATCTGGCCAATGTGTATATTTTTCTTGGCTTCAATCTTGAGCATCCGTTCTTTAAGGATGTGCGCGTGCGGCGTGCCATTTCCATGGCAATAGACCGCGAGGGCATCATTAATGGCGTGTTGCTGGGGCAGGGGGTTCCGGCATTTGGGCCTTTCAAGCCGGGCTCCTGGCCGTACCACCCCGGTCTCAAGCCCATGCCGCAGAATATTGCCGCCGCCCGTGCCCTGCTGGCAGAGGCAGGCTTTGCCGACCACAACGGCGATGGCATGCTTGACCGCGATGGCCTGCCTCTGGCCTTTACCATTTTGACCAATCAGGGCAACGAGCAGCGCATTCTCACGGCCACGGTCATGCAGTCGCAGCTCAAGGCCATAGGCATAGACGTGCGTATCCGCACTGTGGAGTGGGCGGCCTTTATACGAGAATTTGTCAACAAGGGGCGCTTTGACGCAGTGCTGCTTGGCTGGACAATTCCGCAAGACCCTGACCTCTATTCGGTGTGGCATTCGTCGCAGACCTTTGAGGGCGGGCTGAATTTTACGCATTATCGCAACCCCCAAGTGGACAAACTGCTTGAAGAAGCGCAATCCACCCCCGACCAGAAAAAAAGGGCAGAGCTGTATTATCGGATTCAGGAAATTTTTGAGGCCGACCAGCCCTACTGCTTTTTGTTTGTGCCCTACGCCCTGCCTGTGGTGCAGCGGCGTTTTCAGGGTATAGCACCGGCCTTGGCGGGCATTATGTATAATTTTGAAAAATGGTGGATTCCTAAAGACTTGCAAAAATCGCAAATGCAGCCCTGAGTTCTGTAGGCCATTTTTGGCCACCAATAACCAGCTTCTAGTCAGCTTCTAACCCGCTTCGGCGCGTTGCGCGGCAGCGTGTGGGCATGCCCCAGAGGGCCTGTGCATACGGGCCTGTGCATGCTTTGGCGCTGTTTGCAAAGTTGGCGCAGTTGGCTCTATTGCTGCCATTGGCCGCTTTGTGGCGTTGACAAGCCCGCGCTTGTCGGAACATAGTTGCAGAAGTGGTGAAAAGATTATTTTACGCTGTGGGTGGATGTTACGCATGATTCGTATTCAGGAAATTCTCGATAAGGTTTCGGCCAGCAATCCCAACGCCGATCTGGAGCTCATCCAGAAGGCGTATGTGTTTGCGGCCACTGCCCACGCGGGGCAAACCCGCCTGTCGGGCGAGCCTTACCTTTCCCACCCGCTGGCTGTGGCCAGCATTCTGGCCGAGATGGGTTTTGACGAGCCCACCATCTCTGCCGGTCTGCTGCACGATACGGTGGAAGACACCAAGGCCACCATTGAAGAGCTGGACGACAATTTTGGCGAAGAAGTGGCCGATATTGTCGACGGCGTCACCAAGATCAGCCAGATAAGCTTTGAAAATAAAGAAGAAGCTCAGGCAGAGAACATCCGCAAAATGATTTTGGCCATGAGCCATGACATGCGGGTTCTTATGGTCAAGCTGGCCGACCGCCTGCACAACATGCGCACGCTCGACTTTCAAAAAAGCCACAAGCAAAAGCGCATTGCTCAGGAAACAATGGATATTTACGCGCCCCTAGCTAACCGGCTGGGGTTGTACGTAATGAAGCGCGACCTTGAAGACCTGAGCTTCAAGTACATGCGCCCCGACATCTACAACCAAATTGATCACTGGCTCGACAACCATCAGGTGGTTGAAAAGCAGATTATCGGCAAGGTTGTGGGTCTGATTCAAGATCTGCTGGAATCAAACGGCATTGAAGGGCAGGTTTACGGGCGCATCAAGCACAAGCACAGCATCTATAAAAAGATGCAGGCCCAGTCCATGAGTCTGGACGAAATGCACGACATCATGGCCTTTCGCGTGCTGGTCAAGGACATCAAGGACTGCTACGCAACGCTTGGGCTTGTGCATTCGCAGTGGCGGCCTGTGCACGGGCGCTTTAAAGACTATATTTCCATGCCCAAAACCAACGGCTACCAAAGCCTGCACACCACGGTTATTGGGCCAGAAGGCGAGCGTATTGAAATTCAGATACGCACCGAAGACATGCACCGACAGGCCGAGCACGGCGTGGCCGCGCACTGGCTGTATAAGGAAAAAGGCCGCGTCAACAGCAAAGACCTTGAGCAGTTTGCATGGCTGCGCGAAATTTTTGAGCGCCAGAGCGAAGAAACAGACTCCCGCGAGTTCATGCATTCGCTCAAGATGGATCTGTTTAAGGACGAGGTGTACGTCTACACCCCGGCGGGTGACGTAAAGGAACTGCCCGAAGGGGCCACCCCGCTGGACTTTGCCTTTATCATCCACACCAAGGTGGGCCAGCACTGTAGCGGCGCAAAAATCAATGGCCGCCTCATGCCCCTTGGTACAGAGCTGAAAAACGGCGACGTGGTTGAAATTCTCACCGACCCCGCGCGCAATCCCAATCGTGACTGGCTCAAGATTGTCAAAACAGCCAAGGCGCGCAGCCGTATTCAGCACTACCTGCGCACCGAGGAACGCGCCCATGCCGTTTCTCTGGGCCGCGACCTGCTCGAAAAAGAAGGCCGCAAGGTCAGCCTGAATGTGGGCAGAGCTACCAAGGATGGCCATTTGGCCATTGTGGCTCAGGAAATGAATTTTGACAGCGTGGACGACCTTGTGGCCGCTGTGGGCTATGCCCACACCACGCCGCGCAAGGTGCTTAACCGCCTGTATGCCGTGCTGCATCCAGAGGCTGCCGCCGCTGCCGAACCGGCTACACCCACGGTAAAAGAAAGCAAGGAAGCCGCCACCCGAAAGGGCGAGGGTGTGGGCATCTCTGGTGTGGACGGCGTGCTCATGCGTTTTGCCAAGTGCTGCAACCCTGTGCCGGGCGATCCCATTATAGGCTACATTAGCCGTGGCCTTGGTATTAGCGTGCACCGCGCAGACTGCCCCAATGTGGCCAACATGGAGCCAGAGCGGCTTATTTCTGTGCACTGGGACGGCATGGAAGAAAAGCCCTACGCCGCAGGCATATTTATTATTGCCAAAAACGAGCAGGGCGTGCTGGCCAAGGTTGCCGAGGTTATGGCCCACAACAAGGTAAATATTATTGGCCTGAACATGGACAATCAGGTGGATGGCCGCGCCAAGCTGCGCATTACCGTAGAGGTGCGCGATGCCACCCAGCTGTACCAGCTTATTGAGGCCATACGCATGCTGCCGCCCATATTTGAGGTGGTGCGCGATACAGAGGCCGACGCCTCGTAAGCGAATATTGCCGACGAGGTCGGCGCAGATTCCTAGAACGGGCTTATGGCCAGTTTCAGACCGGTTGCATCCACGCGTGCAGCCGGTCTTTTTGTTTGGCGGCAGCGTGCTTTAAGGATGAATTTGTGCCTGAGATTATACTTTGTTGCGTACGCAACGATTTGTGAAGTTTGCGTTTGCCAAAATTGTACTGTGCTGCGGAAAGGTGAAAGTGCCCTCTTGTGATCATTTACACAAAACTGCAAATGAACAATTAAGTTACGCAACAAGTAATTTTTGAGGCTTAATTTGGGAATATATAGGTATAGTTTTGATTACTTTATATGAATTACACATATAACTAAAATAATAATTGCCATTGTTTGTTGTTTTTGTTGCCAATATTAGAGTGAATATTATTTGTATCGTACAAATTGGTACAATAATATTAAAAAAATAGGTGTAAAAAAATGTAAAAAATATCAAATTCAATCTAAATAAATCTATGAATAGCTCGTATTATATATAATAAGGAACCTATGGAGTGTGCCCATCCACAATTTCTGGAAATCCTGAACGGGGATGAAGTTATGTTAAAAATTTCAACGATGCAAAAGTTGTCTGGTTTGAGTCTGCTATTATGCCTGTTCACGGTCATTATTGGCCTGTATAGCGTAAGGAGCTTGAACAATTTATCTTCTGATATAAGTGAGCTCAGCGCCCTTCATATGAAAGGTTTAAATTTGCTTAGAATGACAAATATAGGGGTTCTGAGGATTGTTCGTGATGAAAAAAACCTGATCATCAGCACCACAGAGGAAGGCAACCGCACTGCTCTGGATAATCTGCGCAAAGAATATGTAATACTGGACAAATATCTTGCAGAAATGCCGCGCTATTTTATGACAGACACCGGCAGAAAGCTGCTGGCAGAGCTCAATGGCCTGATCAGTGAGTGGCGCACCGTCCATAATAAGATTGTTGAATTAGGCAACACAACAGACCCGGCCATGAATGAGCAGGCGCAGGTGCTTTCATCTACCAAGGGCAGGGAGTTGGTAAGAAAGCTTGCCGACCTTCTGGCCGATATTGGTGAACGAAAATTGGAATTTGCCGACGATCTAAGTGCCCAAAGTCTGCGTGATTATGAAACCGCCAAAATGGTGACAATTGTGGGCGTGCTGTTGTCTGTTCTGGTGGGGTTGGGGCTTGGATACTATATTTCGCGCAATATGCTTCGTCAGCTTGGCGACGAACCGTATGCCTTGGCCGCGCTTGCCTTGCAGATTGCTGGCGGCGATCTAGAAGCGCGGTTTAACCCTGCACGCCCTGAGGTTGGCGTTTTTGGCGCCATGAAGCATATGGTGGCTACGCTTAAGGGCAAGATTGCCGAGGCCGACGAGAAAAGCCAGCAAGCGCGGGAAGAATCTGCCCGCGCCCAAAAGGCCACTGCCGAGGCAGATGAAGCCCGCCGTCAGGCCGAGCGCGCCAAGGCCGAGGGTATGCTTCAGGCTGCCCACCAGCTTGAGGGCGTGGTTGAAATTGTTACCTCTGCGTCAGAAGAACTCTCGGCCCAGATTGAGCAATCGAGCCGAGGTGCGGACGAACAGTCTGCCCGTGTGCGCGAAACCGCTACGGCCATGGAAGAGATGAATGCCACCGTGCTTGAAGTGGCCAAAAACGCCCAGCAGGCGGCAGATGTATCAAACAATGCCCGCAAGCAGGCAGTAGAGGGTGCGCAGATTGTTAATGATGCCGTCAAGGGCATAAGGAAACAGACGAGCAGGGCGGTGAATCGCTGATCATTGCCAACGGCAATTTGCTGAATATTGCAGATTCGCAAGTTGCTGCTGCCTTCACCAAGGCGCGCGACGAAGACTACGGTGTGCTGAGCGAAGAAATTCGAGCTGTGGTGGCAGAGCCAGATTCGCAGGAGCGGCTTGCAGCGTTGCGCAAGT
>CAYPRZ010000068.1:3648-13899 GCA_964413315.1 uncultured Desulfovibrio sp. | reverse complement strand
GAAGACGCCAATACCCAAGGACTGGGTGTTGCACTTTGAACTTGAAACCGCGTGATGAAAACATTGGTAATTCTGAACTTTCAATATGCAATCCAATTACAAAGTAATTTACAAAAATACATACATTAAATATCATTAATGATTGGCTATCAATATCATTTATTTCATCCACTGAACATTGGGATGTGTTTTCTAAAAAACAATCGAGTAAAGAAACTTTTTCTCCGTTGCTAGAAAGTCCATGCAACGTACTTAGGTTACTGAAAAGTTCAAATTCTTTCTCTGAAAGACAATAAAGATTTAATCTTGAAAAAGAACCGCAATGGTCGAGTGTCCCTCTTATTCGCCTATTTGGAGAGGACGGCAGAAACCATATCCCATTTAACGAAAAGGGTTTTTCCATAAAAATACCTTTAAACAGTTGATTGGCAAGTTACTGGATGCTAATGGGGCAGATAAACTGCGGTGATATTTTTGTAATAATCTTGGCAAAAAAAGTATAGCTCACCACCTGGCCTTCAAAACACGCAAAAAAACCCCCGACCATTTTTCGATGATCGGGGGTTTTAATTACCTATCTGGTGGAGCTGAAGAGAATTGAACTCTTGACCTCTTGAATGCCATTCAAGCGCTCTCCCAACTGAGCTACAGCCCCACGGCGAAAAGCAGAATGACGAAAACTGGCCTAACTGTCAATACATTTATGCAATTTTTTTCAGCGGCTGTTTTCGCGGGCATTCTGCCTTGGTTTAACGTCCAATTGTGGCGCGGCTATCCGCTCCATTTCAGCCCTGCGTTGGCCCTATCTCGGCCCGGTTTTGCGCCCGGCCATAAGCTTTACTTCCGTAGGCCTTACGTTCGCTTTCGGCCCGGTTCACGCCCGGCCCAAGCTCTGCCGCTAGCAGCCTTAATCGGGCTGCGGCCAAGCCTCCACCATGCCTCTGCCCTACTTCGGCTCTGCGGCCAGCGCAGCCAGCACCGCGCCGATGCTTTCCAGTGCGCCCTTAAGCACCTCGTCGCCCACGGCATACGAGAAGCGGATGCACTTGTCGTCGCCAAAGGCCGCGCCCGGCACAACGGCCACGTGGGCCTTGTCGAGCAGCAAGGTGCACAGATCGGTAGAGTTGCTAACGCTGCCGCCATAGCATTTGGAAACGTCCAAAAAGAGGTAGAACGCGCCGTCGGGCTTGGGGCAGATGGCAAAGGGCCAGCCTTCAATGATCTTCATGGCCAAATCGCGCCGCCGCACAAAGGCCTCGCGCATTTTGTCCACACATTCCATACTGCCGGTCAGGGCGGCAAGCCCCGCCTTTTGCGCGATGGAGCAGATATTGGAGGTGCTGTGCCCCTGCATGGCCGATATTTTTTTGATCAGCAGGGGGTGCGCGGCCAAAAAGCCCACGCGCCAGCCCGTCATGGCGTAGCTTTTGGAGAGCCCATTGAGCACGGCCACCTGTTCAGGATACTTGGCAAACCAGCCAATGGCGCTGGTCATTTTGGCTGGGGCAAACACAAGCTG
Source organism: uncultured Desulfovibrio sp. (assembly GCA_964413315.1). Classification (GTDB taxonomy): domain Bacteria; phylum Desulfobacterota; class Desulfovibrionia; order Desulfovibrionales; family Desulfovibrionaceae; genus Desulfovibrio. Next base: position 12,380 of record CAYPRZ010000068.1, on the reverse strand, counting down.
GTCGTAAATTTCGTCAGAAAGCACAAACAGCCCACGCGCAATGGCCCAATCCATAATGGCCGTAAACTCGGCCTCGGTGTACACCGCGCCAGTGGGGTTGCTGGGCGAGTTCAGAATAAGCAGTTTGGTCTTGTCGGTGGTGTGCGCCTCAAGCATGGCGGGCGTCACTTTAAAGCCCTGCTCCGGCCCGGCCAGCACCGGCACGGGGGTTGCGCCGGTCAGCATCACCATGTCGGGATAGCTGAGCCAGTACGGGGCAGGCACAAGAACCTCGTCGCCGGGGTTGAGCATGGCCTGCATGAAATTATAAAGACAGTGCTTGCCGCCCGCGCCCACAACAATGGATTCCATGGGAACCGGCACGCCGTAGTTTCTTTCAAAATACGCGCCCGCCGCCTTGCGCAGTTCGGGAATACCCGGCACGGCGGTGTAGCGGCAAAAATTGTCGTCAATGGCCGCCTTGGCCGCCTCGCAAACATGCTTGGGCGTGGGAAAATCCGGCTCGCCAACGGCTAGGCTGGTTACAGAAATGCCCTGAGCCTTAAGCTCAAGGGCGCGACTGTTGACACTGAGGGTCAGAGAAGGTTTGATATTGCTCAGACGGTCCGAAATCTGCATGAGGGGCTCCTTGGCGTATGCAACGCACCCGCAATCGGCAGGCGTACTCATAAACTGGCTGTTTTTAGCAGCTTCACAACGGGGTGTAAATGAGCTCTGACAGCAAACATGCAGGTTTAAACCCACCCGCCAGCACGGCTGCGCCCCTGCTGCCCCTGCCGCCCCACTGCGTTGTGGCCGCCTTTGTGCAGCGCCGCAAACGCTTTAGCGTGCTTTTGCAGCACCAAGGCGCAGACTTGTGGGTGCACAGCAACAATTCGGGCAGCATGCTGGGCCTGTGTCAGCCGGGTGCGCCAGTGCTGGCATCTCCGGCCAGCAACCCCGACCGCAAGCTCAAATACACGCAAGAATGCGTGTGGCTGGCCCAACGCGCCGTGCCAGATCCGCAGCAGCAGCAGCCGCAGCCGCCGCAGCCGGGGGTCCAGCCCTCCGCCCGTGGGTTTTGGGTGGGCGTTAATACCAGCACGCCCAACCGCATGCTTGAGGCGGCATTTCACGCCCACCGCCTGCCTTTTGCGCAGGGTTACACCACCCTTGTGCGCGAGGCCAAACACGGCCAAAGCAGGTTGGACGGCCTGCTCACTGGCCCCGACCTGCCACCCCTGTGGGTGGAGTGTAAAAACGTCACCATGGTCGAGGACGATGCCGCGTGCTTTCCCGATGCTGCCAGCGAACGCGGTCAAAAACACCTGCGCGAACTCATGGATATTGTGGCCAGCGGCGAACGCGCCGCCATGCTCTACCTTGTGCAGCGGCCAGACGGCACGTGCTTTGCCCCGGCAGATTTCATTGATCCGACCTACGCAGCTCTTTTTTACGAGGCTCTGCACGCTGGGGTAGAAATGTACCCCTTCCGCGCATTGGTCAGCCCTGCGGGTATTGATCTGGGACCGCTGCTGCCCGTGCGGCCATTGCTGCCATAAATAATGCCCACGAGTGTTGGCACGCCAACCCGCAGCGTTAGGAACAGTTTGCTCAAATAATTATTCTAATTATTACAGTATAATATAATAATTACGCACAATTTTGGCGCTTGCCATACAGGCGCTTTTTTGGGGCAGCGGCTGTGGTGGAATACCCCCTTTCCACCATGCCGCTGCTTTTTTTGCGCCCGTACGTGTATCGCCGCCGTCACCAGACACGCTGGTGACAGTTCCGAACAAAAGCTCCGCTGCTTTGTTCAAAACAAATATATAAATTACGGATATTTATTTTAGTTGCGCACATTATCTACGGGGCAAAAAGCGCCTTGCGCACACTATCTACACTGTGCCCGGCCAATGAACCCGCACCGCCAGCCCACTCCAAAAAGCCAGATTACGCACATCTGCCACGCTTAATATATTCATTATTTTCGGAATATTATAATAGTTGCGCACAAAATCAGCAAAGCTCAACGCACACATGGCAACACAAGGAACCACCGCAGCACCCGCCAGCGAAAGCACCAGCAATCACGGGCGCAAAAAAAGCCGCCCCCAAAGTCAGGGAGCGGCCCAAAAGCAACGATGGCACACCAGCGGCTACAGACAACCCTCCAGCCGCAACAGATGCTTCTTAATGTCCAGCCCGCCGCCGTAGCCCACCATGCTGCCGTCCGCGCCGATAACACGGTGACAGGGAATAAACACGGCAATGGGATTACGGTTGTTGGCCATGCCCACAGCGCGGAAACCCTTGGGGCTGTTTACGGCCTCAGCTATCTGCCGATAGCTGCGGGTCTGGCCGTAGGGAATCTGCTCTAGGGCATTCCACACCTTGCGCTGAAAGGGCGTACCCGCCGGGGCGAGGGGCAAATCAAATTTTTTGCGCACGCCAGCCAAGTATTCCTCCAACTGCGCAAAGGCCCGCAGCAACAGGGGAGTAGGCTGTTCTGCAACATCTGCCAGCGGCTCATAAGGAGCCTTGCCGCCCAGATCAAGCTGCACAACATGCTGGCCGCGCTCTACAATGCGCACAGCGCCGATGTGCGGCATCTGGCGCGTCAGGGCAAAGCCCGCATGTGCTTCATGCGCCGCATGTGCCGCGTGCGCCACATGCGGAGGTTCGGCCTTTTGGTTATTGTTCATGCTTACTTTCCTTTTGTAACGGTCACGGGCTTGAGCGCGTAGGCAAAAATCGCGCCCACGATGGAGAGCGCCGCCAGCGACTGAAAGGTAGCGGCCATACCGTAATGGTCGGCAATCCAGCCAAGCAGGGGGGCCACCACGCCGCCAAGGCTGGTGGCCAGCCCAAGGGTAATGCCCGATGCAAAGCCGATATTTTTTGCCAAATACTGCTGCCCCAGCACCACCTGCGCGCTAAAGGGCGCGTACAGCACAAAACCCAGCAAGGGCAGCAGGGCCCAAGCCGCGTATAAGTTGTTGCTCAGGCTAAAGCCCGCCACCACTGGCGGCATAAGGGCAAACACAGCGCGGATAACAGTGCGGTAGCCAAATTTGTCGGCCAGCATGCCGCCAAAAAAGTTGCTGATAACGCCGCACACGCTAAAAAATGTCAGGGCGATGGCACCCGTGGCAGTGGACTGCCCAAAGGCGCTGACCCAGTAGAGCGGAATAAAGGTGTTGAAACCCACAAAGGTGATGGAGCGGGTCACGATGGAAACCGTGAGCTTTAAAAACTCGCGCCAGTTGTTTTCGCCGGGGGTTTCGCCCTCTGCACTCAGGGCAGGGCCAGACTTGCCGCCAGCGCCAGCATTCGCTTTCTTGGTGGCCCCCATGCGGGCGATGGACCATACCAGCGTGCCGGCCGTCATCACAGCCAGCACGGCAAAGATGGTTGTTCCCGGCAGGCCAAAGGCCCCAAGGCATGCCGTTGCCAGCAGCGGCCCCAGCACAAAGCCCCCGTTGCCGCCAATGGAAAACAGGCTCATGCCCGTGCCCTTGTTCTGGCCCGAAACCGCGTTGGCAAAGCGTGCGCCTTCCGGATGGAACAGGGCCGCGCCCACACCGCTCAAGCCAATGGCGGCAAAAATGCCCCAATAGCCTGGCATCCAGCCAATGGCCGCCAACCCGCAGCCCGCCAGCAGCACCCCCAAAGGGATGAACCAAGGTTTGGAAAAACGGTCGGAAAGCAGGCCAAACAGCGGCTGAATCATGGACGACAGGCAGGCATAGGCAAATATGAGCCCGCCGGTGGCCTGATAGCTAAGGTCGTATGCCGCCCGTAAAAAAGGCAGTATGGCGGGCAAGGCCCCACCGTTAATATCGCACGACAAATGCCCTAACGACACGAGGAGTATTTTCTTTTTGTCCATTGCGGCACGCTACACCAATGTTTTTTCAAATCCAAGCAACGCGCACCAGTTCACAAGCGTGACACTTCATTTTTACCGCGCCTTGCGCTACGTTGCGCACATCGCAGCAAACTGCGTGCACTTTTTTCAGGAATAACCATGACTACATCATCATCCTCTCTGCCCAAGGTGGCCCTTATCGGCACGGGCGGCACCATTGCGGGCGTGGCCCCCACGCCGCTTGAACAGATCAGCTATCAGGCTGGCGTGCTCACCGTTGACCGCATGCTCGAAACCCTGCCCGGCATCGAGGGCGTGGCCCGCATCACCAGCGTGCAGTGCGGCAACCTGCCCAGCGAAAATATTACTCCCGTTCACTGGGCCATGCTGGGCGAGCAGTGCGAAAAAACGCTGCAAGACCCGGAAATCTGCGGCGCGGTGCTGACCCATGGCACAGATACGCTGGAAGAATCTGCCTTCTACCTGTACCTCACACTTGCCAGCCCAAAGCCCGTGGTGCTCACCGGCTCCATGCGCCCAGCCACCTCGTTGAGCGCCGACGGCCCCATCAATATCCGCGATTCCGTGGCCGTGGCGGCCTGCCCTCAAGCCCAGTCACGCGGGGCGCTGCTGGTTATGAACAGCCGCGTGCTCTCGGCCCGCACGGCGGTAAAGGTTGCCACCCTTGATGTGGAGGCTTTTCGCGCGTTGGAATCTGGCTGCCTTGGCCGCGTGATCAACGGCGAGCCGCAGTTTTATTACGGCGGCGAGGCCAATCCCGTACTGGCAGGAACCTTTGCCCAACAGGCCGGACGCAGCAACCTGCCCCGCGTGGACGTGATTTACGGCTGCGCAGGTATGCCTGTTGATCTTGTGCGCTATTCCATAGAGCGCAGCGCGGGCATTGTGCTGGCTGGCATGGGCAACGGCTCCATGCCCGATGCCGTGCGCCACGAACTGCGGCAGGCCATTGCCAGCGGCATACCTGTTGTCCGTTGCAGCCGCACGGGCGCTGGCCCGGTGACCCCCCTCGCCGAATACGAGGGCTTTGTGCCCGGCGGCATGCTCTCGCCCGCCAAGGCCCGCGTGCTGCTCATGCTTGCGCTGGAACAGCAAAAGGATGCAGAAGCCGCCGCCCGCATGCTTGCGGTGCGCGATGTTTTTGCCCTTGGCGGCAAACTGTAGGCCTGCCCGCCCTTTGGGCTTGCCTGCGGCGCAAAAAAACCGCAGTGTGTTTTTTATTTTTCTTTTTCAAGCCCATGAACGCAATGGAATCAGGAGAGCTTCATGTCGTACCGCTTTATTCCCCAGCTCACCGATGAGGATATTCGCCGCAAACAGCTTGAAGGCCTGCGCTACACCGTGCGTCAGGCTTGGAATGCGCCCCAGTACAGGGCCAAGCTGGAAGCCAGCGGCGTAAAGCCCGACGACATCACGAGCCTCGACGACCTGCGGCGTCTGCCCACAAGCGATGTGGAAGACCTGCGCGAAGGCTACCCCCTGCCCCTGCTCTGCGTGCCCCCACGCGATGTGGCGCGCATCCACGCCTCTAGCGGAACAACGGGCAAGCGCAAAATTCTGGCCTACACCCAGCGCGACATCGATACCCTTGGCCTTCAGATTGCCCGCTGCTTTGAACTGGCGGGCTTTACCCCCGAAGACCGCATGCAGCTTGCCGTGGGCTATGGCCTGTGGACGGCTGGCGCGGGTTTTCAGGCGGGCAGCGAAAAGCTTGGCATGCTCACCGTGCCTGTGGGCCCCGGCAACCTTGAAATGCACTTGCAGCTTTTGCAGGATCTGGGCGCCACCGGCTTTACGGCCACGGCATCCATGGCCCTGCTGCTGGCCGAAGAAGTGGAACGCGCCGATTTGCGCAGCAAGATCAAACTGCGCCGCATGGTTTGCGGCTCGGAAACACGCAGCGAAAAAATGCGACTTGCCATCGAAAGCAAGCTTGGTCTTGAGGGCTGTTACGACATTGGCGGCATGACCGAAATGTACGGCCCCGGCACAGCCATCGACTGCGACGCCCACGAAGGCCTGCACTACTGGGCCGACCTGTTCATCATTGAAGTGCTCGACCCCGCCACCATGCAGCCCGTGGCCGAGGGCGAGGTGGGCGAAATGGTGGTCACCAGCCTGAGCAAGGAGGCCGTGCCCCTGCTGCGCTACCGCACCCATGACCTTTCACGCCTGCTGCCGGGCAAGTGCTCGTGCGGGCTCTGCATGCCGCGTCACGACCGCATCCTTGGCCGCTCGGACGACATGCTCATCTACCGTGGCGTCAACATCTACCCCGGCCAGCTTATGGAAGTTATCGGCCAGTTTGCGGAGCTGGGCGGCGAATATCAGGTGGAGCTCACCCGCGACGAGCGGGCACTCGATCATCTGGCCCTCACGGTGGAACGCGCTCAGGGGCAAACTGCGGGCAACGACCAATCTCTGGCCCACGAGCTGGAAAACCGGCTGCACAAGGCCATCATGGCCCGTGTTTCTGTCAACGTGGCCGACTACGCCAGCTTGCCGCGTACATTCAGCAAGTCCAAGCGCGTCATCGACAAGCGCTGAGCCGTGGCAAACCAGATCAAAATCGCGGGCGCGGGGCGTATGTCCTGCGCCCTTTGCATGCTCTGGGTGGCAACCGTTTGCTGGCTGTTGCTGCATTTGTACCCTGCTACGGCTTATGCCCGTGAGCTGGCGCATGTGGACAGCCCCGCGTGGTGCGCACAAAATGCCGCCACGGCCCAGCCTCAATGCCTGCGCATGGAAGGCGACTGCCGTGCCGCCCTGCCAGACATGACCTCTGCTGGCGGCTGCCCCAGCAGAGAGCTTGAGGCCTGTGTGGCGCGTCAGGACAATGCCGGATCATGGTGCGCCTTGCTTTGCTGCATTGAGCCCGATAACCCCGCATGCACGGCAGCGGTAAAGGGCATGCCGCAGGCTTCCACTCAGCCGCCACGCTAAAACCAGCGCATCGTCACCATTGGCACATAAAGCTTGCAAAAGTAATCGCGCATAGACCTTTACTGCGTTTTGTCCTACCCTTAAATGCAAGTACAACGTCACCTTACGTGCCCTAAAACGCCGACACAGGAGCCCGCATGCCCCTTGCCGCCACAGCCGCATCCATTCTTTTTCTGGCTGGTTATGTCATGCTGGCTGGCGGTGCGTTTGCCCTAGTAAAACCGGGTTTGGGCCTGCTTATTGTTCCTGTGCCACTGCTGGCTATTCCTCTGCACATGGTTGCGCGCCACATGGGCGATGTGGTTGGCGTTGCGCATTCACGCTGGCAAATGCGCACATTTGGCCTTTTTCTGCTGCTTTTTCTTGTGCTTGTGTCGAGCTTTTTCATTCTTGGTCTCAGCTTTACCGATGGGCAGGCTCTGGACAGGCTGGAAGCCATTGGCAATGCCTACAATATGGGCAAGGCTGATATTTACGCTTCGCTGGCAGGCCTGTGGGAAATCAAGGAGCTACAGGGATTTACCGTTGGCGCTCTGGTATGGACGGCACTGGCCCTGCTGTGGCCGCTCAAACGAGCCATTCAGGGCATGCTGGCGCTGATTGTGGGCGTAGCGCCCAAGGCCCTGAGTGCACCGTGGTGCGGGCTGGCGCTGCTGGCTGCCCTTGCGGCACAGGGCGGCGTGCTGGCGTTGCTGCTGGCCCGGCAACCCTAGGCAACTAAGCCCTCGCTTCCCCGCCAAATAACAAGGGCCGCACAGGCCGGACGCGCTGTCCCGGCTTGCACGGCCCGTAGCCAAAAAAACTGTACGGATAGCCCGCTACTGCTTCTTGGGTTCCTTGGTCAGATCGTCGGCACTTTCTTGTGCATGACGCACCAAGATGGCGCGTGCACCCGCAATCTCACCCAAGCCCTTGATATTGGCTTCTACCTTGAATCCTGCGGCCTTGAGCTGTGAGAGCCAAGAGTCTTCCTCTTCACCGGCCATATCGTTGCGGGCATGGTCGCCCGCCACCAGCATAAGCGGCTCAATCACCACCTTTTTGACCTTGGCGGCCTTGAGCTCTGCCAGCAGGTCATCCACACTGCGCGCGCCCTCAACTGTAGCCATAAACACGCGCTTGTCCGCATCGTGGAACACGGCTCGTGTGCCTTCAAAGGTCAAATCGGCGCGTCCGTGGCTTTGGCCGTGGCCCATGAGCACGAGGGCCGCATCCTTGCCGCGCAGGGTTTTGACATCTGCGGTGATGGCCTTGATGAGCTCCTGCGCGTCCTTTTTTGATTCCAGCATGGGGCGGCCCAGATATACTGCCTCAAACCGGCCCGGATTTTTTTGCAGGTCAATAAGCACTGCCCGCTCAAGAGCGCTGAACTCCTCGCCCGCCATGACGTGCAGCGACTGCACGCGCACAACCTTGACTCCCTCGCTGGCCAGCTTGGCCAAACCGTCGCTTATGCCGCCCACGGGATGCCCCTCGGCGGCGATTTTTTTACGAATAATCTGTGATGTATAGGCCCACACCACGGGCTGACCGGCAAAGGCCGCCTTAAACTCTTCGTCCACGGCTTTCATGGAAACAAGGGCTTCGGGCACGCTGGTGCCAAAGGCCACCAGCAGCACGCCGGGTTTGCCCTGAGGCACGGCGGCGGCTTGCTTGGCAGCGGGCTCGCCAGCTGGGGCAACAACAGGCGTGCCCAGCACGGCGCAGAGCAGCAAAAGGGGCAACAGAGTACGGGTGAGTAAACGCAGAATGGAATGCGGCGTGGTACGCAGCATGGCAACCTCCTCAATGGCGCGTTGACAGGTTGAAGTGTATGAAATGCCGGAGGATATTCGGACTTGAGGGCCTTGGGGCCTACACCCCGTGCCTACACTTCGCCTTCGCCGCTTGCGCGACTGGCTATAGCGCTCTGCCC
>CAYPRZ010000068.1:2426-3638 GCA_964413315.1 uncultured Desulfovibrio sp. | reverse complement strand
GATGAAGCTTCGTTCCCTCTTACCGCAGCGCGACTGTTTCCGATTTGCACGGAATTCCCCGCCGACTTTTTTTAAAACACTGCATGCGCCCACAAATGTCAAGCACCCCAACCCCTGTGATCCACGGTTGACAGGGGCTGGCAGCCACCCCCCATTTCAGCCCCCGGCCCAGCGGGCTTTTCCGGCCTGCCGGAATGCCGTTTTTTCGGCCTCCAAAGCCGTTTTGGCGCTTCTTTTTTCTTGTTCTTTTGATGAAATCCTGATAATTAGTCACCTCCCTGTTACGGGGAAATTATGTTTGGAGGCTGGACATATGGCAGGTTTTGAAACCGGGCACGACAACGAAATCAATTTCGAAAGCGCCCTTGAAAACTACCTCAATCCCGATTTCGGCGATCTTGAGGAAGGCTCTATCACGAAGGGCGAAATCGTCCGCGTGGATGATGACAATGTGCTTGTAGACGTGAATTTCAAGTCCGAAGGGCAGATTCCCGCGGCCGAATTCCGCGATCCCGCCGGCAACATTTGCGTCAAGGTTGGCGACCGTGTTGACGTTTACGTTGTTCGCAAGAACGAAAACGACGGCACCATCACCCTTTCTTTTGAGAAAGCCAAGCGCATGCAGGTTTTCGACCAGCTCGAAGACGTGCAGGAAAACAACCGGGTCATCAAGGGCCACATTGTCCGCCGCATCAAGGGTGGCTACACCGTGGATATTGGCGGTGTAGAAGCGTTTTTGCCCGGTTCGCATGTGGATCTGCGCCCCGTGCCGGATATGGACGCCCTGGTCAACCAGGAATTCGAATTCCGCGTGCTCAAGATCAACCGCCGTCGCAGCAACGTTATTGTTTCGCGCCGCGTGCTGCTTGAAGAAGAACGCGATTCCAAGCGTCAGGATCTGCTGCGCACCCTTGAAGAAAACCAGATTGTTACCGGTAAGGCCAAGAACATCACCGAATACGGCGTGTTTGTTGACCTCGGCGGCCTCGACGGCCTGCTGCACATCACCGACATGAGCTGGAAGCGCATTCGCCACCCCAAGGAAATGATCACCATCGGTCAGGAACTGACCTTGAAGGTGCTTTCCTTCGACCGCGACAACAACAAGGTTTCTCTGGGCCTCAAGCAGCTTGTGCCCGATCCGTGGCAGGACATCTCTGCCCGCTTCCCCGAAAACGCCAAGTGCAGCGCAAAAATCACCAACGAGGTTGA
>CAYPRZ010000068.1:0-2416 GCA_964413315.1 uncultured Desulfovibrio sp. | reverse complement strand
GTGAAAAGAAGGTTTCCCTTGGTCTGAAGCAGCTGGTGCAGGATCCGTGGGCGAACATCTCCGAGAAGTACCCCGAAGGTTACAAGCTGTCCGGTCGCGTCACCAATCTGGTCGATTACGGTGCGTTCGTGGAGCTGGAAGCCGGAGTGGAAGGCCTGGTGCACATCTCCGAGATGTCCTGGACCCGCAAGCTGCGTCATCCTTCCCAGATGGTTCACACCGGCGACGAAGTGGACGTGGTTATTCTGGGCGTGGACGGCGACAAGAAGCGCATCAGCCTCGGCATGAAGCAGGTTCGCCCCAATCCTTGGGAACTGGTTGCTGAAAAGTACCCAGAAGGCACCATCCTTGAAGGCGTCATCAAGAACATCACCGAATTCGGCATGTTCATTGGCATCGAGGACGGCATCGACGGCCTTATCCACGTTTCCGACATTTCTTGGACCAAGAAAGTGCGTCATCCCAACGAACTGTACAAGGTGGGCGACACCGTGCAGGCCAAGGTGCTGACCGTGGATCAGGAAAACGAAAAGTTCACCCTCGGCGTCAAGCAGCTGGTGGACGATCCGTGGGGCCACGTGCCCAACACCTACCCCGTGGGCTGCACCATCAAGGGTATCGTGACCAACATCACCGACTTCGGCCTCTTTGTTGAAGTGGAAGAAGGCATTGAAGGTCTGGTGCACGTTTCTGAACTTTCCAGCAAGAAAGTGAAGACCCCCGCCGAGATCTACAAAGAAGGCCAGGAAATTCAGGCCAAGGTCATCCACGTCAGCGCCGAAGAGCGCCGTCTGGGCCTGTCCATCAAGCAGATCAAGGACGAAGAAGAACGCCGCAAGCCCAAGGAATTCCATTCCGGCCCGCAAGAAGCTGGCCAGAGCCTCGGCGATCTGCTCAAGCAGAAGTTTGAAGAAAGCGAAAACAGCTAGCCTGTTCTTGCTTCAAGATATAAAAGGGCGCTTCCGCAAGGGAGCGCCCTTTCCTTGTTTAATGCGAAATATGGGGTGTGCTGCCACGGCAGAATAGCGGAGGCTGTGGCCGCTGCGCGCTCCGCAGACCATTTATGTCTAGACCGCATGCGGCAGGATTATGTGTGCAGACAAAATAATACCGGGCGCAAACGGAACAGCCCCAAGAAGGCAGCCCTTCGTTCAGGCGCAGTATACACTTAGCCCAGTTTGAGCAGGGCAGCCCCACCCACAACCAACAGCACAGAAACGCCCCGCAGCGGGGTAAACCGCTCACCCAACAGCCACAGGGCCAGCAGCATGCCAAAAATCACCGAGGTTTCGCGCAGGGCCGCCACAACGGCAATGGGCGCAAGCGTCATGGCCCACAGGGCAATGCCGTAAGATCCCATGCTGGCAAGCCCCCCAAGTGTGCCCACTGCAATCCGCTTGCGGGCGTAGACTACATACTTCAGGCCGTGCCGCCACAAAATGTATCCGTGTATTGGCAGGGCGTTGATCAAAAAAATCCACGTTGTGTAGGTGGCGGCATTGCCGCTTTCGCGCGCGCCAAGACCATCAGCCAAGGTGTAGCCCATGATGATACACGAAGTACGCAGGGATATGAAAACTTCGCTCCAGCCGTAACCACGACGCATATTGTTTGTGCCAAGGCAGAGAATGCCCGCGCAGAGCGTAAGCACACCACACCACGCCCCCGCAGACATGTATACGCCAAGGGCAAGCAGCGCCAACGAGGTAAGCAGGGGTGCGCAACCCCGCATAACAGTATAGGCAAAGGTCATGTCTACCCGCTCATAGGCGGCAGAAATGCAGATATAGTAGCCAAGGTGACACAGACACGACATGCCAAGATAGGGCCAGGCAGCCTGTGGCAATGGCGGCAAAAATGGCAGCAAACACAATGCCCCTGCACAAGCGCCAAAAGCATTCAGGCCTGTTTCAAAAAGCTTGTTTTCCCCGCTTTTAACAATGATGTTCCACAGTGCGTGCAAAAAAGCGGCAAATAATATGGCGATTAATATGAATGGAGGCATGCCCATTGCTACATCATTATTGGTACGTTGCCAATATCTTACTCTAGTACATGCTGAAACAATGATCTAATTAAAAATTTTATTTATACAAATAAGCATACATAAATTACTTATAAAATATTAATACACCAGAAACAATATTATACTGCAATACATACCCTAATATATTTGCGAGTTTTTTCCTAGCCTTGCATTGCAGCTGCCATTACTGTATTTCTTATTTTCTACATATTTTATTGCATATCCAGCTTTTGTGCCAATGAACACCAATTGCCAGCAACATAGCACTAGCCGCTGCATTTAAAGATTGGCACGACAAGAGGAATCTCCAACATCTGGAATATTCGCTAACCCCTTAACAAGGCTGGTTACCATGCTGCCCAGAGCCGTGTTTACGCTGCTTCTTTTCAT
>CAYPRZ010000067.1:3906-14045 GCA_964413315.1 uncultured Desulfovibrio sp. | reverse complement strand
GGTTGATCCGTCTACCATTACGTCAAGCCGGGCGGCGCCGTGTTCGTGCGGGCCGTGGGCAGGGGCAGGGCTGGCAGCAAGCAGGGCAGCAAAGGCCGCCAGAATAATTATGCTTTTCATTATATCTCCCTTTCAAAAAAACTCAGTGACTGACTAGGTTGGTGCAGGTTTTGAAATGATATAATGTTGCATTATTGTCAATGGGCCATAAAAAAGGCCTGCCGTTCGCGGTACAACCGTGAGCTGGCAGGCCCTGTAATGGTATGATTGATCAGCGTGTTTGGCGGCCTTGACGCTCCCAGCGCGCAAGGCGCAGCTTGTCGGCCAGCATGGAGAGCCCGCACAGGGCAATGGAAACGGCGGTAGCGGCAAATACTCCACGGTAGCCGAATCCCTCGTACATAACGAACCCCCCGATGATGGGAGCAAACATGCCGCTGGAGTCAAAGGTGGCCATCATCACATTGGAATTGATGGAACGCGTGGTGGGCGTTGAGCGGTCGTAGACCATGGCAGCCAACAGGGGATAGAGCAGCCCCAGCCCCAGCCCGTAGAGAAGCGTAAGGGGGATAAAGGCCCACAGCGGCCCCCAAGCAAGCCCCAACATGCAGAATGCCAGCAGTGCGCTGCACAGCATGGTGATTTTGTGCCGGGGCAGGGTATCAAGCCGGTTGCTGCCCACCAGCCGCACCAGAATAATGGTGAGGGTATAGGTGGTAAAAAACCAAGCAGGATGTGCGCCGATGACGCTACACAAGCCCTTCATAAAAAAGATTGCCAGAACGGTCATTATGCTGAAAGTCAGGCAGCTCATGTAGACATAGAACAGGCCAGAATGACTCACCGCCTGCCACAGTTCACGGCCAGACATGCCGCCTTCGGCCTCATGAAGCATTTCGGGCTTGCGCAGACGGGGTGCCAGCGGAATGAGCATGAGCAAGGAGGGAATGGCCAGCAGGGCCGTGTAGGCAAAAAGGTGGGTTTCGCTGCCCAGCAGGGGCAGTATTTGCTCGCCCACAGCGGGGATAATGGAGTACGGCAGCAGCAGGGTAAGCGAAAAAATGGCAAAGCCGCGGGCGCTTTGCCCCTTGGGAATGCAGCTTACCAGTACAGACACCGTGCAGCACGAGAATACAGACAGCGAGATGCCCTGTACCACGCGCAGCAGCAAGACCATGCCCACAAGGTGTGTTCCACCCACATAGGGATAGGCCAGCATTACGCCGCCTGAAATAAGTATGGATACGGCCATAGGCAGTAGCTTGCCGCGCCGCAGCAAAACCACGCTTGCCACCTGCCGGAAAATCAGCACCATGACAAACATGGAAGAAAGCAATATTCCGCGCCAGTTTGGGCTGACAGAAAGTGCCTCTAGCCACTGCTCAAAGCAGTAAAAAACGGCCACAAAGCTGTTGCAGAACATGGTCATGCAAAACAGCAGAACAAAATCACGGCTTAAAAGCGTCTGCGGCGGCTCAGAAAAGGCAGGGCCTTTTGGGGCGTGGGCAGACGACGCAACTAGCGACGGCATGGGGCCTCAATCGTGTTATGCCGCGATGGCCCAAGTCGCCGTGCGGGGCTGGGCGCACCCCCGCAAAGGGCGTGCGGCTAATGATATGCGCCATTGATAAACTTGGTGGCATAGGCCTGAACAGCCGCGTCATCCACCATAAGCATATCCATTTGGCGGGTCATTATCAGGAGTCGTCCCAATTGATCCAGGCGCGCGCACAGCTCATGCCTAGGGTATTTTTGGTAACGTGCGCGCAGTCTATCACCCGTTATCTCAACGGTAAAGCCCAGCTCTTTGAGGATAAGCCCAATGCAGTTTACACGGCGCACGCGTTGCGCGTTGGCGGCAGCGCCGCCTGCAAATTCAAAGCGTATGTAGTTTTTGCTCAGGGTTTCGCCGCACCAGCAGTCAAGAATGGCGTAGTGATAGCCCACGCGTGACGAAAAATTGAGGTAGCGGTCAGACACGATGGCATAGCTGCGCTGCCCAAAGCGCGAGCAGCCCTCCTGATTGCCGCCAATGGCTGTTTGCCCCATTACAGAAAGAAAACCGCGCATATTTACGGGCCTTGGGCCGCTGGCCTGAACAGCGGGGTTAAGCATGCCCTCAAGCACACACCGGAGCGGCGTGCTCAGCACGTCGTTGGGCGTAACCTGACGCGATTCTGGGTTACGCAGCCCGCCGCCAAGGTCAATAATGTGCAGGTCAAGCGGCACTGTACAGCTCAGCTTGCTGGCTACCCCGGCGCAGTTTTCGGTAACGCGGTCTGAAATTTGGAACATCTGCGTGTAGCTCAGCTCGTGCACATAGCGCATTATGTCGTGCAGTGAGGTACAGTGGCGGGGCGTAAAGGTATCGGCGCGGGGGTCCACAAGGTGCAGGGGCAGAATGTAGGGGGCAATGCGGCGCAACAGCACAAGCGCCGGGCTGCTGGCCTTGGCCTGAGGCCGCACCAGCCGCAGGGCCAGCAGTTCCTGTACTTCGCCGTCAAAAATTCTGCCCGACAGGGCGTCTACGGTAACCACCTGTTCTTCGGCAAGAATACTGTTTGCACCGGGCAAATTCATGATGGTGGGCACGCCAAATTCGCGGCAGATAGAAGCCATGTGCCCTGTGAGGCTGCCTGTTTCGGCTATGATGGCCGAGGCGCGGCGCATGGCCGCCATGGCATTGGGCGAGGAGTGGGCCAGCAGCATAACCGCGCCTTCAGGAAAGTGGGTCATGTCTTCGCCTTCACCCACATGCACAATGGGGCCGCAGCCCACGCCCCGCGCGGCTATGTCGCCGCCCGAAAGCAGAGGGCGCAAGTGCCGTAAGGCCGGTGCAGAGTGTTCTTCTGACGCGCTGTCGAGCCCCATGGGCCGGGTTTGCAGCAGCACAATCTGGTCATCTTCGTCTATGGCCCATTCCATATCCTGCGGGTACTGGTAGTGCCGCTCCAGTTCCATGACCATTTCGGCCAGCCTGCGCACCTGATCATCACTGAGGCAGGGCACATCGCGCAGGGCATCGGGCACGGGTTCAAGCACATTGTCCACAAGCCCGCTTTTGCTGCGTGTCAGGCGCAACCGCACGGTTTTGTGGGCAATGGTGGCCATGGTAATTTTTTTTGTGGCGCGCGAAACAAGCCACTGGTCTGGGGTGCCAGACCCGTCCACCACCATTTCGCCCAGCCCCCACAGGCCGTTGATAACCGTGGCGTTGGAACGCAGATCCACAGGGTGACGCGAAAACGCCACCCCAGCGGCCTTGGCCCGCACCATCTCAACACAACACAGACCCATGCCCGTGGCGTCCAGATCGTAGCCGTGCTCTGCGCGGTAGGTTAGCGCACGCGGCGAAAACAGGCTGGCAACCACCTTTTTAAAGGCAGACAAAAAGTCTTGGCGGGTGACACCAAGAATACTGCGGTACTGCCCCGCAAATGACTGCACTCCGTCTTCGGCAATGGCGCTTGAGCGCAGGGCAACCACCACATCCGCATTTTTGCCAAAGGCCGCGTCCCACTCTGCACACAGTGCCCGTTCAACCTCTTTGGGAATGGGGGCCTCCAGTACAAGCTGCTCAACCTGCTGCGATATTTCAGCAATGAGCGCGGGTTTGTCGGGGTCGATGGATTTGAGAAGCTTGAAAAGATTTTTGAACAGCCCCGGTGTGCGCAGCAAAAAATAGCTGCCAGCGCGTATGGTAATGGCAAAGCCGCGTGGCACAGGCATGGCCAGCATGTTGCGCAGCTCGCCCAGATTGGCGTTTTTGCCACCCACACTATAGGCCATGCTTGAATCTACTTCTGAGAGCGGCAGGGTAAACTGCGGCACATCGCCTGTAGCAAGCTGGTCCAGTTCGTGCTCGATACGCGAGGCAATGGCGTGAACCGCTGTGCCCAGCGAAATATCGCACTGCCCAGACATTTCACTTAGGGTGGAAGCCATGCGCTCGCAGTGAAAAATGGCCCGGCGCGCCTGCTTGCGTACTTCGCTGGTTTCCATGTGCTTGTCGCCGCGCAGGGTTGCGTCCAGCCCGGCCATTACACCGGCAAGGTCTGCATTGGCCTGTAGCAGCTCCTTGAATGAGGCGTAGCGCTTGTTAAAGGTCTCCATTGCGCATTCGCGGCTCAATCGCGGGGCAATGCCAAACAGTTTTTTCAGCAGTGAGGCCATGCGTTCGTCCTTGGTTGCAGTTTGCCATCATAACCTTGAACCGATGATGCCAAACGCCAGCACACTGCCGCCACATAGCCTGTTGGTTGTGCTGGCGCTACCTGCCTATGACCACATACCGCTGCGCCGGGCCACGACCCTCCTTACGTACCAGCCCCTGCTGAACCAGCAATTGCAGGTCGTATTGCGCGGTGCGCATGGAAATATCCTTGCCAGCCAGTGATTGGTATTCCTGACGGCTGATACTGCCGGCGGCGGCAATGGTCGGCCACGCGTCCATAATGCGGCGGTTGAGTTTTTCTGCCGCGTTGAGCCCGTGCAGCAGGTCGCCCTGTTGCACGGTGGGGTCGGCCTGTTGCGCTGGCGTTGCATATTCGCTTTGATCCTGTGCTCCCGCTGCTTCAGCGGTGGGCAGGTCTGTGGGCTTGTCTGGCTGTCTGTCTGCCAGTCTGCCCGGCAAACCGTTTGCCCTTGCCCCGGCCTCGGCTGGCGGGGCAGAGCAGTTGCCCTGATCGCAGGGGGTACCCTGCTGATTGCGCGAATCCTGCAACGGGGCAGCGGCATTTTCATTCTGAATAGCCTCTGCCGACCCCTGAATTGCGTGACCTAGCTGAATGTCTTCTGCAAAAAGAATGCCGCCTTCGCAAAAAGCAAGCGCTCTTGTAAGTGTATTTTTGAGCTCGCGCACATTGCCGGGCCAGTCGTAGTCCATCAGTTTGTCCATGGCCCCCTTGCTTACCTGCGGTATGGTCGGGCGTGGCACTGCGGCAGTGGAGCCAGCCTCGGCCTTGAGCTTGGCCTTGGCTTTGAGCGCCTCAGAAAGAAAATATACCGTGAGCGAAGGTATGTCAGACTTGCGGTCACGCAAGGGCGGCGTGTTGATGGTGATGACCGCCAGCCGGTAGTACAGGTCTTCGCGGAATGAACCCCTCTGAGAGTCGTCAATGAGCGAGGCATTGGTGGCAGCGATGATGCGCGTGTCAAAGGGAACGTCTTCGTCACTGCCAAGAGGGCGTATACGGCGGGTAGAGAGCGCACGCAGCAAGGCCTGCTGCACCTTGGGGGCAGCGTTGCCCACTTCGTCGAGCATTAATGTGCCGCCCTGCGCAGTTAAAAAAGCCCCTTTGCGCGGTGCGCGTGCTTCGGTAAAGGCCCCCTTCACATGGCCGAAAAGGGTGTCCATAAGTAAATTTTCGTCCAGCGCGCCGCAATTGATGGTGATAAACGGCCCCGTGCCTCTGGCGCTGAGCCTGTGGATGGCTTCGGATACCAGTTCCTTGCCCGTGCCGGTTTCGCCAACTACCAGCACATCGGCCATTACCTGCGAAGCCTTGCGCACATTGTCGCACAGGGTCAGCATTGCTGCCGAAGTGCCAATAAGGCCGTTGACGGGCAGATCTTCGGGGTGAGGCAGGTCTGGCACTGGCTCGCGCTGAGCAAGGGCATCGTCTTCTGCTGCCCGCAGACGGCGAATTTCTGCGGCATGGCGCAGCCTATCAAGCAGGGCATTAATGCCGCCCTTGAGCCGTTCAAGCTCGCGTGGCAGTTGCGGCACTTCAATGTTGCTGTCTTCGCCGGTGGCGTTGCGCTGCTCCAACTCAGCCGTGACGGCATTGAGCGAGCGGCTGGCATGGCGCGCCAGCCACCACAGGCTCAGGCCCAGCAGCAGCATGCCGCCAACAAATGCTCCAATATAAATACCCATAAGCTGCACGCCCGTGCGCGTGGTGGTAAAGCTTGTGTCTAATACAGCCAGCCCACCCAGAACGACAGAATCTGCCTGAGAAATTGGGCTAAAAAAAATAGGAACATAGCTCACCCTTTCAACGCGCATCTGGCTGTTGCTCCACAGCGAGGTGTTTTCCGCAAGGGCAATTTGTCCTGTTTTGCTGTCCTGAACGTCTGATACCATATTCCAGTAATTGATGTGCTCCGGGCTAGGGCGAAATGCCGTATTGAAGCCCGGTCTGCCAAAATCGCCGGTAAACCCGGCCCGCACTGCGTCTGTTGCCAGGCTGCGCTGGGGCAGACCTGCGTCTGGAACTTCAGATTGAAAGAGCATCCAGCCGTCGCGGTCAAAAAAAAGCGTGCGCACGCGCACGTCGGTGCCAGCGGCAGCAATGGGGGCATTGGGAGCAGAGTAGGCAGAAATAATGTCGCGCAGTTCCCGCAAATCAAGCGAAAGCATCAGATAACCCAGAAAAGCGCCGTCCGCGTCTTGTACAGGGGTAGAAAAGCGCAGCACGTGCAGGGATATGTTTTGGGTACCGCCCTTAACCGGCACCATAGAGTAGGTGACCTCTACTGGCTGCGCGACGCTCACATGCCCAATACGGTGCTCTGCGGAAATACCGTGGAAAGGGCCGGTAGGGCTGGCAAGGGCTTGCCGCATGGGTACATTAACTACCTCGCCGTCTGAGTTGACCAGCAAATAGCGCCTGTCTGGAGAAAGGCCTTCAAAGGCAAGCTCTCTATAACGTAAGCCCCCGGCCTTGGCGCGAAACTTAAGCCGGTTGGTCATTTCACTTTCTTCCATAGAACCAGCCGCGAGAATAAGCAGCTGGTTGCGCGTTTCCTCCAGTATTTGCTCTAGAGCAAGGCGCATGGCCTGTGATTGTAGCTGGGCATTGCGCGCAATTGCGCGATCAAGAATGCCCTCTATGCTGCTGCCCGTAGCTGTAAAAATAATCAGCAATACCAGTGCTAAAACCGGCAAGCCAAGCATGAGCATGCGGCTTGCTAGGCTGCGATTCATAAAGAATGCAGTGAATTCCAGAGAATTGCCCTGAGGAAGTGTTCTGTGTAGGCGCATGGTACTCCCCTGATTTGTGCAAAAAAGCGCAATCTTCGAGATCATTGTAAAAAACAATCCCCGTTGTGACAAGAATTTTCGCGCAAAAATGGAAAAAAAGGCGCAATTACAGGCAAAAATCATGCAATGGCACGGGCTTTGCTATAACATTCACATTCGAGGCAACAAGGCGAGCCCTCCTTGGTTGTGGGGGGCCGCAAAGTGGATGACTGGCAATTGTGGATGAGTGGAGTTGTCAAATTTGACTGAGGAGGAAGTTATGAAAAAGATGCAAAGGCTCTGGACATGGCTTGCGGGCTGCGCGCTGATGGTAGCGGCATTACCGAGTATGGCCCTGGCCGCTGGCGGCGGCAAGATTGCCAACGTGGTTGTGGTAGCCGACACGCGCAAGCTTGACGGTATATTGTACTGGTGGGCTGAGATGTACAACGAAAGCCACCTGTTTTTTGCCATTTTGACCATGGCCATCATCCCCGTAGTGGGTTGCATTCTTGGCTGGCTGGCAGACATCGTCATGACCCACATGGGTATTGACCTCAGGCACCGCGAACTTTCCGAGAAGTAGAAGGAAGGAGGCAAGTATGGACTGGTTATATATTTTGATGCCCATCTCCGGCGTGTACATTTTCTGGCCGGGCCTCGTGATTCTTGGTTTGGGCGTGGGTATTATCGGCGGCTTTTTCGGCATGGGCGGTGCGTGGATGGTTACCCCCGGCCTGAACATTCTCGGCTTCCCCATGGCATTTGCCATTGGTACCGACGTTGCGCAGATGGCAGGTAAATCGCTTATCTCCACCATGCGGCACGGCAAGTTTGGTAACGTTGACTACGGCTTGGGCCTGACCATGCTTGTGGGCACCATCGTGGGCGTCGAAGTTGGCGCGCAGATGGTCATGTGGCTGGAACGCTTGGGCTCTGTTGATAAGGTTGTGCGCTGGCTGTACGTGGTGCTGCTTGTGCTGCTGGCTTGGCTGGTATTTCATGACATCGCCGCCCGCCGCAGGAAGGAACGTGAAGCTCGTGCCCAGAACAAGGAACTTGACCAGACGGTTACCGGCGTTGACTGGGCCTCGCGCCTGCACGCCATCAAGATTCCGCCCATGTTCCACTTCAAGCAGGCCAACATCACCTGCTCTGCATGGCTGCCCATCTTCGTCAGCTTCTTCACCGGCTGGCTGGCTGGTATCCTCGGCATCGGCGGCGGTCTTATCCGCATGCCCGCCCTGGTGTATCTTGTGGGCTGCCCCACCCATCTGGCGGTGGGTACGGACCTCTTTGAAGTTGCCATCTCCGGCCTCTACGGCACGGCTTCGTACGCATACAAGGGCCGCGTGGAACTGCTTGCCGCCCTCGTCATGCTGTGCGGCGCAGCCATCGGCGCGCAGATCGGCGTTGTCGCCACCAAGTATGTAAAGGGTTACGGCATCCGCTTTGTGTTCGGCTTGGCCGTTCTGGGCTGCTTGGTTTCGGTTCTTTGCAAGCTGATTGAAGCTGAATTCCCGGCTTGGGGCTGGCTGCTTGGCCCGGCTGCTACCATCGACGTTCTTGGCTTCGTGACCGCTATCTCCCTTTACATCACCGTCAAGATGGTACAGGGCGCCAAGGCGGAAATTGCCGCCAAGAAGAACCAGCCCGTGGCCAACTAAGAGGAGGCACGCCATGAAGATTCGTAACCTGATGCTTATGCTGGCGATGGCCTTCTCGGTCGCACTGCTTACCGGCTGCAACTTTGACGGAGGCGTGGAACAGGGACGTTGCGTGGCCTTTGATGCCAACGCCAAAACCCTCACCATCGTGGTGGACGTAACTCACGATCAGTTTAACCCGCACTACAGCGGCGGCACCCATACCTTCAAGCTGCCTGTAGACCCGCAGGATATGGGCCCTGTGCCCACCCCCGGTGGCCGCCTGATGATCGACACCGCCAAGAATATGGTGCTTGTGTACGACCAAAAGTCCAACAGTGTGCGCGAAATTCCTGTGCAGTTCACCGATGTGGAAAAGAACGTCGGCCCCAACCATCCCAAGGTCAAGGGCAAGACCTTCCCTGTGATCGACAAGGAACAGCAGACCGTGACCGTGTACTCTGGCCGCCAGAAGTCGCTGATCACCTTCAAGGTTCCTGCTGAAGCTCAGGACTTCCCGCCCTACATGTGGTCTGCTGGCGACGAAATGCGCATCGCCTTCCGCAATGCTGACAAGGCTCAGGCCATGCGTGTCATGAACGTGAGCAAGACCAATATCTTCAAGAAGTAAACCCTAGGGGTGACTACCCCCACCCTGCGCGCTGGAGCGGTATCTGCGCCGCTCCAGCGCACCTCCCCCGGAGTGGGGCAAAAAACTTAGGAGAGCACAGATGAACAGCTACCGTCAGACCCTTTATTCAAGCATTATAAGAGTGGCAGCCAACGCCATAATGGTGGCAGCCGTTTTTGTGGGCATGTATCAGTCGGCCCACAGTGTAGGGGCCTCGGAACTGGTGTTTTGCGCTTGGTTCTTTGGCATTACAGTGCCCACCTGGGCTGGGGCCTTTTGGCTTACCAAAAGGGTGCGGCAGTGGTACCCGGCTGAATTCCAGAGCCTTATAGAACTGCCCCGCCTTGGGCAGCGGCTGGTAACTTGGAATGTGGCCGAAGAATCAGTGTGTCCTGTGCTTGTGCGCAGATAGGCGAAAAATCATGTCGTGCGTTATGACCATACCACAGGCAAGCAGGAAGGAACCCATGGGGGATTTTACCAACACCAGGGGCTGGAAAAACTGTCTTCAAACCCGCATGCGGCAGCGTTTTTGGGGCGCGATCTGCGCCATGCTGATGGGCTTTGTCATGCTGGGATTGCTCGACGGTCTGCAAGGTCTGGCGCGGTCTGGCGCAGACGTTATAGAAGTGCTGCCCGGCGGCAGCGCGGCCATTTCCGGCCCGCTGACCATCAAAAATCCTGTTAACAGCGACCTCAAGGCGCAGTTTACCCCCGAAAGTTCAGCCCTTGTTTATGATCTTGAAGGCTTCTTTTCTGGCTATTGGTTTGGCAATGGTATGTGGCGTGCCGCTGTGCGCGCAGATGCCTATGCACAGCCCGGCGAATACAGCCTCAAGGTTGTTTTTAGGGGTGCGCCCGCCAGCACCACGCAAAACTACAAAATTACAGTATATGC
>CAYPRZ010000067.1:0-3896 GCA_964413315.1 uncultured Desulfovibrio sp. | reverse complement strand
ACTGTCGCCATGCGCGCTGCCTCTACCTCATACTTGAGGCGCATCACAGGCTACAACCCCTTTGTGCTGGCGGCTGGCTGCTGCGGTTTGGCCCTGCTGGCCGGTGTGGTGGTGTACCGTCTGGGTTGCAGCTACATTCGCCAGCTCACAGCCCTCGGCTGCGGCGAGGTTGTGCGTGTGCAGCCCCAATCGGGTAACGGGGCGCAAGCCCAACCCGGCCATATCTGGTGCATGCTTTACGGCCTGCGCGCGCCTGCTGCTGGCACGCTGTGCGCGGTGTACAATGCTCAGGGGGCGCAGCTTGGCCATGCCCGTGCTGCCGAGGCCAACAAGGGTACCCTTGAACTGAATTTTGATTCGTTTACCAGCCCGGTGGCAGATGCCGGTGCAACTTCTAACGCCGTTCGACCCGGCTGCCTTGTCCAATTGCGGCCCCCAAAGCCGCTCTCTCCTCCGGATTCAGTCAGATAGGCCGAACGGTCACCCAAGCGGCATGCACTTGGCGCGTCACCTGTGCATGCCGCATTTTTTTTTGCCCGCCGCATACATCCCGCCTTGCCGCTCTTGCCGCCCGCTTTGGCATAAGCTATGCTTATCCTGTTGCATATGCCCTTGAAGGGCACAAACAAAGGCGGAATTTTTCATGTCTCAACTTTGCCCCTGCGGCAGTGGTCTGAATCTCGACCAGTGCTGTGGCCCCCATATTGAGGGCGCTTCTTGGCCCAAGACCGCAGAAAACCTCATGCGTTCGCGCTACACTGCCTATGTGCTTGGCCGTCACCAGTGGCTGGTAGAAACCACCCATCCCGACTACCGGGAAGGCGTGGATGCCGACAAACTGGCCGAACAAACCAAGGATATCACATGGCTGCGGCTTGATATTGCCGCCACTGAAGATAACGTGGCCGCCGGTACAAACGGTGAGCTTTTCGACGTTGTAGAATTTTATGCCTACTACGAGCTGGAAGGCGGGCCTCGTCAAATCGGCGAGCGCAGCTTTTTTCAGCGCAAGGACGACAAGATATATTATGTGGACGGCGTGGCACTCAGGCCCGATGCCTACCGAAGGCAGGAACCCAAGGTTGGACGCAATGATCCATGTCCCTGCGGCAGCGGCAAAAAATTTAAAAAATGCTGCGGAGCTGCCTAACCCTGATGCCGGACGCTGAACGTGCAAAAAATTCGGGCCGAGGCAAGAACGGCCCCCTGACGGTTATCCGGCAGTTTTGTCTGGAGTGTCAGGGGGCGTCTGCCAAGGCCGTGCGAGCTTGCGGTGACGAAGACTGCCCGCTGTGGGCCTGGCGGCTGGCTGTTTTGGCGGGCGAATCATGCCCCGCGCCCGCTGAAGAAGCCGCACGTCAGGCTTTGCGCGCCATACGCAGGCAATGCATGGGCTGCGCGGGCGACAGGGCAGAAGTGCGCGCCTGTGCGGCACGCGAGGCATGCGCACTGTGGCACTGCCGGTTTGGTGTTCGTCCGCAAACATACAAGGCCGTGCGGCGGCGTTTTTTTGCTCCCAAGCCTTTACGACTTTTATAATGTGCCGCCGCATGTGCGGCGCAACACCACAGGAGGTATCCATGCCTCATATGCTCGAATGGTCAAGGGCCTATGCACATCGGCTTACGGCTGATGCGGCAGCCCCGCTCAAGGCGCGCGCCCCCGAAATTGCCCAAAGGCTTAAGCGCGAGCTGGCCGCTGGCGAGTTGCCCTTTCTTTCCCTGCCTTTCCGCGCCAAGCTGGAAGTGGAAATGGCCCCGCTTATTCCCCGCATCAAGGCGTACAGGCACATGCTGGTGCTTGGCATTGGCGGGTCGGCCCTTGGGGCCCGCGCCATGCAACAGGCCTTTGCGCCGGGGCAGGATGGCCCCAACCATCGCGGCCCCTGCCTGTGGATTGCCGACAATGTCTGTGCAGAGCGCTTTGAGGCCTTGCTTGGCAAGTTGACCCCCGCAGAAACCGTGGTTGTGTGTATCAGTAAGTCTGGCGGTACCATCGAAACCATTTCGCAGTACTTTTTGGTGCGCGACTGGCTCAAGGCCAGTGTGGGCGAGGGCTGGCAAGACCAGATGATCGTGGTGACCGACGAGCGCAAGGGCTACCTGCGTGAAGAGGCCAACCGTTACGGCCTTACGGCCCTTGAAGTGCCGGATTATCTTGGCGGCCGCTATTCGGCCCTTTCGGCTGTGGGGCTTTTGCCCGCGGCCTTTTTGGGCATTGACTGGCAGGCCCTGCTCGACGGTGCGGCCAGCGTGGCAAAACCGCTGGTGCAGACGCCGGAGCTTGTGGCCGAACACCCTTCGTTTGCTTTGGCTTGTTGGGCCAAGGCGCTGGAAGACCACGACTACAGCCAGCTGATTTTCTTTAGCTATATTCCCCAATGGGCTGCCTATGGCGACTGGTTTGCCCAGCTGTGGGCCGAAAGTCTGGGCAAGAACGGGCAGGGCAGTCAGCCCGTGCCAGCCACGGGTGTGACCGATCAGCACTCCATCAACCAGATGTTTTTGAGCGGCCCGCGCAACAAGGGTTGTATCTTTTTGACCAGCCGCGATCAGGCGCAGGGGCCCAATTTTGGCATGGACGTGCCCGATGTGTGGGCATGGCTGCGGGCCAAGCCCTTTGGCAGCCTGCTGGAGGCCGAAGCTCTGGGAACCCGTATGGCCCTGTGCCAGAGCGGCGTGCCCCTGCTGCATGTAGAAATGCACAACAGCGGCCCCCGCGCTGCGGGCTCACTCATGCTGCTGCTTGAGGCGGCAACGCTGTTTACTGGCTGGCTCATGGGCATCAACCCCCTTGATCAGCCCGCTGTTGAGCTTGGCAAGCGCCTAGCCAACGCACGGCTTGGCGCAGGCGGCTACGTGAAGGAAGAGGCTGACTTGGCAGAATACCTTGCCGTACCCCGCGAAGAGCAGTGCTTTTAGGTAGAGCCATGAGTGCTGCTGCCGCTAGGCAGCATACCTGTTTTGCCTTTGAGTTTGTTGTGTGGGCTGAATTGTGCTTCAGCAGAGTTCTGGCCGCCCGTGTGGCGAGTTTTGGATCTGCTTGGGTTTATTGTAACCTGTCGCGTGGCGGCGGCTTTGCGGCGGGGCGTAGCGGTCGTTATTCGTACGCTCCGAGGGCGCGGCCTTACATGCCGCGTCGCCCATAGCCGCTGCGCGCGCAAAGGCTTTGAAATGTTTGGAAAAAAGCAGCGCAACTCTGCTTGCATACGCCAGTGCGAGGATATTTGCGCGCAAACGGTAGAGGGCGAGATAGCCTTGCCCAGTTATGCCCGCACGCTTTCGTGGCTCTCGCTGGTGGTTATATTGCTGACCAGCCTTGGGCTTTCGTTTTTTATTTCCAATTCTGCCCGCGAAACTCTGCTTACCCGGCAAGAGAACTTTGCCCAGCAGCTGGTGGAAAACCTCAACAGTCAAATTTTTCGCCGATTTGCCCTGCCCACGCTCTTGGGCTATGGACGCATTGCCCTGCGCCAGCCAGAGCAGTACGAAAGGCTCGATCAGGTTGTGCAGTCTGTTATCCACGGACTGCCGGTGGAGAGGCTGCGCATCTATGATTTTTCGCGTTTGGTGGCCTATTCTACCAAGAAGGAAGACCTTGGCCGTGCGGGGCTTTCGCCGCCGTATATTGACGACATTTTGCAAGGCGGTGCGCCCCGGTCAGAGATAATTTCGTCCATGCCGGGGTGGCAGGCTCCATTTCGGGTGCCCTTGCAGGAAGGTTCCTTTGTGCTGCGCGTGCTCTACCCCTTGCGCGGCGAGCCCCTGCACCCCGGTGAAGACGCCCCGATCATGGGCGCGCTGGAGCTTACGCAGGACATCACCGGTGACTACGAGCAGGTGCTGACCTTTCAGGGCATCATTGTTGTCATGTGTTTGCTTTCTTCGGTGATTATG
>CAYPRZ010000066.1:0-14088 GCA_964413315.1 uncultured Desulfovibrio sp. | reverse complement strand
AAGATGTGCAGGGCTTGAGGTTGAGCTGCTGCAAAAACTTTTTTGTTCCTTCACCGCAGGCAGTACCGTTTGTTATGTCAAATTCAATAATGCTGTCATATATTTGAGATGTGGCATTCTGAAGTATTGTGTGGTATTTCAGCTCTTCAGAAATAGTGATTGATACTATCTTGTTTTTATATCTGCGTATAATTGTTGTTACAATAAGTATGACAATAAGCGTTGTAAAAAAGACAATGACAGCGCCAGTGTAATATTTTGTCCTGATTTGTGTGATGATTTCAGAGGTGTTTTTGTCCGTGACCAGATACATATTGGGCGCTGGCAGATAGCGGGTAACGGCATAGCCGTCTGCGCCATTGTTAGAATACCAGATTGCCGAGCTGTCGGAATTGTTTTGCTTCAGCATGTTTTTAACGGCAGCAAATGTCTGTTGGGCAAAAGCGCCTGACTTGGCCCCGTGCCCGGCAGATGAAATCTGTACATTGCCGTTTTCATCCAGCAGGTAGGTTTGTACCGCAAAATGTTGCTCATACTTGGTGAGCATGGCCTGAACGGTATTTACCTTAAATCCAACACCAACAATGCCAACAGTTTCATTGTTTTTATTGCGTACACTACAGTTAACAAAAACCGTTATGGTGTCGTGTGCTGCCTTGTCATTGTCTATGTTGAGTGAATATTCTCTGTTAGATGATATAAATTCGCGTGCCCATTTATTTTCTGGCGCGGAATGATCAATGATTCTGGCAACGCCAGAAAAATTATAGTATCTGTCAGTCTGCGCAGAGACAAGAAAGACAGAGTCGTAGTTGTACTTCTTTCTGTATGCAGACAGGTATTCTTTAATATTTTGTGTATAGGCGGGGTTTTTGAGGTTCTCTTTTTCTTGCGAAAGAAAGTTGATCAAAAAACTGTCGTGCGCCATTGTTTGCGAAACATGGATAGATTGGGCAAAAATTGCGTCAATCTGATACATCATGCCTTCAGAGGCAAGGCGGGTTACGCTTTCGGCCTCTTTTTTCAGCGTGTCCATATTGGAGCGGTAGCTGATCACCGAGGTGATGGAAAAGCCCACAATGATAATCAGGCAAATAAAGAGATTTGTTCTGAAAGCGTAGTTCTTGTGCATTAAAAAATCCTGTAGCCAGAAGACAGATATTTTGCAGTGGTGGCAAGGATGGGGGTATGTGCCTGAGACTTAAATGCCGAAGATATGCCGCGCAGATTATTTGTGGCGCTTGCGAACCCTGCATGCCGCGCCCGCCCTACGGGGTGGCGGTGTTTATACCGTATAAAAGTTTGGAAGCCAAGAAGTCTGGTCGGAAATATGCCGCCAAAAAATGAAAAGCCGCCACTTAATGCGGAGTGGCGGCTTTTGTATTCTGCGTATAGGGCAGGGTATGGCAATCAAGGCAGCATAGCGTAAGGATGCTCCACATTAGCCCATATATATAGGTGATTTAAGGTAAAATTCGCCTTCACGTGCCCAGTAGCGCAGCCCTGTGTGATCGCGGAACTGCTCAAGCGCCACATTCTGCGAAAGCTCGTCGGGGCCTTTGAACCGAATTTTAACCTGCCGCATGTTGTTGCCAGAGGCAGACGACAGCACTGAAATAATGCTCATGCCGTGCGATTTCAGTTTGTCGAGCAGTTCGCGCACGGTGCCAGGCACATAGGGCACCACAAAGCCAACTTCCACACCGGGTTGTTCTGCGCCGCTTATGTCGAGCAAGGCTTTAAAAACGTCCCACCCGGTAATGATACCTACCAGTTTTTCCTCATCATTCACCACGGGCAGGCAGGCAACGTGCCTGTCGATCATTTTTTTGGCGGCCTGCTCAATGGTGCTTTTGAAAGTGATGGTTACGGGGTCAACCACCATAACATCCCTGACCTTGGTTTCGCTCATGATCTCCAGAAGTTCGATTATTTCGAGCCCGGTAGATTTACTGGGCGCAAAGCTGCGCACGTCAGAAGAAGAAATGAGTCCAACCACAATGTTGTTGGCATCAACCACCGGCAGGCGGTTTATCTTGTGTTCCTTGAACAGCTTACGGCACTGGAGCAAGGTAGCTGTCGGCGGGATGGAAATTACCTTGGATTGCATCCAGTCGAGTATAAGCATGGCATCCTCCCTGTGGGTAGTGCGAGGGTTGCCCCTCCCGTCTGGTGGAACTGGAACGGGCCGCTTGAGCCAGCCCGTTCCAAGAGCGAAGCGTTGTTACTTAGAACAGCCGCAGCCGCAACCCTGCAATTTTTTTCTGATGAATTCGGGCAAAATGCCCCGTACAGATTCCATGGTTACCATGCGGCGCATGATGCCCAGCTGATCTTGAAGGGGCAACTTTTTGGGGCACACGTTGTCGCAGGCCAGCAGACCCATGCAGCCAAACACGCCGTTGTCGTCGCCGATAAGCTCGTAATAGTCAGCGGGCGTGCGGTTGTCGCGTGGGTCTATATAAAAGCGGGCCATGCGGTTGATGGCGATAAAGTCGTCACGCATGCGGGCCGTGCCGCAGGCCGCCACACAGCAGCCACATTCAATGCAGCGGTCGAGCTCGAATATCTGGGTAGCCAGCTCGTTGCTCATGCGGTCTTCCTGCGCGGTGGGGTCGAATTCCTTGGTGGTGTGTATCCACGATTCGATCTTGGTTCCCACATTGCGAAACCACGTGCCCGTATCTACCGAAAGGTCACCCAACAGCTTGAACACCGGCAGCGGATGCAGGGTAATGTGGCTTGGCAGGTCGCTTGTCTGCGTATGGCAGGCAAGGCCGGGCCGCCCGTTGATAACCATGCCACACGAACCGCAGATGCCAGCGCGGCAGCAAAAATCAAACTGCAACGAGGCGTCCTGCGTTTCGCGAATCATGTTGAGGGCGATAAACAGCGTCATGCTATTGTGTTCTTCAAGCTGGAAGGTCTGCATATGCGGCTGCGAGAGCGGATCCAGCGGATTATAGCGGAATATCTCGAATGTCAGATTACGTCCCATGTGGCTCTCCTTACCCCTGCTGCGCGTATGGCACTATTTTTTCAGAGCTGATATCGGCGGTGATGATCTTGCCGCCGCCGTATCCACGGTCGCCTGGGGGCAGAATATAGAAGGGCGTTGCCGGTTCGTACTTGAGGGTGGGCAGGGTGTCGCCCTCCTTCCAGTAGGCCAGGGTGCGGTTGAGCCATTCTTTATCGTTGCGTTCTGGGTAGTCTTCGCGGGCATGTGCGCCACGGCTTTCGGTGCGCATAAGCGCGCCGTAGGCGGTGCACAGTGCCAGCTTGAGCATGCCGGGCACACGCAAGGCCATGGAAAGCTCAGCATTGGGGCCGGGGATGTTGCCGCTGGCAAGGCGCATGTTCTTGGTACGTTCCAGCAGCTCCTGAAGCTTGGCAACGCCCGCTTCCAGATCCTTGCCGTTGCGGAAGATGCCCACGTGCTCCATCATAATGTCTTGCATGGCATTGCGCAGGGTGTAGCAGTCGTCGCCCGTGCCACGCATAAGCGCGGCAATGCGGTCTTTGACCTTGAGTGCTGCTTCCTTCATGGCCTGTGTGGAAAACACGGTTTCGTAGCCTTGCAGGAATTCTACAAGCTTGGCACCCACTATGCGGCCAGAAACAATGGTTTCGGCCAGCGAGTTGCCGCCAAGGCGGTTGAAGCCGTGCATGTCCCAACAGGCCGCTTCGCCAGCAGAGAACAAGCCCTGAAGCCCATAGGCGTGGCCGTCTTTGTTGATACGCACGCCGCCCATGCTGTAGTGGTGGGTGGGCCGCACGGGAATAAGCTGGTGGATGGGGTTAACACCCAAAAAGTGCGTGGAAATGTCGTACACTTCACGCAGGTTGGTGGTGATGTGTTTTTCGCCCAAGTGGCGGATGTCGAGCCACAGGTGCTCGCCGTAGGGGCTCTGCACGCCAAGGCCCTTGCGCATGTGTTCTGTCATGCGGCGCGAAACCACGTCGCGCGAGGCAAGTTCGGCCTTATCTGGCTCATAATCGGGCATAAAGCGGTATTCGTTCACGTCCAGCAGGGTTCCGCCGTCGCCACGGCAGCCTTCTGTAACCAGAATATCTGTGGGCACTGTGCCCGTGGGGTGAAACTGCACGGCCTCCATGTTGCCAAGGGGCACAACGCCGGTTTCAAGGGCAGTTATCTGGCCGCCGCCGTCGCAGATGATGGCGTTGGTTGTGGCGCGGTAAATGCGGCCATAACCGCCTGTGGCAATCAGTGTGGCCTTGGAAAAATAGCCCACCAGTTCGCCAGTGCGCAGGTCGCGCGCCACACAGCCCATACAGCGTTGGCCGTCGTGGATCAGGGCCTCAGCCTGCATGCGGTCGTGCACGTCAACGCCCAGTTGCAGCAGGCGGTTGTCGAGGGTGAACAATACGGCGTGGCCTGTGCCGTCTGATGTATAACAGGTGCGCCACTTAGCCGTACCGCCAAAGGCACGCGAGTGGATCAGCCCCTCGTTTTCAGTCTTTTCTGTTGCCTGAAAAGGCTTGCCACCCTTGTAATAGGTGTGCTCGCCGGGCACAACGCGGCTCCAAGGCACGCCCATCCAAGCCATTTCGCGCATGGCGATGGGGCCTGTTTCGGCAAAAAGGCGCGCCACTTCTTGGTCGCAGCCCCAGTCTGAGCCTTTAACTGTATCGTTAAAGTGCACTTCGGGGCAGTCGCCCTCGCCCATTATGGAGTTGCCAAGGGCCGCCTGCATGCCGCCCATGGCGGCAGAGGAATGCGAACGCTTGGGCGGAACCAGCGAAAGACAGATAACCCTGAACCCGGCCTGAGCCGCTTCCACTGCCACGCGTTCCCCGGCCAGGCCGGCGCCTATGCAAAGAACATCACTTTCAAAAACTCGCATACGCACCCCCTATCCCAGAAACCACACGCGGGTCAGAGCCGCCGCGCCGAGCAGAAGATAACAGCCCATGACAATCCAAGTCCACTTGCGCCACGCGGGGCGGGTGGCCTTGACGCAAAAGCCGAATTTGACGGCCAGGCGGTAAACGCCAATGCCCGTGTGCAGAATGACGCAAGGCAAAAAGAATACGTAAAAGGCCAGCCAGCCAGCATGCAGACGCTTGGCGCTGCCAGCCACATTGATAGGCAGGTCGGTCATGACGCCGTACACATGGAAGAATGCACCAGCAAGAATGATAATGGCAGTAAACACCTGTGCCAGCCACAGCCACGTATCCAGCTCTTTAAGGCCCTCGCTGTGCTCAACAAAAATGCAGAGCTCGTTGGCGCGGAAGGGCATTTTGCGGGCGGCAATGTAAAAGTGGAACAGAATCAGCAACATGATGACAGGGGCCACCAGCTGCGCCAGCATGGTCACTTCAAGTAGCCATGCTATGCCGTTGGTCAGCGCGGGGCTGAGCACAACCGTTCCTTCCAGCACGAGGTGCACGCATACAAAAAGCGCCAGCACGGCGCCAGAAGCCGCTTGCCAAAAATCAAGGCGGGTTCGGTCATCTACAGGGGATCTGCTCAAGGCCATACCAACTCCTTCATAAAGATGTCAGGCATTATACATCGGCGCGGCTGCGCCGCGCTACTTTTCAGCATACGGCATGCAAACAGGCCATATTAATGATCACAAGCGTCTGTAGGGCGCCTGTCCGGTTTCGTAGTAGTTGTCACCGGTACTGTCGATAACCACAATGGCGGGGAAGTCTTCCACTTCCATGGCGGCCACGGCTTCCGGCCCAAGGTCTTCGTAGGCAAGCACCGTGTATTTTTTGATGCTGCGGGCAATAAGCGCCCCCGCGCCACCCACGGCGGCAAGGTAGGGCACACCGTGTTGTTTCATGGCTTCAACCACCTCTGGCTTGCGATAGCCCTTGCCAATCATGCCTTTTAGGCCTTGATCAAGCAGCCGGGGGGTGTAGGCATCCATGCGGCCAGAAGTGGTGGGGCCAGCAGCGCCAATCACCTCGCCGGGTTTGGCGGGGCTGGGGCCAACGTAGTACACAACCGCGCCTTTCAGATCCACGGGCAGGGGTTCGCCCTTGTCCAGAGTTTCCACTAGGCGCTTATGGGCCGCATCGCGCGCGGCCAGAATGGTGCCCGAAATAAGCACCCGGTCGCCAGCACGCAGCGAACGCGCTGTGGTTTCGTCAAAAGGGGCGCGGATTTTTTTCATCTGGGTTTCAGACATGGCGGCCTCCTACAGCGTAACTTCGGCGTGGCGCGCCGCGTGGCAGTTGATGTTAACGGCCACAGGCAGCGAGGCGATGTGGGTGGGGGCCCATTCCACATGCACCTTGAGCGCCGTAGTCAGCCCGCCAAGGCCCTGAGGGCCAATGCCGGTCTTATTGATCAGCTCAAGCAGTTCTTCTTCAAATGCGGCGTAGCGCGGGTCGTGGTTGTGGCTTTCAAGGTCACGTGCTGCGGCGCGTTTGGCGCAGATGGCAGCCATTTCCATGGTTCCGCCAAGGCCAACGCCCACCACCATGGGCGGGCACGAATTGGGGCCAGCTGCAAGAACCGCATCCAGCACAACCTTGCGCACGCCTTCAATACCATCGGCAGGCACAAGCATTTTAACCACGCTCTTATTTTCAGAGCCCGCCCCCTTGGGGGCTAGCCGCAAGCGCAACGAGTCGCCCGGCACAAGGCGGGTGTGGATGACGGCGGGGGTGTTGTCACGCGTGTTTTTGCGCTCAAAAAGCGGCTCGGCCACGCACGATTTGCGCAGATAGCCATCCACATAGCCGCGGCGTATGCCTTCGTTAACGGCGTCTTCAAAAGCGCCGCCCACAATGCGTACATCCTGTCCCACATCTGCAAAAACTACGGCAAGCCCGGTATCCTGACAGATGGGAATGCCATCGTTGGCGGCGATTGCCGCATTTTCCAGCAATTGCTCAAGTATGTTTTTACCCACGGGTGAGGGTTCGGCTTCGTGCGCCTTGCGCATGCCGTCCACCATATCCTGTGGCAGCCGGCAACAGGCGCGCACGGCCAGATCGGCTACCGCACAGGCTATGTCTTCAACACTAATTTCCTTCATGGCTTCCTCTTTATCTGTACGACTGCTGCTGGCTAGGGATGGAAAGGCCAGATCAGCGGGATAAGCAGCCAGCACATAATGAGCGAAATCAGCTGTAAAGGCCAGCCAGCCTTGACGTAATCCATAAAATTATACCTGCCGGGGCCAAGCACGATTGTGTTGGGCGGGGTAGCAATAGGCGTAAGGAAGCAGCACGAGGCAGACATAGCTATGCCCATGGCGACGGGTAGGGGCGAAATGCCACTGGCAAGGGCAATGGGCAGGGCCAGCGGGGCCATGAGGGCCGCCGTGGCAGTGTTTGACATAAAATTGGTAATGGCGGCAGTGAGCGCGCAGCACACAAACATGAGCATCCACGGATCGGTAACAGTGCTGACCACAGCATTGGCCACAATGGCGGCCGCGCCCGATTTGTCCATGGCCGCAGACATGGAAAGCATGCCCGCAAACAGAAAGATTGTTGTCCAGTCAACACTGCGGAAGGCTTCGCGCATGGTCATGCAGCCGGTAATAACCATAAGGCTGGCACCCAGTACCGCAGCCGTGGTAAGGGGCATGAGCTCGCTGGCCATCATGGCGACCACAAAGGCAAAGATCAGCACAGAATGCCACATCTTTTTTTCGCGGCGCACCTTGGCGTCTACTTCAATGTCGTCTTCACCATCAAGCTGCATTCTTTCCGGCAGCAGCTTGTGGCCCGCAATGGCGTAATAGATCAGACCCACGACCAACAGCGGCATGCCGATAAGGCCGAATTCAAAAAAGCCAAAGGGGCTTTGCCCGGTTTGGGCCAGCATGGAATTGATAATGCCGTTGGGGGGCGTACCCACAAGGGTTACCGTGCCGCCAAGGGAAGAGGCAAAGGCCACAGGCATAAGTACCTTGCCGGGGGCAAGCTTTGCCTTCATGCACATGCCAAGCACCATGGGCACGGCCACAACGGTAGTGCCTGTGTTTGAAAGCACGGTTGAGAGCAGGCCAATGGCCGCCATGGTGTAAACGATCAGCTTAACCGGGCTACCCTTGGAAAGCTTGACAGCCAGACCGCCCACCTTGTCGGCAAATCCGGTTATGAACGTGGCCTCGCCCACAATGAACATGGCCATGAAAAGCACCACGGTGGGGTCGCCAAAATAGCCAAAGGCTACCTTGGACGAAATCACATTGGTGAGTGACAGGGCCACTGGCACCAGCAGGGCCGTAATAGGCAGGGGCACCACTTCCGTAAAAAACATCACCGCAGCAACCAGCAGGATGCCTAGGGTGATGTATGCCTTGGTGGGGTCTTCTGGTAGTTTGATTCCAAGAGTGGAAGCGGCTAATGCCTCGTGTCCGGCAAGAAGAACAATCGCAAGCAGTGCCAACGCCCATAGAGATGGTCTTTTCATCCGCTAACCTCCCGCAGCATGAAATTTACGGCATCCCTGCTCGGCCTTTTGCGTTTTGTGATATGCAATGGCAGGGAAAACAAATAGATACCGGTAACAATGCCAGATATGAAAATTCGTGACAACAATATTATGTTGAATGGTTGATCAAACTCTGTAGTTTATTCAAGATATGCAGTATGAAAGAGAAATTATTTTTTTTATTTGATTGAGTATGTAAAAAAAATCACAAATACGAATGTGATACTTTGAAAATATTTATCGTTAGTAAATTGTGTAGTAAATTGCTTATCATTACTTGCATATCAATATATGATTTATCAGTATTAATAGAGTTGTGATGTGTTGCGTTGTGCATGGCCCGTTTGTGGTAATTATAAGTATGCATATTCAGCTTTAAAAGAAGTGTGAATATTTGGTTATACGTGGATCAGGCGTGTCAATTTGTTGCTGAATACATTTATTTGCGTGGATTATTGGGCAGTTGCAACTGGTATAACAGGTTTGCGCCATTCTTTGCCCTGGCCCGTCTTCAAGAGGGGCTGGTGTGCACGGCCACAGGTCAGAAACCCACAGTAAAGACGCAAAAAAGCTGCCCGAACAGTAAATCGAGCAGCCTTTTTGCTGTATTTTTCAGGCAGTGTCGCCCGTTAACAGGGCGCAGTGCTCAGTGCGAGCAAGCTTCTCTCACCTGACCTGAATGATTTTTAGCGGATAAAGTTGGTGGGCTCCCAAGCTTCGGGCGTGGGGGTAGGCACACCGGCGGCCTTGCCAGCGGCAATGCATTTGAGCAGCCAGGCCATGTTGTCGCCCAGGGTGCGCATAATCTGCAAGCCTTCCTTGTCCTGCATGACTTCTTCCGGGGTGTTGCCGTGCACGGCGTTCCAGTACTGCGAAGAAACCACGGGCATGCGCGCAATGGTGAAGTACTTGTTCAGCCTGTCAAAAGAGGCGCTGGCCCCGCCACGGCGGCAGCTTACTACTGCGGCTGCGGGCTTGAAGGCATAGTGGAAGCCCTTGAAAAAGAACATGCGGTCAAGAAACGAGGTGATGCCGCCGTTGGGGCCAGCATAATAGACCGGCGAGCCCACCACAAAACCGTCTGCCGCGCGCAACAGGTCAATGGCCTCGTTGACGTGGTCGGCATTAAACACGCAGTGCCCGGTTTCCTTGCATTTGCCACAGGCAATACAGCACTGGATGGGCTTTGTGCCCAATTGGAGCATCTGGGTTTCAACGCCGTTTTTTTCAAGCTGCGCCGCTACGGTAGAAAGCGCGGTAAATGTGCAGCCCTTGGGGTGCGGGCTGCCGTTGATCATCAGAACTTTCATGAATTTCTCCTTTCGGGTGCGGATTGGCCGCAGCCGTAGCTTAAGCGGTTGTGGCACGTTTGCCGCCCATGGCGGCTGTGGGCATGGGCAGGGCATCGGGCGAAAGATTTTTAAGAAAAGTCAAAAAATCAGGAACATTATTGGCTCGGCAAGCCATGTAACACATGGTGTATTCGCGGTGAGTGAGCTGCAAGTGATAGATGGGCCAGCGTTTATCAGCACTGGCAAAGGGCAGGCCAAGGCTGCGGCCCACGGCGGGGTGGATGGGCAGCCAAAAGTCTTCAAGAGGATGCGCGTAGCTGCTGCGCGCAGACTGGGGCAAACCGCCAAGGCCCAGCAGACGCAGCAATTTGTCGGCCATATGGCACATAAGCTCGCGGCCGGGATGGTTGACCGTCATAAACATTTGTTCTTCACGCCAGCGCTCGCGCAGCAGGGGCGCGCACTTGATGGGTGCGTCGGCTTCCTTGGCTTCTTCGCGGCTCAGCGATTCTTCTGCCAGACGGTGCAGAGCAGCCGTATCCCCCAGCAGGGAGGCAGAACCCCGCAGGTAGAGGGTCATGGCCTCCTGTGGGTTTACTTTTTCAAGCAGTGTTTCAAGCAGGCTGTCGGCAAAGTTAATGCGCGCGTCGCGCGACCAGAAAGGCCAGTAGCCTTTGAAAAAAAGATTTGGAATCTCAATTGCCTGACAATTCTGGGGCAGACGCGGCAGCATTTGCTCTGTGGAAAGGTCGCCCCACTTGGGGGCAAGCCGCTGGTACAGAAAAAGGTCGCAGTGCTCTATATCCTGCGCGGCTATGCTCTGCCGCGTATAGTTCACATACTGGCAGATGCGAAAGCGGCTGGCAAAGGCCGGGGAATTTTCGAGCAGGGGGCGCAACGCGTCGCCCTGACAGTTGGCATGCAAAAGACACAGAGCCTGGGCCATGTGAGGGTTCCGTTTTGTGAGGCCGGTTTGGCGCAGCTTGGGGCCGCGCCCGGTCAGTCGTCCACTTCCATGTAGGTGGCGCTTTGCGCGCCTTTTTCTGACACGGTAACGCTGTACAGCCGCACCTCGCGGGCTTGCGGATCGCTGTGCGTTGCCAGCAGCTCGGCCATGCCGCGCCAGATGTGCCGCGCCAGATTTTCCGACGAGGGGTTCATGACGTCAAAGGGCGGCGTTTCGTTGAGCAGCCTGTGGTCAAGGGCGTCGAGCACGGTTTTGAGGCCGGTCTTCAGGGTTTTGAAGTCGAGCAGCATTTCAGTATCACGGGTCAGCCGCTGGCCCTGCACGGTCAGTTCAACCGCAAAATTGTGGCCGTGCATGCGCTCGCACTTGCCCTCATAATGCCGCAGGGCGTGACCGGCAGAAAAATCGTCGCGCACGGTCAGCCGCCAAAAAGCGCCTTTTGTCATGACAGTATCCAAAAGACCACAAAGGCCGAGATTATGACAACAATGATGGCCAGCACTATGCGGGCGTTCTGATTCCACTCAAAGCCTGGTCGTGTATCGTCCAGATCAGGGTCGCCCGTGGAGGGGGGCGTGAAGATGCTTTGTATCCATGAAAAAAAAGACATGAAATTCCACTTGTTGCAGGTTGTTTGAGCTTGCTTGCCAAGCAAGAATAACAATTGCGCAGGATATGTCAAAATGCTGTGCACGCGGTCAATACGGCAGATGGCGTTGTGCGCAGCAGTTGACGAAGCGTGGCCGCACTGAAACACTGGGCGCATGAAATGGAGAACTGTGCAGACCACTGCCGCAGAAGGGCCGGTGAGGGCCATTGCGCCAGAGATTATCGCTGCCAGCAGGGCAACAGACATACCGGCCTTTTACACGCAGTGGTTTATGAACCGTCTGCGGGCTGGGTATGCCCGGTGGGTCAATCCCTTTAACGGGCGGCCCCAATATGTTGCCTTTGATCACCTGCGCGTGGTCGTTTTTTGGAGCAAAAATCCGCTGCCCTTGTTGCCCATGCTGCCGCAGGTGGAGGCGCGGGGGCTGGCTTGGTATCTGGAATTTACGCTTAACGATTACGAGGCCGAAGGCTGGGAGCCCAACCTGCCGTCGCTGGCAAGGCGCATCGATACCTTTAGGCGCTTTGCGGATGCCGCCGGGCCGGAAAGGGTGGTGTGGCGTTTTGATCCGCTCATGCTGGCTGGTGCGCTGGCCCAAAACCCCAATGCCTGTGATGTGCTGCTTGAGCGCATGCAGCGCATAGGCCGTGTCCTCACGGGGTATACCCGCAAGCTCGTATTCAGTTTTGCCGATATAGCAGACTACCGCAAGGTGCGCGAAAATCTGCGCAGGGCTGGCCTTGGCTGGCGTGACTTTTCACTGGCAGAGATGCACGCCATTGCCGCCGGAGTGGCCCGGCTGGCTGCGGAAATGGATGCTGAGCCCTGCACCTGCGGTGAAAAAGGTGATCTGTCGGCCTTTGGTATCAGCCACAACCGCTGCACTGATCCAGAGCTTATCCTCACGCTTACCAACCGGCACCCGGATATGCTGCGTCTGTTTGGCATTGCCCCGCAGCAACAACTGGGCTTGCCTTTGGAAATGCCCTGCGGCGCGAACCTTGCCAGCGTGCCGCACGAGTACCCGCGCGACACAGGCCAGCGGGCCGTGTGCCTGTGCGTACCCTGTAAGGATGTGGGCCAGTACGATACCTGCCCCCACGGCTGCGTGTACTGCTACGCCAATACCTCACCCGCCACTGCGGCGCGGAATTTTCAACGGCACGACCCAGCGGGGGAGAGTATCATTGCCGGGCTGTAGGATTGCAGCTTGTTGTATTTATGTTGGCTGTTTTTAGCACGCGTAAGCTGTGGTTTGGCTATGGCTAGGGGGTGTTGCCGTCGGGCTGAAAATGCACGGTCACCAGCAGCACCTGAGCGCGGCCCGTATTGCGCAGGGGCGGCCCCCAAGTTCCTGTGCCAGCGCTGACAATGGAGTGGAAGCTGTCCATGATCAGCAGACCCAACGGGTTTATGTACCTGCGTTCCACCACAAAATTGAAGGGCCACAGCTGACCATAGTGGGTGTGGCCTGAAAATTCCAGTACGGCCCCGGCCTTTTGCGCTTCGTCCAGCGCTGCGGGCTGGTGGTCAAGCACCACAAGGGGCAGGTGGCGATGCTGCTCAGGCAGATCGGCCAGAATGTCGGCCAGACTGGCGCGCTGCACACCCGTAAAGCCGGGTTTGCTCAGGTCGTCCCGTCCTGCCAGCACAAAGGTGTTGTCCACCACGGCCCACTGATCGCGCAGCACCTGCATGCCCACGCGGCGTAGAAAATCCATGCTTTTATCAATGGAACCAGAGATATATTCGTGGTTGCCCGGCACTGCCCAGTGCCCCAGAGGCGGTTGGGCCAAGGCCAGTGCTGCGGCGGTGGCCTCCGCATCCAGCTTGATGTGGTCGTCGATTATGTCGCCCACATAAAAGATGGCATCGGGCTGTTGCGGGGCAAGCAGCTCCACAGCTCTGGCCAGTCGCCCCGCAGTGAGCAGACGGCCCAGATGCATGTCGGTAATAACGCCGAATTTGAGCGTCTTGCGGGCAGGCGAATCTGGCGCGGAGGCCTGCACGCGCACCGTAATGTCATATTGCTGCAAGGCAGGATAGGCCGCGTTAAACCAGCTGCCCACGCCAAGCAGCAGGGGCAGGCCCAGCACAAACAGCACTGCCCCCCAGCGCGGAGCCACGGGCGGCACACTGCCAAGCAGACGAGCGCCAAGCCCCCAAATGTCGGCCAACACCACCAGCACAAATACATAAAAGGCCATGCCCATCCAAAATGCCCCGGCGCGCAGCAGCCACATATGGGCCAATGTGTCGCCGTGGCCCTTGTAGAGCAGGGGAAAGGCCGCGCCAAGTGCAAGCACAAGGACACAGAGCACACAACGCAGCCAGCCCGTGCCCGAAAGCGCACGCCACAGCCACCAAGATATCCAGCTGTTGATGATGGCCAGGCCAATGCCTGTCACCAGAAAAAATCGGAACATATTTACTATGATGCCCAAGCGGCAAGAGCTTTATCCAGTTCTGGCCCAGGGCGTACTTTTAGTGTGTTGTCGAGATGCAGCAGGCAAACGTGTCCGTCCAGAAAAATCTGGGCATGGGCCTCAACCGGGCCGGGAAACTGCTCCAGCAGGTTGCGCAGTGCCAGCATATCCTCACGCCCAAGGCGGTGCGGCGGTATTTGCACGCACACGGGCGTGTCGCTCAGGCCGCAGGCATCGGCCAGCGAGCGCAGACTCTGCCCCAAAAGCTTGATTTCACGCGGGCCTTCCTCTGCCTCTTCGTCCATGTCGCCGTTATCACCATTGTCTGTCTGGCTGTCGAGCCGCGCCACAAGGCAGATGGGCTG
>CAYPRZ010000065.1:0-14139 GCA_964413315.1 uncultured Desulfovibrio sp. | reverse complement strand
ATTTTTGCTCACGGCCCTGCCCCTCATGCTGGGGCAGACCATCATGATGCTGGACGAGCAGTTTCTGCGGGTGTTCGGCAGTCTGGCGGGCGACGGCGCGGTGAGCTTGCTCAACTACGCCCGGCGCATAACTCAGGTTCCCGTGGGGCTGGTGGGTCAGGCCGCCGCCGTGGCCTCGTATCCCTTCTTGGTTTCGCTGCTGGCACAGGGCGAAACAGACCGCTTCAACTCCACCCTGCGTACTGCCCTGCGGGCCAGCGTGGCCCTGATCATTCCCTGTGCCTTTTGTATGGCGGCCACGGGCTGGCCCATTCTTGGCGTAATATTTCAGGGCGGGCGTTTCAGCCCTGCCGACACGCTGGCAACCCTGCCGCTCACGCGCATCATGTTGGCCGCAACGCCCTTCTGGATTGTCTATATGGTGCTGGTGCGTGCCTATTATGCGCACGGCGACACCATTACCCCGGCGGTAACCGGCAGTATCATGACAGCCCTGTGCATACCCCTCTACTACTGGTGGGCCGTGCCGCAAGGGGCGTGGGCCATCGCCGCACTTT
The DNA here is from genome assembly GCA_964413315.1 of uncultured Desulfovibrio sp. Taxonomy (GTDB): domain Bacteria; phylum Desulfobacterota; class Desulfovibrionia; order Desulfovibrionales; family Desulfovibrionaceae; genus Desulfovibrio. Next base: position 13,582 of record CAYPRZ010000065.1, on the reverse strand, counting down.
CGGGTGTGAGCGTGAGCTTGTATGTACTTTGGCTGGTGGGTATCTGGATTCGCCGCCACGGCTGTGGGGCGTTCACGGGCTTGACTGGGTTGGGCCTGCGGGTAACTCTGTGCAGTCTGCCCGCTACGGCAGCGGGCTGGTGGGTTTCAGAGGTCTGCATGCGCGCCTTTGCGCTGTCGCCCATTCTCAAGGCCTGTGTGGTGCTGCTGCTCGGCGGCTGCACCTTTGCGGCCCTATTTTTGCCCATTGCATGGCAGTGCGCGCCCGAAACGCTGGAGCCTGTGCTGCAACGCCTACGCCGCAAGCGCAACGCGGCCTGAGCATATCCCAACAAACACTACGCACCCTGCCGGGCGGCCAGCCACTGCTGCAAGCGCTGCTCAAGCAGGGAAACTACCGCGCCAGCAAGCAATGCCGCACCCGCTGCAAGGCTGTAGCACAGCCACAGGGGCAAATGCTCAACCCCCACCATCACCACCACGGCAAAGGCTATGCAGCCAAACCACCCCGCCATGATGCCGCGAAAAATGCTCACCACCGCCGCTGCCCCCAGCGTGGCGTGGGCAAAAGGCACGATGGAACAAACCATGACGGGAAAGAACATGAGCACGCCGCTCCAGCCGGGGCCAAGCCAGTGGGCGGCTTCTGTCACCGCAAAAACCAGCCCCGCCCCGCAAGCCATCTGCACCGGCACGCGCACATAGGCCGACATGGCGTGGCCGTGCTTTGCCCCGGCCACGACCCGTGGCAGACACAGCAGCACAAGCGCTGGAGCAAGGGACGAGAGCACCACCGCCCACAGGGGCGTAAACGCTACGTGCAGCACGGCCCAACCGCCGCAAAAAAATCCGCCCAAAGCCATAGGCAGGGCCACAAACCAGGGCATGCCCACAGCCGCCAGCCATGGATAGATGAGGGCTGTTGCCGTGCAGGCCAGCACCCCCAGCAGCGTATTGAATGAGGCAGCGGCAGAAAATGCCGCGCCCTGCTCCAGCGTAAGAAAAAACGAAACAGGGCCGGAAATGAGCGGCAGCCCGGCAATCACCCCGCCCACAAATGCCCCCCAGCGGCGGGCCACCAGCAGGCAAAGCAGGATAAGCAGGGGCGTAAGAAGAATTTTGACCAGCATCGGCAAACCGCCCGGTTACTGCGGTAAAACGCAACCGCCGCAGGGGCGGACTGCCGCATGGTTAAAAAATATGCGCGCGAGCCAGTTTATGGGTGAGCTTTAACAGGTCGTCTTGGTAGAATAGCCAAGTCAAACCCACCACACATGCCAGAAAGCAGTATTCCCCAAGGCTGCCCGTAGAGCACAGCTTGAGCGAAATTTTATTCTGGCGGGAAAATGGCGTGAGCGGCACCCCCGAAGGGGTGAGCATGTCGAGCAGAACGTGGCTCAGCCCGCCAAAGCCCAAGCCCAGCAGGGCATCGCGCCCCAGCGTTCCCAAGTTGGCGCTGGGCAGCACAAGGGCCGCCACGCATACGGCCAGCCACCAGCCAAACCAGTGGGTGGTTCCCCGGTGTATGGCATTGAATATCTTTTGCTGACCCCTGCGGGTGGGCGCAAGCCCAGCCATGCGCTGATCAAGCACATCGGGCAGTACGGCCCCGGCACAGGCAGCCGCAACACCCCCAAGGGGCAGGTGCAGCGCCATGGCCGCCGCCACTGCTGTGGCCTGATGCGTAATCCATTTCATATGCAAACCGTCTTGTAAAAAATAGTGCGGGGAGGAATCTCTTGTACAAAAGAGCACCCCTCCCCGCAAGGCATCATGCCGAAACTCTTGCTGATTCCTTAATGCCCGCCCTTAGCCGCAGCGCGAAAATCCGCAGCCGGGGCAGATGAGGCAACCTTCCTGAAACACAAGGGGCTCACCGCATTCGGGGCAGCTTTGGCCTTGCAGATCGTTGACATCGCTGATGTGTTCGTCCTTGAGATAGCGCTTTTCAAGCACCCAGGCGATGGCATCTGGAATGGAGAGCAGCAAACCCTTGCCGCGAAACACCGGGTGCTCGCCGCCGATGCCCTTGATCTGGGCGACCACATCGCGCACGTGCACGCCAGAGCGCAGGGCCAGCGACACCAGCCGGCCAATGGCCTCGGCCTTGGCAGTGATGGAGCGGCCAGACTTGCCAATGGTGGCGAACACCTCAAAGGGTTTGCCGTCCACTTCGTTGACCGTAAGGTACATGGCACCAAGACCGGTGGGAACCTTTTGCGTAAAGCCCCACACCATATCTGGGCGCTTGCGCACGCCAGCACCGGCCTGAGCTGCGGGCGTTTGGGCAGCTGCCGGGGCAGTGCCGGTTTCGCCGTCCATTTTCTTTTGGCCTTCGCCCGTAGCCAACACCTGAAGGCTTTTGCAGCCATCGCGGTACACGGTTACGCCCTTGCAGCCTTCCTTGTAGGCCAGCCAATAAATGTCAAAAATATCCTGCTCTGTTGCGCTGTTGGAAAGATTGACTGTTTTTGACACTGCATTGTCGGTATGCCGCTGAAAGGCCGCCTGCATGCGCAGATGCCACACCGGGGCAATATCCATGGCAGTTACATAAACCTTGCGCAGATTGGCGGGCAGGTAGTCCATTTCCTGAATGGACCCCTTGGCGACCACGGCGTCCATAAGCTCGTGGCTGAAAAGACCAGCCGCTTCGAGAGCGGTCTCGAAATGTGGGTTCACCTCTACAAGGCGCTCACCGTCAAGAATATTGCGCGTAAAGCACAGGGCAAACAGCGGCTCCACGCCCGAAGAGCAGCCCGCGATAATGGACAGCGTACCCGTGGGTGCGATGGTGGTTACCGTGGCATTGCGGTAGGGGCCGAGCTTCTTTTTGGCATACACAGAGGTGGCATAGGCCGGGAATGCCCCGCGCTCTGTGGCCAGCTGGGCCGAGGCCTTGTGCCCTTCGTCCTGAATAAAGGCCATAATGCGCTCGCCAAGCTCAATGCCCTGCTGCGAATCATAGGCCAGCTCAAGCTGGTAGAGCAGATCGGCAAAACCCATGACACCAAGACCGATCTTGCGGTTTTTACGCACGGTTTCGGTGATACTGTCCAGCGGAAAGCGCGAGGCATCAATGACGTTGTCGAGAAAGCGCACCGCCAGATGCACCACGCGCTTGAGCTCGGCCCAGTCAATGCCCTCGCGGGCCGGGTCGGCATCTGCATTGTGGCCGGGCACATAAAAGCACGAAAGATTGATGGAGCCCAGATTGCAGGCCTCGTAGGGCAGCAGGGGCTGCTCGCCGCAGGGATTGGTAGACTCTATCTCGCCCTGATCTGGGGTGGGATTGTCGCGGTTGATGCGGTCAAGAAACACAATGCCCGGATCGCCCGACTGCCACGCCTTTTTGACCAGCAGCTCAAAAATCTCACGCGCCCGCAAGCGGTTGATCACTTCGCCAGAATTGGGGGCCACAAGGTCATAGTGCTCGTCATTTTCTACGGCACGCATGAACACTTCTGTCAGGCCCACAGAAAGATTGAAGTTGTTAAACTCCCCTTCTTTCTCTTTAGCGCGGATAAATTCAAGAATATCGGGGTGGTCTACGCGCAGAATGCCCATATTGGCCCCGCGCCGCGTGCCGCCCTGCTTTACCTGCTCTGTGGCCGTGTTGAAAATGCGCAAAAACGACACTGGCCCAGAGGCAACGCCGCCGGTGGAGCCCACGCGGCTGTCCTTGGGGCGCAAACGCGAAAAAGAAAAGCCCGTGCCGCCGCCCGATTTGTGGATCATGGCCGCGTACTTGACCGCGTCAAAAATTTCTTCAATGGAGTCGCCCACAGGTAGAACAAAACAGGCAGAAAGCTGGCCCAGTTCTGTACCCGCGTTCATGAGCGTGGGCGAATTGGGCAGAAACTTCCACGTGGTCATGAGGTCGTAAAAGGCACAGGCCAGTTCTTCACCCTTGCATGTAGACTGCGCGTACTTGGCTTCTTCGGCGGCAATGGAAGCGGCCACGCGCCAAAAAAGATCACGCGGGGTTTCTGTTTGTCTGCCAGCCATGTCCTTGCGCAGATAGCGCTTTTTCAGAACAACTTCCGTATTGGGCTTGAGCTGTGGCTGCGGCAAAGTCGTGGGCATTGTGAACATGAAGAACAGCCTCTTTTTAAGGTCTGAAGGCATCATAATGAAGCCCTAGGTACATGAAAAATGGCCCCAAAAACAGAAGCCACGCTGAATGGCCCGCACAAAACGAACCCTGCAATGAAGTAGTATACACGGAACAGCGGTAAAAAAAAGACCCTGAATTTCCGCATTACACCATTAACATGTCAAAATAACTAACAGTAATTAATAATAAAAATAATCAATAGCAAGTTTTTTTCTATACTTCCGCGCCTTGCCGTCCGTTTTTGCGCCACTGGCGCGGGATTGGGAAGGTAACCGCTTCAACAATTTTTTATCGCCCCAAAACTTGTTGGCAAAGCTTGTCCGGCATGGTGGCAAAACAACCAGCGCCCCCTCTGAAAAAATTCGCTCCAATGGCAAGGGGCGGGCAAAGGCCCGCCCCCCAGTAGTCTGTTCAAAACCGCACCATTGATGCAGTTGCAGCACGGTCAGTGCCTGTTGGGCCAGCTAGGGCTTGCCGCCACGCGGGCCAGAGCGTTTGTTTTGCCCGCCCTCACGGCCACCGTTTTTATCGCGGCTGGGGCCACGACCGGGGCCACGGCTCTGGCCTCCGTCTCGCCCGCGGTTGGGGCCACGATTGGGGCCACGGTTCTGATCCCCACGGCTGTTTCTGTCCGGCCTGTCCTGACGGCCATCACGATCCTGCCGGCCATCACGATCCTGCCGGCCATCACGATCCTGCCGGTCTGAACGATTTGGCCGGTCTGAACGGTCGGGCCGACCCTGCCGGTCATCGCGGCGCGGTCTGTCATTGCCCTGCGGACGCGGAGGCCGCCCCCCCTGACCATTGCGGTCATCACGCTGCGAACGGTCGCCGTGTGGGGTGCGGGCCGGACGGTCAGACTGACCACGACCTGCGGGCCTGTCACCGTCTTTGCGGTAGGGTGCGGGCCTCTGGCCCCTGTTATCGCGGTTGTCACGGCTATCGCGCCCGTCCCGGTTGTCCCGGTTATTCCGGTTGTCGCGGCCTTCTGCATTGCCGCGGTTGTCGCGGGCATCACGAAAATCTCGTCCATCTCGCCGTTCCCGGCCATTCTGTCTGTCCGGCCCTTCCTGACCATACTGCCTGTCGGGGCGGCGGGTAAGCACAGAGTCCGCACCCGGACGCGCCGGGGGGCTTACCAGCAGGGCTCCACTTTTGCGGTCACGCGGCGCACCTGCGGCAAGGGTAACCGCAAGGGCATCACCAGAGGTCAGGGCCTCGGCGTTTTCCAGCAGCAACATGCCCTTGCAGGAGCAAGCGTAACGCGCCCGCCCCGCCAGACCGGGAACCACAAAGGGCGCAGAAAGTACGCGAGCCGCCACAGGGTTGCCCGATTCCGGGGCCGCTTCGGGCAGGGCTGCCAGCAGCAGGGGCGAAAGGCTCAGGGTGTTTTTGCCAAAGCCCGCAGCCAGCGAGAGATCTTCGAGCCACTGGGGCGCGCCTTCGCTGCCAAAGGTAAAGTGGCACCATGTACGGCCCCCCTGCCCACGCAGCAAAGGGCAATCAAACTGGTGGGTGCAAGGCGTAAGCGCCGTCAACCCGCCGTCTACAGCCAGTTGGCGCAGGCGCATGATGGTTGACCCGCCAAGGCGCGTGCCGGGTTCAACAAACAGCAGCGAGGGTCCAGCGGGCGCAGAAGCGTCGGCCCCTCCCACATGGTCAAAGAGGGGCGAAAGGGATTCAAGGAAACTGTCCAGCTTGTCCTCGCGGCAGCCTTCGGGCTTATCCGTTTCTGCGGCTTCCGCAGCAGGATTGCCGTCAAAATCCAGTTCTTCGTTGTCCAGTGAGTCAAATTCGTCTTCTTCCTCAATGGCGCTGGCCCCACGCGAACGCTTATTGCCAAAACGCAGCTCGTTGAGCACGTTGGCGGCACTCACCAGCCAAGGCCGAGCCTTGCCGCCCGAAAGCAGGGGCGCGGCCTGACGCACCACCTGTTCGAGAGGGGCGCGGGCTACCCGCACTGGCCAGACAGGCTGGCCAGACATCTCACCCAACACTTCCATGAGGGTTTTGCCCAGCTCCAGCGGCTGCGACGAAGTATCGAGCGCCAGCACCCGCAGAGGCGCAGAACGCCATTGGGGCTTTGCCAGCCAGAGCGCCAGCGGCAGAGTAAGCGGGCCAGAGCCCACATCCACCAGCAGGGCCTCGCCCCCCCGCGGGGCAACGGTACGCGGGTCGGGCAAGGGCAGATTGGCCAAAATCCGCGTGAGGCGCACAAGATTCCAAGGCAGAAAATAGTACAAATAGGCGCTGATGGAAGCCGGGGAGCTCCAGTACGGGCGATCAAGACCTGCGCGTTCTGTGGTCAGCAAGCGCGAAAGCTGGGCCACATCGTCGGGTAGGGTGCGGCGGTGCGCACTGTTGAGCGGCCACACCTTTGCCAGAGCTTCGGGCAGCATGTCCAAAATGCGCATGGCCTCTGCTGAAAGCGGCGGAAAAAGCGCCTTGGCCTCTGCCCAAGCCCCTACTTCAAAGGGACGCGGTGTAAAGCGCGGGCGCTCGGTATTGCGCTCGCCGCTGCGCTCGGCGTTGCGCTCGTCGCTGCGAAAAGGCCTGCCGCCCTCACGTTTTTCTGGCCGCAGCGCAGGTCTGCCATAGCGGTCTTTGGGCGTGTTAGGGGAGCGGCGGTCGTCACGGCGGTCACCGGGTCTGTCACTGCGCCTATCATCACGCCTGTCATCACGAGGGGCATCGCGCCGGGCGCCAGTGCGTTCACCGGGGCGGGAGGGACGCCTATCATCACGGCGATCACCGGGCCGCGAGGGACGGCGGTCGCCAAAGCGGTCGCCTGATCTGTCTGCGGGCCTGTCATCACGCCTATCATCATGGCGGGCATCACGGCGATCACCGGGGCGCGAGGGGCGGCGGTCGCCAGTACGGTCACCGGGGCGGCCACGGCCATTATTATTACGGGAAAAATCATCGTTGGCAGACATTTAAACTCCAAAGCGCATATGGCGCAGATATTCGGTGTGAAAATTTGGTTGATCAACAAGAGAAATAACCACGGCATGGCGGCACATGCGGGAAAGGGCTGCGGCCCTGTCACAATCAAGGGCCAGCAGGGCTGCTCCATCCAGCGAAGTATTGCCCACGGCGCGTATGCGGTGGCTCAAGACAGAAGGCACAAAACCCACGGTTTCAAGGTCGTCAAGATTAACGTATTCGCCTAGGGTTCCGGCCAAGCACAGGGTTGCAAGCTTGGTCGCTGGCAGATCAGCGGCCTGCAACAGTGTAGTGAGGGCAAGGGCAAAGGCCGCCTTGACCTTCAGCAGTTCTTCCACATCTGCTGCGGCCAGCCACAAACCGTGCGGCAGCCGCAACCGTGCCCCGGACTTACCGCAATTTTTGCCGCCGGATTCAGGCAGTTCCAGCCCGGCGGCCAGTTTTCTGGCCAAGGGCATGGCCGGGTTTGCAACAAACTGGCCGTCGTCGCGCAGTACGCCCGCACGTAGCAACAGGGCCAGCAGTGAAAGGTAGCCCGTTGCGCTGATACCCCGCGCCGTATCTGTCTGTTCATGTGGCCGCCCCTGCCCTACGGTACTTTCGGCCTGCTGGCAAGCGGGGCAAGGACAGGACATGCCCCCCAATGTATGGAGTGGTGTATGTGAGGGGGCATGCGCAGGGGCAGCATCTACAGCAGGAGCCTCATAAAATTTCGCAGCCAAGCCCATGGGCGTTAGCATAAAACCAGTTACCACACCGGGGCCAGCCATTTGGCCGCATTCCGGCCCAATACCCTCAAGGGCAGGGCCAAGGGGCACACTGGTCAGCCACAAATCGCCCGCTTCTGTCACCAAGGCCAGCTCGCCATTTGTGCCAAGGTCGGCCAGCACAAAGGGGCGGGGAATATCTGCCTCAAGCAGGGCCGCCAGCCCGGCGCTCACATCGCCGCCCACAAAGGGGGCGGGCAAGGGCGGAATGTAGATTGGCGGCAAACCGGGCACGGTGGCGGTTTCGTCCCCGCTGTGGGTAAGCCTGTAGGGAGCCGCGCACAGCCCAATCACATCGCGATTGAGAAAAATATCGGTCATGGCCGTATTGGCCGCAAGGCACATGCGCTCTACCCGCCCAAGGCCGTACTGCGCCAAAAAATCCACAATTCTTTGCAGCTCGTGCCGCACCAAATGAGCCAGCAGCTCGCGCCCTTCTGGCGTGCTTGCCAATGCAAGGCGCGACACAATATCTGCCCCGGCCCCGGCCTGTGGGTTGAGAACACGGCCCTCGGCCAAGGTAGTCCCCTGCATGTTCAGCGCCCGCCAGCACAGCGATGTTGTGCCCAGATCAACGGCCAGCACCAGCGCGGGCATTGCCGCAAGCGGCTGCCCCGGCCACAAGGCATCTGGCCCCGCCAAAATCTTTGCACCGGGCAAGAACGGCCCTGATGCCCCGCCTTGTTGCTGGTTGGCGGTCAATGGCACCAGACTTTCTGGCGGCAATTCCAGCTCCAGCAATGCAGCGCCGCCCACAGAGGCAGTGTCGGGTACTTGACGGCGGCAAGCCAGACGCCAGCCATCTGTCAGTTGTTGAGGGGTAAAAACCGCTTCTTCTGCTGGTAAAACTGACGGCGCGTGGCGCACAAAACGCACACGGCAGCGCCCACAACGCCCAAGACCACCGCACAGGGGCAAGGGCCGCACCAGCCCTGAAAGCCATATGGCTTGCGAAAGGCTTTGCCCCGCACTAGCAGCAACCGTCAGGCCCTGAGAGGGCGGACTTTCACTTACCTGAGCAGCCACCGGGCCACCCGATGGGGCAGCCGCCGAGTCACCAGCCGGGCATGCATGGGGGCGGCCGCTGGCCGAAAAAAGACGCACGAACATGTAAATAACCTGCCTTAAGCCCCTGCTAATGGCAAGCTCGACCATGCCCTGCCCGCTGCGGCATTGACGCAGATTCTCCCCATCACCGCTTGTCAAACTGGCCTTTATCTTGCATATTTCATCTGCATGGTCGTGCGCGGAAATTTTGCACCGCAACACACTTTTTCACGACTGTTTCGAGGCTGGCATGAATAAAGTTCTGGCGCAAGACGAAGTTGATGCCCTGCTGCGCGGTCTTTCCGGCGGGGAAATAGAAAACGAAACGGAAACGCAGGAAGATGAATCCGGCATTGTGTCTTTTGACCTTGCCAATCAGGATCGCATCATCCGCGGGCGCATGCCCGTGCTTGAAATCGTCAATGACCGTTTTTCGCGGCTTTGCACCAACGCTCTCTCAAACTCTGTGCGCAAACGGGTGGAGCTGAACCCAATCTCCATCGACATGACCAAGTTTGGCGAATTCATGCGCTCACTGCCTGTGCCTACGTCCATCAATATTTTTAAAATGGACCCGCTGCGCGGCAATGCCATTATGGTTGTTGACTCGCGCCTTGTTTTTGCGCTTGTTGAAAACGTATTTGGCGGCGCTGGCTCGCAGCCCAAGGTTGAAGGACGCGAATTTACACGCATCGAACAGGCCGTGGTGGACAAGATTGTCAAAATTGCCCTTGAAAACATGGAAGAATCTTGGCGGCCTGTGCACGATGTGAAGCTTGAACTGGTGCGCAGCGAAATCAACCCCCAGTTTGCGGCCATTGTGCCGCCCAGCGACGTGGTGGTGGTTATCACCTTTGAAGTGGAGCTGGATACGGCCTTGGGCTCCATGATCATCTGCCTGCCGTATGCCACCATTGAACCTATCCGTTCAAAATTGCATGCAAGCTTTCAGACCGAGCGTCTTGAAGTTGACCACGCATGGGTAGCCCGGCTTAAAGAGCGCCTGCTTGAAACACCCATTGAAATGAAGGTGCATTTTGGCCGCACCACTATTACGGGCAACCAGCTGTTGCGCATGCAGGTGGGTGATATATTGGTGCTCGACACCGACCACGAAGACATGCTCAACTGCACGGTTGCTGGCGTTACCAAGTATCAGGGGCTGCCGGGAACCATCAAGGCCATGAAGGCCTTTCAGATTATTAAAGAAAACGAACCCCAGTACACATAGCTACACACCTGACAATGGTGTGTGCATGCCTGCCGCAATGCATAAAAACCCATACCCGCCGAGCCGCGCAATGTGCGGATTTCGGCGGGTATGGGTTTTGTAGTTCTGCTGTACGCAGGGCTGTGCCGGAAGCAAGCCCAAAAGCTTATGGGATTATTGGTTTATTACCCTATGGGGCGCCCCTGCCAGGGCAGCCACCGCCACAACTGCCGCTTGGCAGTTGCGTAAGCCTGTGTGCGCGCATTTCAGGCGCAAGTATATGCACCCCCGCTGCTGGCAGATGCGGCACAACCGTTACACCTTCGGGCACAGGCACATTGTCCTCATACGCGCCCACGGGCGGGCGCAACAACACGCAACTGCACCCGGCGGCAAGGCCTGCCTGCACATCGCGCACGCGGTCACCGATCATCCATGACCGCTCAAGATCAATATTCAAATCTGCCGCTGCACGCAAAATCAGGCCCGGCTCCGGCTTGCGGCAATTGCACGGGCCAGTGACATCGGGCAGATGCGGGCAGTAATACCACGCATCGATAACGGCATTTTGGGCAGCAAGGTCTTCATTTATCCATGCTTCAAGCGCACGAAGATCATCCTCGCCAAACATGCCCCTTGCCAGACCAGACTGGTTGCTCACAACCACAAGCAGATACCCCACGGCATGGAAGCGCTTGAGCGTTTCAACCACGCCCGGCAGCCATTGCCAGTCCTGCTTGCGGTGAATGTAGCCAGTATCTTTGTTCAACGTGCCGTCCCTGTCCAAAAAGACAGCGCGACGCGGCTTTTCTGACATGCTCATTTCTCTTTGTCCTTTACGGGTTGCCGATGGAGGGTGGAGCGTAGTCACCTGCAAATTTGTGCGAAAATGCAAAAAAATGCAAAAGCTCTGCCCTCGCGGTGGCTTCCCGACGCACGGTCAAGGACGGCCCAAAGGGGCCGCTTAAGCCCTTGCCGAAAACATTCGGACATGCGATAATCAGAATGCCCAAACGAATAGAAACAATCTATTTTTGAGCGGTCATCCTGCGTTCCCACAGGCGCATGTCATTCATCTTTTTACGGCGCTCACGTTGCAGAGCCTTGCAAGCCAAGGGGGCGCCTTTTTTGAAGCCCCACTTTTCAAGGTATTCCTCTGTTGTAAGGCCATGGGTTGCCAGATGGCGCTTGGTTAAAATTTTAAAGCTCTTGCCGCATTCAAGGCAAGTAACGCTTTTTTCCTTAATTGACTTTCTGGCTTCAAGCACAACTCCGTCAAAATCAGGCTCGCAAGCTGCTTCGCCCATGGCCACAGCACGAATGCTGACAGCAACTTTTTGAACGTAGGCTGTGATTTCTTCAGCACTCATAACCCGCACACCAGCTTGCGCCTTGGATATTTCCAAAGCACCCTTTAGAAAATCGTCCATCTTGTCTCCGCGATATATTAAGTTAAAAAGCTTTTGAACTACAAAAAATCACCACAAACACTATTTCGATAGTGCAATTTGTGTCAACACAATTATAGGGATGAGCCATCCCCATTAAATAGATCAGCTTGCAACGTATAGAGAACAATATACCTAGAGGTTAAAAAAATACCCTATCCATATTTGGTGATACCGATAGATTACAAGAAGTAAAGGCCGCATCGAATAACAGAAAAATTGGAAATCCCCCTAAATTGCATGGCAAGATAGAAAAAAATGGGCAACTTTTAACATTGCACGACAATTGGAGACACCGATACATACTGTTAAATTACGCTATTGTCTATACTCATATTATTGATTTTAACAATTCGAATAACAATGACTGGTTCACCAACTAGTGACAGCGCTTAAATACAATTTGATTAAATATATTTTACTAAAATAATTATCATAAATTAATATAAAATTGTTCAAACCCAGAACACTACATACTGGTATTCCAGCTGTAGGCCGATTATATTCTAAAAAAAATACGGTTTCAGTTTTCCGGCAACCACACAAGCTCTTTGAACAATAGACATCATCCATACTGCCTTTAACCACCAGCCCATTATGGAAGCAAAAAAATCGTTTTTATACCAGTCATTAAAAATTCATGACATATAACTTACCATAATTAATGTACATTAGTACAACTTGTGTTAATTATTTTTAACACCAACCACCAACCCGGCTACTACCGCAAAACGTATACAGTCCAGAACATAAACAAGCCATATAAATAATTACGGCAGGACGTTAACTATTGATACGCGCGCAACAAAATCCATTCAGAAGCACACACAAATACCACTACCGCCCGCAAAATAGATACCCGATATTTATAAACTTCCTCGCCTACGCTGCATATTCTGTTGAATTCTTGCTTGATCACTCGTAAACCACAATTTACGCCCGACACAATTAGCTTCTCTGCCAAGCGCATATATTTTCGTTTGGGGTGATCACACATGGCAACAAACAGCCAGGCTGCACAACGATGAAACAAAGCGTACAAAAAAAACTTTACATACGCATGTTGCGCTTCAGACAAAGAATGGGCATATTCTGGCCCATTTTGCTGAATGGTGCAGTGTTGTTTATTATATTTGTTCTTGGCAGCCTTGGATACATGTACATTGAGGGCTGGCCGTTTTTTGATGGCTTTTACATGGTGCTCATCACACTTTCCACAATTGGCTTTGGGGAAGTATATCCGCTTGATCATGCAGGAAAGGTGCTTACCGCTTGCGTAATCATTTCTGGTGTAGTCTATTTTGCGCTTCTCATCGGCTATTTTGTGCAGCTGGTTTCTGAAGGGCGTGTATTTCAAATGATGCGGAGGCGCAGAGTGGACAAGGCAATTGCGGCACTTTCGGGCCATTGCGTTTTGTGCGGATACGGGCTTGTGGGGCGGGTGGTGGCCGCAGAACTTGCCGCAGACGGCGTGGACGTGGTGGTTGTGGAAACCGACGAAAAAAAGGCCGAAGAGATCGAAAGCGCTGGTTACTTTCTTGTGCTGGGCGACGCAACCTCAGACAACGTGATGTTGCGCGTGGGCCTGAGCAGGGCCAAAGCCTTGGTGGCTTCCATGTCCAATGATCCGGCCAATGTATATGTAGTGCTCTCGGCCCGCGCCATGAATCCCGCCCTCTACATCGTATCGCGCGCCAGCGACAACCGGCATATCAGCAAGCTCAAAACCGCCGGGGCCAACCGCGTGATATTGCCGCACATGATTGGCGGACAATCCATAGCTCAGGCTATTCAGCGCCCCCTTGTTGAATCATTTATGCACCGCAGTAATACCAACGACGAGGTATTGCTGGACGAATTTCTTGTTTCAGACACATCTCCCTTGGTGGGCAAAAGTCTGGCAGAAGCGGCCCTGACCAAGTCGCACGATGTGATCATACTGGCCATAAAAAGCCAGGAAACACCCATCTTGCAAAAAACCCGCGCAGACACAGTGGTGCAGGCGGGTGACGTGCTGCTGGTGGCTGGCTCAAAGGTACATTTGCAGG
>CAYPRZ010000064.1:9420-14145 GCA_964413315.1 uncultured Desulfovibrio sp. | reverse complement strand
CGGGCGACGTGCTGGTTTTTGCCTTTCCCGTTTATGGGGGGCGTGTGCCGCAGTTGTTGCTTGAGCCAATGGAGCGGCTTGCAGGGCAGGGCGCTTACGTTGTGCCCCTTGCCGTGTACGGTAACAGGCATTATGACGATGCCCTGCTGGAAGCTGTAGAACTCTTCCATACCCGGCAGTTTTCAATACTGACCGCTGGGGCCTTTGTGGCAGAGCACAGCTATACAAGCAAGGTTGGCACAGGCAGGCCCGATGCGCAGGATATGGCGGCGCTTGCAGAGTACGCCCGCAAGGCAGCAAAACGTATTGCACAGGGGCCGGGGGCACGGGTGCAGGTTCCTGGCAACAGGCCATTCAAGGCTATTCCGCCAGCGGTGGACATTCGGCCCAAAACACTTGATAGCTGTACCGGCTGCGGCCTGTGCGCCAGTGTTTGTCCTGTGCGCGTGATAAGCGAAGACGCCCCAGCGCAAACCGGCCAAGGTTGCGTGCGCTGCTGCGCCTGTGTTAAAATTTGTCCTGAACAGGCCAGAATTTTTGATGACCCGCTTGTAAGCAAGATCGTCGGCATGCTTGAAGCCAACTGCCAAGCCCGCCGTGAGCCCGAAACTTTTTTTGCCGACTAAACGCCACCAACAAGGCAAGCACAGGGGGCGGCTTTAAACCGCAATGGGGCAGCAGGGCTATTACGCTGGTAACGACCCATGCAGATACTGATCAATGCCGACACGGACCAAGGTAGACGCTGGTCAATGCAGACCCTGATTCGGGCGGCAGGCGCAATCCCCCAGCGCAAGGCATAAAAAATCAGGCCAGACAGATACGCAATGCGTTTTTGTCTGGCCTGAAACGTTGTTAATGCTGGCTGCCTTGCTGGCTAATCCCCTTGCGGGGTATCCACCGCTAGATCCATGTCTATCATCTGACCGATAGTACCTGCGGCAAACCCGCCAAACAGGGCGTTTGCCATTTCCTGATCATAGCGCGGGTCATTGGCCAGTTCCTTGGCAGCCTGAAGAATATCCTTGGGCTTTCTAAACGGTCTTTCGCAAATCATGGCCGCAAAAGAATCGGCCACAGCGCACAGGCGGCCCGGCTTGGTAGTCTGGCTGCTCTTGGTGCGTTGGGGATAGCCCGAACCGTCAAGGCGTTCGTGGTGTTCAAAACAGGCCCGCAGCAGTTCTTCAAAGGCCACGTCCATCTTTTGCATCAGCCTTACACCCACAATGGGGTGAGGAACGATTTTTTCCCTTTCTTCCTGCTTGAGGGGCCCGGCCTTGCTGAGCAAAAAGGGCGGAACCTTGCACATGCCCACATCGTGCAACAAAAGGGCCACGGCCATGCGGTCCAGATCCTTGCGCTTCAACTCGCCAGTGCCTTGCAGCCATATCCACAGGCCCACGATCATGGTGTTGATGGAATGGCGCGCAAGGTGATTTTTGCGGAACAGACGGCGCATAAAGGTATTAATGTGGTGCCTGTCGTTCCAGATGTATTCAGTCACCACCATAATGTCGCGGTACAGCGGTTCAAACAGCGCCTTAACGGGCTGATCGAAGAATTCTGTGCACCGCATAAGCAGGGCACGAATGCAGATATCTGCAATTTCCGCTTCTTTCAGGTTGTTATCTTGCAACACAAGGTCAAGTTGCTTGACAATGTGGCGCGAATAAATGGGGTGGTCAGAGCGCGAAACAAAAAGATCGCCCGACGCACACAGATTCGCCACTTCTTCAACCTGCTCGCTGCTCAGGCGCGCGCCTTTAAGGCAGTAGGGCGCAAGAACAGCGATGTCTTCACGAAAGCTGAAAAGATCTACCGGGGGCCGAAACTTGGGAAAGCTCGACAGAATTTCACCACTTATCTGGTAGTATTCTTCGTTGATGTTCATAGGAACATCGAGAACCTTCCTTTGTTCTGCGGCCATGCGTTACTTCCAGTAAATTTTAACAAGGTTCGTGCCGCGAGGGGTGGACGAAGACCCCTTTACCTGACCAGCAGTAATAACAGCGCAGTCATCGGGTTCAAAGTCCGGGCTGTTGTGAATAAAGCTTTCGGCCCGGATAAGGTGGCTTGCTTCTTCGTGCGGGTTAGCGACAAATATGGGCTTTACGCCCCACACAAAGTTGAGAGCCTTGATGGAAACCGGGTCGGGGGTAAGTGCATAGATGCTTTGCGGGGGGCGGCGGGCCGAAACCTGCCGTGCCGAACTGCCCGTAAGGCTATGCGAAACAATGGCCTTGGCCGAGGCCTTGTCGGCCAGCAGACAGGCAGAATACGCCAAAAATTCGGGAATACCCTTGTCGCTATCGGGTTCTTCAAGCTTGCGGTTGAGCAGCAGCAGGCGTTCGGCTTCGTCCGTTATGCGGCGCATGTAGCGCACCGTTTCAACGGGGAAGTTACCCATGGCTGTTTCTTCCGAAAGCATGACGCAGTCGGCCCCGTCAAGCACGGCATTGGCCACGTCTGTGGTTTCTGCGCGGGTGGGGGCGGGGCTGTTGACCATCGAAAGCAGCATTTGCGTGGCTACGATAACAGGCTTGGAGGCCTTGTTGCAGGCGCTGATTATGCGCTTTTGCAGGGCTGGCAGCAGAGGCAGGGGGCATTCTACGCCAAGGTCGCCGCGCGCCACCATAACCACGTCTGTTTCGTGCAGAATTTCGGCCAAGTTATCCACAGCGCTCTGGCGTTCAAGCTTTACAACCACAGGCACTTTTTTGCCCGCAGCAGCTATAAGCTCCTTGGCTTCGCGCACATCGTCTGCCGTTTGCACATACGAGATCGCCACGGCATCCACGCCCAGCTTGAGGCCGTCTGTGAGGTCTTTTTTGTCTTTATCTGTCAGGGCGCGCACCTTGGTGGCCTTGCCAGGCAGGGCCAAACCCTTGCGCGAGGTGACGATGCCCGAATTGTCGGCCTCAAGCAGCACCAGCCCGTCAGCCCTGCATTCTGTCACTACAAACTGAAGGCCGCCGTCGGCCAGCACCATGCGGTCGCCGGGTTCGAGGCTTTCAAGAATAACCTCGTGGTCAAAGGGCAGGTAGGGAAAATCGTCGGTGTGGCGGTCGCTGGGGCCAAGCAGCAGTTGCATGCCCTTGCTTACCGTAATGCTGGTTTCTGGCAGCACACCAAGGCGAATCTTGGGGCCAGAAAGGTCTTGCATAATGGTAATGGGGCGCCCAATTGCGGCTTCTACCTCGCGTATATGCTTGATAATGGCGACAAAATCCGCAGCTCCACCGTGTGAAAAGTTGAGACGGAATACGCTGACTCCGGCTTCAGCCAGTTCATGAAGTTTTTCTTTGCTGTTGGAGGCGGGACCGATAGTGGCGACAATTTTTGTTCTCATATCCGTTCCTTTGGCTGAAACCGATGGCGCAATGGCGCAAGTAATCAATCGGCAGTTCCGGCTTGAAACAAATAGTCTTGGTTTTCCCGCATATTGTCAAGGCATTCGCCCGAAATGCCTTAAAACTGCACACTTGCTGGCCACGGTTGCGGGTAGTTTTGTGTGGTAGGTGCAGGGGTTGTGATTTGTACTTTGGGTTGCGGGGGGAGGCTAGTGGTAATTTACCACCATTTACCACCCGCATGCACGTGACAAAATGCAGGATAATTGGTGGGGTAATCGCCATTTTAGCCACAGATGAAGCCAATTTTGCGACTTTGCTTGACACAACCTAGGGCTTGGGGCATAAGTGGGAAAAAGTGGTAACGAGTAGTAAAAAGTGGGAAATTGTGAAAAAACTGTTCACTAAAAGCCTTTCCCGCAGCCTTGACCCCAAGGGGCGACTCATGCTGCCGCCGGAATACCGCGATGGACTCATTGCGGACGGCGGCTCTGGCTCGTTTTGGCTTACCGCTTTTTACGGAAGGCTTGTTGCCTATCTGCCCGCAGACTGGGATCTGGTTACCGAGCAACTCAGCAGCATTCCCATGCCCTCGCCCCGGCTTTCGCACTTTAAAACAAAGGTCATGGGTCTTGCCCAAGAGCTTGAGCCCGATGCTCAGGGCCGTGTGCGCATTCCGCAGGTGCTTATGCACGAGGCGAAACTTCACAAGGACGTTATGCTTGTGGGCATGCTGAACAAATTTGAAATCTGGGATCAGGCCAGCTTCAACGGCTTGCAGCTTGAGGATGTTTCCGAAGAGCTTTCGGGGCTTGGCATAAATCTTAGCCTATAGGCCTGCCATGACAGAAAATATGAACAATAACGCAGAACCCGCGCGGCACGTGCCGGTGCTGCCCGCCGAAACGCTGGAAGCCCTTTCTCCGCGTGCGGGTGGGCGGTATCTGGATGGAACCTTGGGGCTGGGCGGCCATGCCTCGGCTGTGCTTGGCACTGCCCCCGATATTGAGCTGTGCGGCCTCGACCGCGATGAAGAAGCCATGGCGCTGGCAAAACAGCGGTTGGCGGTTTTTGGCAACCGCGCACATTTTTTCCATAGCAATTACAGCGATTTTAGCGGCCCGCTGGCCGAGCTTGGCTGGGACAAAATAGACGGCGCGTTGCTGGATATTGGCGTTTCATCCTTGCAGCTTGACGAAGCAGGGCGTGGATTCAGCTTTATTGGCGACGGCCCGCTTGATATGCGCATGGATCAGAGTTCCTCTTTGCCTTCTGCTGCAAGCATTGTGAATTCAGCTCCGTATGCACGGCTTCGAGATATTATCTGGAAGTACGGTGAAGAGCCTATGGCTGGGCGCATTGCCCGTGCAATCAT
>CAYPRZ010000064.1:8757-9410 GCA_964413315.1 uncultured Desulfovibrio sp. | reverse complement strand
TCTGGTCAGCCTTCTGCATGGCATTGGGTTAACCGCGAAAGCTTTGCCAATCTTAAAGAATGCATTGCCATGCTGGGCGAAGAACCTCAGGCCGGGCGCATTGCCCGTGTGATTGTTGAAGCGCGCCAAAAGGCCAGCATAGACACCACTGCAGAACTGGCCGCACTGGTTGAAAAAGCCTACCCGGCTGCGTGGCGCGCCAAGGCCCGCCGTCACCCTGCCACGCGTACCTTTCAGGCCCTGCGCATGGCAGTAAACGACGAACTGGGCGAGCTGCGCCGTTTTCTCGATACTATTTTGGCCTATCTGCCCATTGGCGGCAGGCTGGCTGTTATCACCTTTCATTCGCTTGAAGACCGCATGGTCAAGCAGGCCATGCGCCATTGGGCCGAGGGCTGCCGCTGCCCGCGCCATGTGCCGATTTGCGTGTGCCATCATCAGCCAGAAGTGCGCATTTTGTTCAAAAAGCCCGTTACTGCCACCCCCGAAGAACTTGCGGTCAACCCGCGTTCCAGCAGTGCCAAGCTGCGCGCGGTAGAAAAAATTGCCGAGGCAACGGGATCATGAAGCGCAATAACGCCATGGGTCAGCACGGCGGCAGAGGCTGGCTGCTGGCACTGGTGCTGGGATTGTTGAGCTGCATGGTTATGGGC
>CAYPRZ010000064.1:0-8747 GCA_964413315.1 uncultured Desulfovibrio sp. | reverse complement strand
CACGACCTATTTTATCAATATTCAGCAAAATACCGTTCGTGAACGCCGCGCCCTGAGGGCCAAGCTTGAAGTTGAGCGTGAACGGCTGCTTTCTCCCTATGAGCTGCGCCGCAAGGCAGACGAGTTCGGCATGCGCGAACCCAAGCCCGGCCAGATCAGACGCATGGAAATACAGTAGAAACTCCGGATTGCCTCAATGCCTGACCCACCCCGTCAGGCCCGGAAAAAGCCCGGCGTCATCACGGCGACGCCACGTTTGGAACCGCCATGTTCAAACTCAGCTCTCGCAAACGCAATGTTTCCAGCGCAGCCCCTGCACGCTCTTCCAAGCCTCAGGCCAGCCGCAACGTGTCGTCTGACAGGGTTGCCAGCCTTAAGCCTTCTTGGATGGGCAATGTGGATTGGGGCCGGGCCCGCATCAAGCTGGTTGTCAGCATCTTTTGCATGCTGTGGGTCGGCCTGTGGGCGCGCGCTTGGTATTTGCAAATGATGGAAGGCCCGCGCCTTGCCGAACGTGCGCGCAGGCAGCACACGGCTACAGAGCTGGTTACTGGCCGCCGGGGTATGATTTTTGACCGTAACGGTCAGGTGCTTGCCCGCAGTGTTGAGGCAAAATCTGTTTATGCCCGCCCACAGGATATTTCAGACTATCAGGCCATGGCCAACACCCTTGGCCCCATCTTGGGTGTTGAACCGCAAAAACTGTATGACGAGCTGGCGCAGACCAAGCGCCGCTTTGTGTGGCTAAAGCGCAAGGTGGACGACTACACCGCCGAGGCTGTGCGCAAGGCCAACATCAACGGCATTGGCCTGAGCAAGGAATACGACCGCGTGTATCCCTTCAAGCACATGGCTGGTCAGTTGCTGGGCTTTGTGGGGTTGGACGACAAGGGGCTTGAAGGTTTGGAGCGTTCGCTCGATGCCCGCCTTGGCTGCATTCCCACCCGCCAGATTGTGCAGCGCGATGCCATGGGCCGTCGTTTTTATCTGCACGAAGAAGGCCAGAGCGAGCCTGTTGGGCAAGATTTGACCCTGACCATCGACATGCAGATGCAGTTTTTTGTGGAAGAAGCCGTGGCCCGCACCGTGCGCGAATATGATGCCCGTTGGGGCGGCGCGCTGGTGGTAGACGTTGCATCAGGCGAAATTATGGCCTGGGCGCAGTATCCCTTCTTCAATCCCAACAACTACAAAGATTTTTCGCCGCTGGTGTACCGCAACAGGCTGGCTGCCGATGCTCTTGAGCCTGGCTCTACCTTTAAGCCTTTTGTGATGGCAGCCGCCATTCAGGAACGCAAGGTTACGCCAAACAGCCTCATCGACTGCGAGGGCGGTAAGTGGGTGACCAAAAACTTTACCATCCGCGATACATCGCGTCAGGGAATTTTGCCCGCATCCAAGGTGCTGCGGTATTCCTCCAACATCGGCATGGCCAAAATCGGCCTGTCCATGGGTGCTCCCACTTTTTACAAGTATATGCATGCCCTTGGCTTTGGGCAGCGCACTGGTGTGCCCGTGTCTGAAAGCCGCGGCATTCTGCGTGCCCCGCGTGACTGGAGCGAAGTGGACATCATGTCCACCTCGTTTGGGCAGAGTATTTCTGTCACGGGTCTGCAAATGGCTCAGGGTTACCTTACCCTGCTCAACAACGGTGTGTACAAGCCCTTGCGCCTCACGCGGGAAGACGGCGTGGTGGAAGAGGTGCGGCCCCGCGTGTACTCCGAAACAGCCGTGCGCGAAGTTATGCACATGATGCGCGATGTTGTAGAAGAAAGCGATGGTACCGGCAAGCGTGCCCGCGTGGACGGCATTGACGTGGGCGGCAAGACCGGTACTGCCCAGAAGGCCGACCACAGGTCTGGCACATACGGCAGCAAGCGCTTGGCATCATTTGTTGGCTTCTTCCCCGCTGAAAAGCCCAAGTATTTTGTGCTGGTCATGGTGGACGAACCCACGCGCAACCAGTTTGGTGGTGTGGTGGCCGCCCCTGTGTTTAAGGAAGTTGCTTCGCGCATGGTTACTTACACGGGCATGTTTAACGAAACCAAGATTGCCGAGGCAGATAAAAAAGCTGCAACAGGCGAAGCCCCGGTAACCAAGACACGCCAGCGCGGGCTTAAGCTTGCTGTTTTGGACGCTCCCTACGTTGCGGAATCTCGCAAGCTCGACGCTCCTCAACAACAGGCCGAAGGCATGCGTTTGCCCGGCCATTTGGCCAAGGCAAGCAGCCGCGTGCCCGATGTTATGGGCAAATCGGTGCGTAACGCGGTAGAGCTGTTTGCCCGCGCCGGTGTTGTGCCAGAACTCAAGGGTTCGGGCAGCAGGGTAGTCAAGCAGACCCCAGCCCCCGGTGTGGCATGGCCTGAAGAAGGCAAAAACATCGAATACATTCTTTGGCTCTCTGAACGGTAAGATTGACGGAAGCTTCCGGCTGGCGCACGCGTCGCGCGCGGGGTTGCGGGTTGATAGGCGCGCGCCGCCGGAATAATTCACGGGGTTGACCCCCCGATTATTTAGTGAGGTTGGTATGGAACGGGAATTTGCAGCCCTTCTTGATGAGTGCAGACGCGGCGGCATAGAAGTGCGCGTTGATTCGCGTCAGGTATCCACTGGCGACATTTTTGTTGCCGTGCCCGGCGTTAACGAAGACGGGGCCCGTTTTATTCCCGCCGCCGTGGCAGCTGGAGCTTTCATTGTTGTGTGCCGCCCCGGCGGAGCGGAAGAAGCCGCAGCCCTTGCTGGCGGCTGCCGCGTGGTGCACCATTCTGACCCGCGCGAGGCCTTGTGGCGTTTGGCCGAGGCACGGTGGCGCACCAGCGAGCTGCCGCTCAAGATTGTGGGCGTTACAGGCACCAACGGCAAAACCACCTGCTCCTACCTGCTTGAACAGCTTTTTGCTCAGGCCGGGCACAAGCTCGGTGTCATGGGCACGGTGAGCTACCGCTGGCCGGGGCATAACGAGGCCGCACCCCTTACCACCCCCGATGCTCTGAGCGTGCACGCCATGCTGGCCGCCATGGCCAAGGCGGGTGTGGATGTGGCGGTGATGGAAGTATCGTCCCACGCCATCGACCAGCAGCGTGTGTGCGGCGTGCCATTTTCTGGCGCGGCATTCACCAATCTTACGCAGGACCATCTCGACTATCACAAGAGCATGGAGAGCTATTTTCAGGTCAAGGCCCGCCTTTTTCTGGAATTGCCCCGCCCTGACAAAGCCATGGCTGTCAATGCCGACGACCCTTGGGGGCGCCGTTTGCTTGAGCTGTGCCCCACGGCTCTTTCATTTGGTCTGCAAAAGGGCGCACTGAACAAGCGTCACCTTTGGGGTGAGCTGCTTTCTGCCGGTACAGACGGTTGCCACATGCGCATGCACCTTGAGGGCAGCAAGTGGGAACTGCGTTCACCTCTTGTTGGCGCTTTCAATGCTTCAAACCTTCTCGCCGTACAGGCCGTTGCCCTTGAAATGGGCATAGAGCCCGATGCCTTTAAATCTCTAGAAAGTTTTACGGGTGTGAGCGGACGCCTTGAAAGGGTGGAAAATCCTCAAGGACTTAACGTGTTTGTGGATTATGCCCACACGCCAGACGCGCTCGAAAACGTTTTACAGGCCCTGCGTGGGGCTGGATTCAAACGCGTTGTTACGGTATTTGGCTGCGGCGGCAACCGTGATCGCACCAAGCGCCCGCTCATGGGCGAGGCTGTGGCCCGTTGGTCAGATGTGGCTGTGCTCACTTCTGACAACCCGCGCTTTGAAGAACCGGAAGCAATTTTGCAGGATGTTCTGCCCGGCCTCAAGACCGCCCGCGAGGTGGTTGTAGAGGTTGACCGCCGCGAGGCGACCATCAAGGCCCTGAAAATGCTCGGCAAGGACGATGCCTTGCTTATTGCGGGCAAGGGCCATGAGGATTATCAGATCATCCAGGGTGTCAAACACCACTACAGCGACCAGGAAGTAGTTAGGGAGTTTTTGCATTGCGCCTGACCTACAATGAAATTGCAGCCCATCTGGGCCTGAGCGCCCTTGAGGGCGACATTGCGCTGACTGTTGCCGTAACAGACAGCCGCGAGGCAGCGCCCGGTGCGCTGTTTGTCTGCATACCCGGCAGCAGGGTAGACGGACACGAATTTGTGCCAGCGGCTGTGGCGCTTGGCGCTTCTGCTGTACTTGCCTCCAAACCTTTGCCCCATGCGGGCGTGCCGGTGCTGCTGGTTGAAGACACCGTTAAGGCTTTGGGCAAAATTGCCGCCCTGTGGCGCGACAAAACCCGCGCCAAGGTTGTGGGCGTTACCGGCACAGCCGGAAAAACCACCCTCAAGGAAGTTCTGGCTCAGGTATTGGCCGTTTGCGGCAAAACCGCAAAAAATGCCTTGAATAACAACAACCAGATCGGCATGCCGCGTGCCATGCTTGCCACAGATGGCGACGAAAAATTTTGGGTAATGGAGGCTGGCATCAGCCACGAGGGCGACATGGAAGAACTGTCGTCCGTGCTGCGGCCCGATATTGGCGTTATTCTTAATGTCGGTGCCGGGCACACCGAGGGGTTGGGCAAAAAGGGCGTGGCGTGGCACAAGTCGCGGCTGCTCACCAATCTTGCCCCCGGTGGCATTGGCCTTGTGTGCGCCGATTATCCTGACCTTGTGCGCGATGCCCGCGCAACAGGGGCCGAACTGCACTTTTTTAGCGCCACGGGCAGGGCAGTGGAGTACAGGGCATCATATGCTGGGCCAGCGCCCGCCGCACCTGCAGTTGAATCCTCCGCGCCCGCAGCAACCACACCAGTGGCAGCAGACGCGCCAGACGACAGGCGCGGGCTGTACCATTTGTGGCTCGACGGCACGCGTTGCGTGGTAACAGCACCCTTCAGGGGCGAATACGGCGCGGAAAACGTCGTTGCTGTGGCGGCAGTGGCGCATCAGCTTGGCCTGAGCAATGCCGAAATTGCTCAGGGTTTGGCGCAGAGCAACCTGCCCGTGCAGCGCTTTAATCAAACGCGCTTGGGCCAGTGGCTGCTGATTGACGACACGTATAATGCCAATCCGCTTTCCATGCGCCGCATGCTTGATGCAGCGGCAGAGCGCGCCGCAGGGCGGCTTTTTGTGCCTGTGCTTGGCGAAATGCTTGAGCTTGGCTCGCAGGCGGCAGAAGAACACGAAGCCCTTGGCAGACATTTGGCTGATCTTAAGCCAGCGGCAATATTCTGGAAGGGCGGCCACGGCGAAGATATTCGCGCGGGCCTGACCCGTGGGGGCTATACAGGGCCATGGTTTGAGGTGTATGACGCTGCGGCTTTTGCATCTGAATGGGCGCAGTTGGCCCAAGGTGCATTTGCGGGCAATAAAGCCGGTGGCGTAATGTTGTTCAAGGGCTCACGGGGCAACAGGCTTGAATGCCTGTTACAAACGCTTACCGAGCCGGATGCCGTGCGGGGCTGAAGGCAATAATTTTATAATGCCGCTTACGGGCGGCTGGTAACACGGTCTGCGCATGACCATAAGCACGGATTAGCTGCATGTTTTATAATCTTTTTGTTCCCCTCTCGTCCGAATGGACGGTACTCAACGTATTCCGGTACATCAGCTTCCGCTCGTTGGCCGCGCTTATCACTGCACTTGTGCTTTCCATTTTTATTGGTCCGCGTTTTATTGCATGGCTGCGCAGCCTCAAGTGCGGTCAGTATATTCACGAAGACGTAGCCGCCCATGCCTGCAAGGCTGGCACGCCCACCATGGGCGGGCTGTTGATGCTGTTTACGCTTTCCATCAGTCTTCTTTTGTGGTCTGACCTTAATAATCCCTATATCTGGCAGACATTTTTTGTTTTTGCCGGTTTTGGTGCCGTGGGGTTTTGGGACGACATGACCAAGCTGCGACATCACAAAAACAAGGGAATCTCTGGCAAGGCCAAAATGGCTGGACAGCTGGCCGTGGCCTGCGCCGCCATGGCGCTGCTCTATGTCAACCCCGACTACAGCAGCAAGCTGACCATTCCTTTTCTTAAAGAAGCAACACTGGATTTGGGCTGGTTTTATCTGCCTTTTGGCGTCTTTGTGATGGTAGCTTCATCCAACGCAGTCAACCTGACAGACGGGCTGGACGGCCTTGCTATCGGACCCTCCATTGTGGCCTGCCTGGTTTTTTCCATTTTTATCTATATTACAGGCAACGCCCGCTTTGCCGGGTATTTGTTGATGCCCTACATGCCGGGCGTGGGCGAAGTAACCGTTTTTTGTGCGGCACTTGTGGGCGCGGGCTTGGGCTTTTTGTGGTTCAACGCCTATCCTGCACAGGTATTCATGGGCGATGTGGGTTCGCTTTCGCTTGGCGGCGTGCTGGGCTATCTGGCCCTGCTGTGCAAGCAGGAACTTGTTCTTTCAGTGGTGGGCGGTCTGTTTGTGGCCGAAACGCTGTCGGTCATCCTTCAGGTGGGGTATTTCCGCTGGTCTGGCGGCAAACGTATTTTTCGTATGGCTCCCTTGCACCACCATTTTGAACTCAAGGGCGTACCCGAATCTAAAATCATCATCCGGTTCTGGATAACTTCTATCCTGTTAGGCCTTGTGGCGCTTTCTGTTCTCAAGCTGCGCTGAGGAGAAAGAATATGGCACTGGAAAAAAATCGAGGCAGGCGTATTGATGCTGGCGAACTGGCCGTGGTTGTGGGGGCAGGGCGCTCTGGTATAGCCGCTGCCCGGCTGCTGCGCCGCGCTGGCGCGCGCGTGCGGCTTTTGGACAGCAACCTCAAGGCCTTGGCCGGAAGGGAATCGCTGGCAACCGAGCTGGCCGCTCAGGGCATTGAAGTGCAGCTTGGCGAGCATATTCCCGGTCAGTTTGCCGGGGCAGCCTTTGTTGTTCCAAGCCCCGGCATGCCGGTGGCCAAGCTTGAAGGCCTCGTGGATACGCAGGTTTCGGAAATACTGGCTGAAATGGAGCTGGCTTGGCGGTATTTGGACGACGAGCCCGTATTGGCCATTACTGGTACCAGCGGCAAAACAACCACCGCTTCGCTTGCGGCAGCCATGCTGCACGAGCAGGGCTATGCCGTGTTTTTGGGCGGCAATATTGGTACGCCGCTATCAGAGTATGTGCTTGGCGGCAAAAAAGCCGATGTGCTTGTTCTTGAAATTTCCAGCTTCCAGTTGCAGGCCTGCACCACATTTTGTCCACGGGCGGGCATTCTGCTCAATATCACGCCCAACCACCTCGA
Source organism: uncultured Desulfovibrio sp. (assembly GCA_964413315.1). Classification (GTDB taxonomy): domain Bacteria; phylum Desulfobacterota; class Desulfovibrionia; order Desulfovibrionales; family Desulfovibrionaceae; genus Desulfovibrio. Next base: position 1,541 of record CAYPRZ010000064.1, on the reverse strand, counting down.
TTACCACAAAGACATGGCCGAATACACCGAGGCCAAGTTCCGTTTGTTCCGCTGCCAGAGCGAGGAAGATATGGCTGTGTTTGGCGAGGAACTGCGCAGCGAGGTTGCACAGCACAACATCAAGGCTCGCAAGGTTTTTGTGCAAGCTACAAACCGTTTTGCCAGCAGCTGCCTTATGGGTGCGCACAACCGCATCAACGAAGAAGCCGCGTGGCAGGCCTGCCGTCTGTTTGGCGTAACAGAAGCCAGCGCGGCAAAGGCTGTGCAGCGCTTTAAGCCCCTGCCTAACAGGCTTGAAAAAGTGGCCGAGCGCAACGGTGTGCTGTACGTCAATGATTCCAAGTGCACCACAGTTTCGGCCCTCAAGGTGGCGCTTGAAGCTTTTGACCGTCCGGTGCGGCTGCTTTGCGGCGGCAAGTTTAAGGGCGGCGATCTGGCGGCTCTTGCTGACCTGCTGCGGGCCAAGGTGCGCGAGGTGGTGCTGTTTGGGGCCAGCCGCGAGCATTTTGAAAAAGCATGGCAGGGCATTGTGCCCATGAGCTGGCACGAAACCATGGAACCGGCAGTGCGCTTTGCCACGGCAAATGCCAAGAGCGGCGAAGTGGTGCTGCTTGCGCCCGCCACTTCAAGCTACGATCTGTATAAAAACTACGAACAGCGCGGTGACGACTTCAAACGCATTGTGGGTTTGCTGCCATGAGGAATCTCTTCAGCGGTAAAACAACGACGCCCAAGGTCAACAGCGCCATGGCGAGAGCCACGGAAGACGGGCCTTTTGCTCCCTTTGACTGGTGGCTTTTTACCATCATGCTGATCATTCTTGCCATCGGGCTTGTGATGGTGCTCTCGGCCAGCGGCATTGTGGCCGAGCAGGTCAATGGCGACAAATACTTCTTTTTCAAACGTCAGGTGATCTTTGCCCTTGGCGGCGGCGTTGCCCTGTGGGGTGCAGCTCTTTTGCCCCGGCACTGGCTGTACCGCATGCAGTATCCAGCGCTGTTTTTGGCGCTGGCCTTGCTGCTGGTGACGCTTTCGCCCCTGACCCCCGCCATCAACGGTGCTAAGCGCTGGATTCCGCTGGGCTTTATTTCCATCCAGCCCATGGAGTTTGTTAAAATTGCGCTGGCGCTGTATCTGGCCTACTTCATGAGTTCCAAGCAGGAACTCATCAAAACGTTCAGCCGTGGTGTTATTCCGCCATTTGCCGTTACGGGCCTGTTCTGCTTTTTGCTGCTTTTGCAGCCCGACTTTGGCAGCGCCGTTGTTTTGGCCAGTATTCTGTTTTTTATGTGCGTGGCTGGCGGCACGCGGTTTATCTATCTGTTCTTTTCGGTGGCGCTGGCATGCGCCGGTGCAATGGCCCTTGCCATTTCGTCGCCCTATCGTCTGCGCCGTCTGCTGGCTTTTCTTGATCCTTTTCAGGATGCCCACAACACTGGCTACCAGCTTGTGCAATCGCTGCTGGCCATTGGTTCGGGCAGCTTTTTTGGCGTGGGCGTGGGGGCCAGCAAACAAAAGATGTTTTATCTGCCTGAAGCGCA
>CAYPRZ010000063.1:0-14152 GCA_964413315.1 uncultured Desulfovibrio sp. | reverse complement strand
GAACTGGGCCAGCCTGTTACTGCCGACAAAAACTGGCTTGTGGTTACCCCAGACCAGATTCAGTAGCCTCTGCAATCCGGCGGCATGGCCGCCTTGCCTTCTGGCAGCATAACCCGCCAGGTATGCGTCAGCATGCTATAATCTTTAGCACAATCACCCGCATCCCATCCCCCCCCAAAAAAAAATAAGGCCCACACGACTAACCCTCGTGTGGGCCTTGCTGTTACAGGCAGGTCTGCTGGTGCAGGTGCGGTTTATTCGGCCTTAAAGGTCAGCTTGCCGTCTGCCGCGTCCACGGTCACGCACTGGCCGTCGCGAATCTTGCCGCCCACCAGTTCCTTGGCCAGCGGGGTTTCCACAGCTTGTTGCACATAGCGCTTGAGGGGCCGCGCACCGTACACCGGGTCGTATCCGGCATCGGCAATAAACTTGCGGGCCGCGTCGGTAAGCTCAAGCCTGATCTTGCGGTCTTCAAGCCGCTTGCGCAGCCGGTTGACCTGAAGATCCACAATGCGGGCAATCTGGTCGCGCCGCAGGGGCAAAAAGACCACGGTTTCGTCCACGCGGTTGAGGAATTCGGGGCGGAAGTGCGCCCGCAGTTCCTCCATAACCCCTTCTCTCGCGCCTTCCTTGAGCGTGCCGTCGGCAGAGATGCCTTCAAGCAGGTGCATGGAGCCGATGTTGGAGGTCATGATCACTATGCAGTTGCGAAAGTCTACTGTGCGGCCCTGACTGTCCGTCAGGCGGCCATCGTCCAGCAGTTGCAGCAGTGTGTTGAACACATCGGGGTGCGCCTTTTCAATTTCGTCAAACAAAATGACGGAATAAGGCTTGCGGCGCACTGCCTCGGTAAGTTGGCCGCCTTCGTCATAGGCCACGTAGCCTGGAGGCGCACCGATAAGCCGCGAAACAGAGTGTTTTTCCATGTATTCGCTCATGTCGAGGCGAACCATGTTGTCTTCTGTATCAAACAGCGCTTGGGCCAGAGCCTTGGAAAGCTCGGTTTTGCCCACGCCCGTGGGGCCAAGGAAGATGAACGAACCCGTGGGCCGCGAGGGGTCGGAAAGCCCCGCACGGGCACGCAGCACGGCATCGGAAACTGCAGTAACGGCCTCGTCCTGACCCACCACACGCTCGTGCAGCTGGTCGCCAAGGCGCAGCAGCTTTTCGCGCTCGGATTCAAGCAGGCGCGTAACGGGAATACCCGTCCACTTGCCCACAATTTCGGCTACATCATCGGGGCGCACTTCTTCCTTGAGCAGACGCGGGCCTTCGCTTTCGGCAGCTGGGCCGGATGCGGCGGCCAGCTTCTTTTCCAGCTCAAGCAGCTTGGAATATTTGAGCTCTGCGGCCTTGTTGAGGTCGTAGGCGCGTTCTGCCTGCTCGATGGCCAGCTTGGTCTGCTCGATCTGCTCTTTGATTTCGCGCACGTTGTCGATGGAGCCTTTTTCGCTCTCCCACTGTGTGCGCATGTTGGCCTGCTGCGAACGCAGCTCTGCCAGCTCGTTTTCGAGTTTTTCAAGGCGCTCGCGCGAGGCGGCGTCAGTTTCGCGGCGCAGAGCTTCGCGCTCGATCTCAAGCTGCATGACCTTGCGGTTCACTTCGTCCAGATCAGCGGGCAGCGAATCAATTTCTGTGCGGATCATGGCTGCGGCCTCGTCAATGAGGTCGATGGCCTTGTCCGGCAGCTGGCGGTCGGTGATGTAGCGGTGCGAAAGCACCACTGCCTCAACAATGGCCGAGTCGCTGATGCGCACACCGTGGTGCACCTCAAAGCGTTCCTTGAGCCCGCGCAGGATGGAAATTGCGTCTTCCACCGTGGGTTCTTCAACCATTACGGGCTGGAAGCGGCGTTCGAGGGCCGGGTCTTTTTCAATATACTTGCGGTACTCGTCCACCGTGGTTGCGCCAATGCAGTGCAGTTCGCCTCGCGCCAGCATGGGCTTGAGCAGGTTGCCCGCGTCCATGGCACCTTCGGTTTTGCCCGCACCCACAATGGTGTGCAGCTCGTCGATGAACAGGATGATCTGCCCGTCGCTCTTTTCCACCTCGTTGAGCACGGCCTTGAGGCGTTCTTCAAATTCGCCACGGTACTTGGCACCAGCAATGAGCGCGCCCATATCGAGGGCAAAAAGCTTGCGGCCCTTAAGGCCCTCTGGCACGTCGCCCTTCACTATGCGAAAGGCCAGACCTTCCACAATGGCGGTTTTGCCCACGCCCGCCTCGCCTATGAGCACCGGGTTGTTCTTGGTGCGGCGCGAGAGAATGCGGATAACGCGGCGGATTTCGGCATCGCGGCCAATGACAGGGTCCATCTTGCCCTGACGGGCGGCTTCCACAAGGTCGCGGGCGTACTTGGTCAGCGCTTCAAAGGTATCCTCTGGCGTGGCGCTGGTTACACGTGCGCCGCCGCGCAGTTCTTCCATGGCTGCCACAAAGCGGGCACGGGCGATCTTGTATTCCTTGAACACTTCGCCAAGGGGCGAGGAGGGCGCAACATCGGTCAGCGCGGCAAACAGGTGGTCTACGCTGACGTATTCGTCCTTCATGCGGTTGGCTTCGTTCTGCGCATCGCCCAGAATTTTTGCCAGCCGCTGGGTAATCATGATCTTTGTGGGATCCATGCCGCCGCCAGAAACAGAGGGCCGCTTGCGCAGCGCACCCTCAATGGCAACGCTGAGCGCCTTGGGCTGCACGCCCATCTGCTCCAAAATGCGGGGCACAATGCCTTTTTCCTGCTGCACAAGGGCAAGGGCCAGATGCTCGGCGTCTGTTTCCTGATGCCCCATGCCAGCGGCAATGCTTTGGGCCTGGCCCACAGCCTCACGGGCTTTATCTGTAAATTTGTTGATGTCCATAAGCTTCCTCCACCTTGTCCGCTCGGTGGCGGACGAAAATTTTGTTATTTCTGGCCGGGAGGCTGTATGCACTCAAACCGGCTATTCTTCGTAATGCTGTAATCGTTGCACCATGCGTTCAAGGGAATCAATGCGTTCCAGAAGATCCACAATGATTGTTCCGCCAAGCACTGGCAGCTCAAAATCGCAGCAGATGCGCTCAAGCTTGCGCACTCGGTAGATGTCTACATCGCGAAAAAGGAAGTCTTGCGCCGCGCTGGTGCGGGCTTCAATCCAGCCAAGGCCAAGCAGTTCTTGAAGCCGTTCGGGCGCTATGCCAGTGGCTTCGATGAATTCCTGCCAGACCATGACCGTTGAAGGCACGGGCAGTGAAGATTTTTTTGGGGTCATGCTCATTTGTGTCCTCCACCAGTAACCGTATCGGTTGCCGCCTGCGGCGGCGCCGCTGGAATACGCATGGAAACCCTGTGTGCAGCCGCCGGGGTGTGCCCGCTACGGCTGCCAAGTGAACCTTGAAATCTTGGGCCTTGCCTTACGGGCGGGCCTTAAAGGCCGAAACCTCGGCCAGCTTGCTCCACAGCTCGCGTTCTTCGTCCGTAATTTCGGCGGGAACCCGAACCATGATTTTTACCAGCAGATCGCCGCGTTTGTCGCCAGCGCCCAAGCCTTTGCCGCGCAGGCGAAACTTGCGCCCAGAGCTGGAACCGGCAGGAATCTGCATTTCAACGCTGCCCTCAAGGGTGGGCACTTCAACCCGTGCACCCAGTGTGGCCTCCCACGGGGCCAAGGCAAGGTCGCATTGCAGGTTTTCGCCATCCATCTTGAACACCGGGTGGGGCAGATAGCGCACCCGCAAAAATAGGTCGCCCGGTGTGCCGCCGGGTACGGGGTCGCCCTGCCCGGCGAGGCGCAGCTTTGCGCCCTCGCGTATGCCAGCGGGCACGTTGACCTCTAGGGTTTTTGCGCCAGCGGGCATGTTGATGGACACTGAGCGCGGGCCGCCTCGCTGCACTTCTTCAAGGCTCAGGGCAAGCTCTGCCTCTACATCACGGCCACGCCGCTGACGCGACGAAAAACCGCCAAATGGGTCGGGCCCAAAATTGGCCCCACGCCCGCCTGCTTGGCCGCCAAAGGGGCCGCCAAACTGAGCGCCGCCGCCAAACTGGCCACCGCCACCAAACAGGGTTTCAAAAAAGTCTGAAAAGCCCGAACCGTCAAAATTTTTGCCGTTAAACGTAAAGTGCACATTCTCAAAGCCCGGTTCGCCCTGAAACTGCTGGCCGTGCTGCCAGTTGGGGCCAAGCTGGTCGTACAGTCTGCGCTTTTCCGGGTCTTTGAGCACTTCATTGGCTTCGTTGATTTCCTTAAACTTCTCCTCTGCCAGCTTGTCGCCGGGGTTGAGGTCGGGGTGGTATTTGCGGGCCAGCTTTTTGTAAGCCTTGGAAATATCCTCGGCTGACGCTGCGCGTTCTACTCCCAGAAGTTTGTAATAATCCTTGTACGATACTGCCATGATGCGTGCTCCCCGTCGGGTCGTTTCCTTGACGTGCGTCCAGAATACACCTGTTCGCGCCGTCTGCCCAATAAAAGTAATGCTGGCCTGCGCATCGTCAATAGGTAAATGACGTGTTTTTGTTGGGATTAGTTGGAGGTTTCCACAGGTATTAACAGGATGGGTGCGGGTGAGGTTGGTTGAGGAAATAGTAAAAATTATTCAGCACAACCTGTAAATAGTATTGATTAATATGTATATGGGGTATAATTGCAAAAGCTGTTTATCTACCAGACTATCCCGCGAGGAGCCCCATATGACATCATCCACTGAGCCGAAACTGCTGATTGATCTCACCAACGCACGGCAGGCCACTGCCCTGAATGTCGAATCTATTCTGCACCGCTCGCAGATTGAGGATTTTTTAAATCGCGTGAATGATGTTGTGGGACGGGTTAAGGCGTTTAAAGGTAAACTTAAGCAAGGTGGTGGGTGTGCCCGTAGTGTGAGCTACGAACGTTATCACGATGTTATAACACTGCATGGTAAGCGCGGCTCTGGTAAAACGACGTTTCTTCTTTCAGCGTTGGAGTTACTCCAAACAGAAGACAATGAGCAGAAAGAATTTCGTGACACCGGGAGAGAGAATTTAAAAAATTTGTGCGTTCTTGAAGTTCTTGATCCTACACTTTTTGGCCTGCACGAACATTTACTCCTATCCCTGCTGGCGAAAATTGCTGCAGAGGTGACAAGTGCGGTCAAAAATAGTGGGAGGAGCTTAGCATGTGGGCCGTCTGACATTTGTGAACTGGAAAAATGGAGAAAAAGTCTGAGCCAGTTTGCAAAAAGCCTTAAGCATATGGGTGAAACGCGGGATGACCTTGATGGCGATATGCCCAAGGAAACGGTTCATTGGGACGATGCGGAGTTCATTTTTGAGCAAAATATGGAAAGTGCCAAGCGTAGTTTTGGCCTTGAACGGGAGTTTCATAATTTTTTGAATGATAGTTTGCAGTTAATTGGCAAAGATGCCTTCGTTCTTGCTTTGGATGATATAGATACCCGTCCGCAAATAGGTTGGCATGTACTGGAGGTGTTGCGTCGCTATTTTACCTCTCCCCAGCTTGTTGTGGTGCTTTCTGGGGATATGGATTTGTTCAAAACAATTATTGAAAAACAACAGTTGAGAATTTTTGATTTGAATTTTGATAGTAGTGCAGAAGTTCGCAATGAATTTAAAACAAAAGTTGACGGCCTCACTGAACAATATTTATTGAAAATATTACGAACTCCATCGCGGATAAATTTGGGATCTTTTCAATCTGCCTTACAGCAATGGGCTCGTACGGAACCGACTGCCGTTCAAAAAATTGGTAAGTCGGGCCAGAGCATGCAGCTCGAAGTGTTGTTGAAGCGATCCTTTTTCCCGTTGCTAGCTTGCATCCGAGGATCAGAGCAACGGCTTTTTAAACAGACGCTTTTTGCTAACCCCGCGCGTACAGTGACACAAGTTTTGGATGTATTGTGGGAAATTTCAATCAAATATACTGGGCATCAGGCTGCCATTGAGGGAAATATAAATGAGTTCGATTCATTGTTAAGTCCGGGGGTGTGCGAGCCAGCTGTGGGGCGAATGCGTGAAGTCTTTCTTATTTCTTTGCAAAATATTGGGATCGGGAGACCTTTCGATTTTGCAGAAACTTTACAAGCCTCGCACGGTGTCAACCAGTTAATGAAGCGGCTATTCGAACGCGGGTATGTAACAACGGGGCTCGATTTGTTGCCAAATCGTCAAAATCCTGATGAAAATAACGCATTACTTGCATTAAATGCGAAATTAACTCAGGTGATGCGCTCAACTCCCTCTTTTCTAGTGGCATATATCTTCAAAGCTTGTTTGTTGCGTGAGGTCTTGCTACGGAAACATCCAGATATAGACCCAAGTCAATACAAAAAATATGAGCATTATCTTGGGCTAGAAGTAGAAGAATTGCCCAGTGTCACTGCTTCACGCGTTGCTGCATTGCATTGGGGAGAACCGAAGAACAATGGCCCGTTGCAAGCGATGGGGATGGTACGTTTGTATGGCAGTTCTATAACAAAGAATGCCCCTACAGCCGTCCGGTCTATGTACGGAGTATATGTCTCTGAGCTTCAAGATGATGATGGGGATTTAATTCCAAATGAACTTTTAGGCTTTTGTCACGTTTCCGAAAAAGTGAGTTTGTATCAAGAAAAGGCGCTGAGGCGCTGGATTAACACCCCGGAAACACTTTCTGACTCAATTTTTTCCTGGCAATGTGGTTTTACTGGGCTCGGAATTGTTGATGTTTCCGTCCGTGATAATGCATATAGAGCGTTTTCTGTCTTTCCATTATTAGCGGCTATGAGCGATTTCTTGGAGCAAGATGAGAAATCAATTCAGTCGTTATTCTCGCAGTATAGTCAGGTATTGCGCGTAAATGCGTTTTCATATGATGATGGTAGTCCGCTATCTGAGAGTGAATACGATGATGAAAAAGAAGATGTCGTGGCCGATGAAGGCAACGGAAGTGATATTACAAACAAGAATTTTCTTGAGTCGCTGCGGTTATGGTCACGGTTGTGTAAAAAATTATTTTTAAAAATTTCGGCTCCGACTGTGCTGTGTGCTAATATAATGAAGAGATATTTTTATGCACTAGCGCGTATAGATGCAAATATTTCAAATGAGTCAATCTTTGTTGGTTCTTATTTGCATCGTTGTTTGATTGCATTTTTTAATAGTGTTCTTGTAGAAGAATTTCTATTGAGTGACGAAAGAGAGAGTGCTTATATTCTTCTTGATAATCCAGCGACTGTTGATGATGTCTTTTTGAAGAATATTTTTTCATCTGGTGCCATTATTGAGTGTGAGGAAAAGGGGGACTCGGAGCAAATAGCGAAACTATTTGCAGCAGAATTTAAGCAGTATAAAATAGAGAAAGGTTTTATCTGCGATAGGTATCCGATGTTTAAATCCGTGTTCACATGTCCATTATGGGGGCTATATCTAAACCCAGGTGATGGCAGTGAATGTAATATAGCGAATAGCGTGTATGAAATATATATTCAGTCTCAACAGCAACACATAGAAACTGTGAAGACTTATTATGGTGTTGTTTATGGTGAAAGCTCATCTTCACCTAACTTTTTAAATATGTATCACTTGCTGAATTCGTTAGCGATTCCTAAGTTTATTAAATCTGAACCGCGTGTCATTTTAGAGACGAGAACGGATGTTGGCAGAAGTTTGGGGCTGCCATTAAATCCAAGGTCAATAAAAAGAAAAGCGGTAATTAATAGTAACAGCGTAAGACCAAGGTTGCTTAGTATCATTGAAGAGTCTCAAGATGAAATTCCAAGTGATTTCCATGAAAATTATTGTAGCCTTGTAGAATATCTTTATAAAGATGAAATCGTAATACAAAAGTTGACAGAATCGACTCTCGCAGAAGATTTTTGGGCATATATAAAGAAAAATGTTAAGCCATAATGCTCACCACATATCGTCATTTCTGTACCTCAGCTCGCGTGCTGGAAGTATACCAGTCCGCAGAGTCTGACTGTGCTACCGCGCTCCACAGTGCGGAGTCCTTGAGCTCGGCCTTACATAATGCGGTCAAGCTTAGTCTGCGCACAGAACATGTGGATGTGCCGGATCACCAACACCAGAATCGGCGTTCTGAGGCGTTTGCTGACCCCAAGTCGCTGGCAGGAATGCTGCTGGCAGCCCTTGGCGCAACGGACGGGCAGGGGAATGTAAACGGTGAGGCCGGTTGCCATTGTCTGGAGGTCAACCACGGGCGCATTTATGTGTGCGCCAGCAAGCTGGAAGACTGGCAGCACGAAATTACGGCCTATCAAAGCCCTCTGCCTGTTATGGCTGCCGCATGGCTACGACGTTGCCTGCGGGAACATGTGGCGTTTACTGACGCGCTTAAGCCCTTTTGCGAGTTTTTTAGCCATTCTACCTTGCCGGGCGTGCACGACCAGCGCCTCAATGATCTTATAAAAAATGGCACGAACAAGCGGGGACGATTGTGCGAATCGCACATGCATATCAACGGCTCCACCGAGTTTACTCCCACATGGGTGCATTCTCTCGCAAATCACAAAGCCACTTATCGAGAGCTTGAGAAGGCCCGAAAAGGGTCAAGCAAAGACCGCGTCGGCTTTTTTCTCGATCAGTTGCGCACATCACCTCTAAAAATATTGCATAGGTTGCGCAAAGCAACCGTTTTGCGGGCGTGGTTGTGCCAGTTGTTGCTGGCCCAGCCTGTGCGCGGGCAACAGCCCGTACCGTGCAGCGCCAGCACTGACGGGCCAAGCTACAACAACTTGGTTGCCCTGTTGCGCGGATGCACCAATGGCTGGGAATACCCGCACCAACATCCTTTTGTGCATGTTGATCTTCCATCGGGCATGACCGACGTGCAGCGCGAGGCTGCCATGTGGCTGCTTGCCCTGTGGAAGCTACACGAGACCAGAGATCACTTTTTGGCAGTGCTCATGCACGTCTACATGCTGCTTATGCACCAGCATTTGCGGTTGCTTGTGCAACAGCCAGAGCAGTACGGCTTTGACCAGTTTCAGTACATCACCCTTGCTGGCGCGCGCGAAGCTGCCGAAGATGTGGGAAAGCCGGGATTCGAGGCGCGGTTCAGGCAGTTTTACGGCATGCACGGGCCAGATATGGCTCATGTGGAGGCGCGCTTTGCGCCCAAAGATGACTCGCAAAAAATGGACAAGCTGCTGCGCAGCATCTGGAAGGGCTATATTACAGCCACTGGTCAGGCTGGCAGCAAGGGCATTGAACCTTGCCCCGCGTGCCCCCGCATTGCCAGCCAGTTTCGTATTTGCAATGGTGTGGTGCACTGCGACCCTGACGTGCAGGAAGGCAGCGGTAAGCCGTATACTCTGGGTTTGGTGGCGCACTTCATCAAACAGCCGGACAAGAAAAAAGGCCGTTGCCGTCACCAGCTATTGCGCGACCTCATGGCAAAGCAAGCCCGCACGCTCATCGCGTGCCGGGAGGTGTACCGCAAAAGTTCACCCGGCCTGTATGCTGCCATTATTGGTAAGGATGCGGCCTCTAACGAGCAGGACACCGCGCCAGAGGTTTTTGCGCCCGTATTTCGTCATTTGCACATAGCGGGCATAACCCGCACCACCTTTCATGCCGGTGAAGATTTTGAACATATTCTCACGGGTATACGCGCCGTACACGAGGCCATACGCTTTTTAAACATGGGCAGCGGCGACCGCATAGGCCACGCCACGGCATTGGGCCTTGCGCCAGAGCAGTGCCGCACCAAGACCTTCTATTGCAAGCAGGGCCTCTGGCTCGATAGCCTTGTGTGGCTGACATGGCTGCTGGAGCAAAAGCCGGAACTGCGCGTTTTTGGCGGCGAAATCTGTTCATTCCGGCAGGTAATTGAGCGGCTGTACCACAAAATTTATGGTGTAAATTGTCCGCAACTGCATGTGCTGTGGAAGGCATGGGAGCTGCGTAAGTATGATCTGCGCAGTGTTATTGAAGATGATTTTGAAGCCATCACGCCGCAATCACGGCACGAGCGGGCCTTGCTGCGGCAGGAAAAAGCAGATTGCGGCGAAATGCTGTATGCGGAAGCCTGCCGTGAGCTGGAACTATACCATGCCGCAGGCACAAAAAAATCAAGCGACCTTGTACGGTGCAAGGATTGCGATAGAAAAAAGAAAATTTATGGCAAGTGGGACGAAGTCATCACCCTTAAGCCAGAGGAACTGCCCGGTGCGGATTTGATTCGGGCGGTGCAGGACGCCATTATCACTGAAATGCTGCAAAAAAATATTGTGGTAGAGGTGCTGCCCACCAGCAATGTGCGCATAAGCCATTATGAAAAGACAGAAGACCACCACATCATGCGCTGGCTGAATTTTGAAGACAAGCGTCCGGCCCCGCAGGTTGTTCTTGGCACAGACGACCCCGGCATCTTCTCAACATCGCTGCGCAACGAATACAGCCTGATTCTCAACAAGCTCAAGGAACTGTATCCCGGTCGTTGCGAAAAGCCTTATGATATAATCAACCATCTTATCGAGAATGGCTTGAGCTACCGCTTTATGGCCTAGAGCCGTCAGCATCACAGTCCAAAATGCAAGAAGGGAAGGCAGGGCGTTACCCCTTGCCTTCCCTTCTTTGTTGGGCGTTAAACGCAGCTTGCGCGAACCAGTATTTTTCTATTTCGTTACCCTACGGCAGCAGCGGGCCGCGTGAGCCGATGGTGTAAAAGTTGCGGCCCACGCGCGAGGCTCCGTTGAGCAGGGTGCTGCTTAGGCCCAGATAATCCGTTTCGGCGCGTGAGCCTGCAAAGTCGGCGCTGGAGGCCGCCTCTGCCGACTGGTTGCGCAGGCTCCAAGCGCGCATGTCTTGCGCGTGGGCCCTGCTTTGGCCCTGCTGCACGGCGGATAGGGCATCCAGCTCGCCTTTTTCGGCGGTATCCAGATTTTTATCCAGCGCGGAGCCTGCATCGGTCTGTGCCCCAGATGCCCCGGCCTGTGCGCGTTGCGCGCCGATGATGCGGGCCGCCTCCTGCCTTTTGGCCTGTGCTGCTTCGTAGCCAGCGCGGCGTTCCTGTCGGGCGGCTTCGTCCGCCGCCTGTGCGCTCAGCTCTGCCTGCTGGGCGTTGCGAGCCGCGAGCTCCGACTGGTATTCCGTTTGCTGGCGGCGGCCTTCGGCCTGTTGCACAGCGCTCACGGTCCCGGCGGCGGCCCCGGCAATGGCCACAGCGGCGCTGATCATGGCGGCGGTGCTGGTTGCTATGGCCATTGGTTGACCTCCTTGGCTGTTTCTACCGTTGCTGGTGCTAGGGATGCGCCGGGCTGGGGCGTCAGGGTTTTGTGCCAGATGGTTTCTGTGGGCTGTGCTCCAAGGCGGCGGTAGAGGGCATGGCAAGGACGCGATGCGGGCGAGCTGTATTGCACAAGGCTCACTCCACGTGCCGCAAGCGCCGCCTCCGCATGGCGCAGCAGCCGCAGGGCAAACAGGCCGCCGCGTGCCCACGGGGCAAGGTACAGGCCGTCCAGCGCGGCCAGCAGGGTGTGGGGGCGGTGGGGGCAGGCTACCACGGTAAAGGCTGCATAGCCCGCCAGCGGTGCGCTTGCGGCTGTTTCAGCATCTGTGCGGGGTTCGTCTGGCGTGCCCTCGGTAGCATTGCAGGGCTCGTCTACTGCCAGTCCGCGTGCGGCGCTGATATGCAGCATGCCCAGCCGCTCAAGGCTGGCGTAGCGCTCATGGTCAAGGGTGTAGTGCTGCGGGCCGTGCAGTGGGGCCTCCACCTCGTCCCAATGGGCAGCCGCCAGTTGTCCGGCTTCCTCTGCCAGATGTGAAAACGATTCGGTGGTGATGCTCAGCATGGTTGTTCCTTTTGACTGCTTTGCCCCAAGGCGTCAGGCAAAGGTAATGTCCAGCGTAAGCGCCAGAATGCGAAAGGGCAGGGGCCTCTGCTGCACCAGCCAAATACTTGCCTGATTATCCCACCCGCCGCAGGGGGCGCAGGCCAGATCGCCGGAAAAGGGCTGCACCGCCTCGGCCCAGCGCTCTGGCATAAAGGGCAGGTCGTACAGTTCTGCGCGGCTGGGGCCGTACTGCCCGCCCACACTGCGGTACAGGCGCAGCGTGCACGCCCCGTAGGCGCGGCTTTGTGTCAGCGTTGTGCCCGAATTAAGGTCGCTCTCTACCGGCAGGGGCGAAAGCACCGATTGGTAGGGCAAACCCGCTTGTACCACGGTGGCGGCGTAGGGCAGCTCTATGCGCCCCCCGCGCACCACACAGCCTTCAACCGGGCTGCCATCGGCCAGCACGGCCAGTGTGCAGCCTTCCAGATGTTCCAGCCCCGCCACCTCTCGCGTGGGCGTGCTGGAGCGGATGCTCAGCCCGCAGTCCACAAAGTAGGCCTCGGCAATGGGCTGGCTGTCGGCCCAGACCGGGGCCAGACGCTCCAGAAAATAGCGAGTGCGGCCCGCAATACTGCGCTGTACCACCATGACTAGGGCATCCCCGCCTTCATCGGCCACCGCCGCCACCGAGAGCACCTTGCCCTCTGTGATATGGCGCGACCAACCCCAGATGTCGTGTTCCTTCATGTAGGTAAAGGCCAGCAAAAGGCCGTCATCGCGCACGCACCAGATGGTTGAACCGGGTGTTTGCTGGTAGGCCCACTGCTTGATGGTGTGGCCCTCAAACAGATGCGGCGCAAGAATGGAAAGGTCGTTGCCCGCATAGCCGTCTTTTTCCAGCGAATAAAAAAGATCGCGAACGCGCGAACCGTGGCGTTGCACGTGCAGCACCGAGTTGCCAATGATAATTGGCGCAAGCCCCGCGCTGCCCCAGTACGACTGGGCCGTGATGCTGACCTTTTGCGGCGTGATTGCCGAGCCGTCACCGCCGCTGGCCTTGTACTCGCTGCCCGAAGTACCCACCAGCAAATCGCCAAAACTGGCAACCCACGTAACAGAATCAATGGAGCCGGAGGCAATGAGGTATTCCACGGGGTCGTCGTCCTGCATCGGGCGCGATTTGCGAAACGACTCAAAGTCACCCGTGCGCGACATATAGAATGCCTGCGGCGTGCCGGGGGTTGCGGCCAGCACCATGCGCTGCTGGTGAAAGGCCACCACGCCGGGGTTGTTGCCGTTGGCAAAGGGGTTCCAGTCCTCACGGGGGGTATCGGTTGTGTCGGCCTTGTAGTTTTGGTCGCTAAAGCTGGTGCCGGAGGAAACTCCGATAAAGCCAAAATAGCCCGCTTCCTCTCGGTATATGTTGTATTCTGTCGCACCAGCCACAGCCAGCCAGCTTATGCTTGTACTGTTGCCCACCACCCAATCAGAGGGGTGACGCGCAGAGGCGCATTCCCCGGCGGGTGAGGGCAAGGACTCCCTGCCGTTGGCATCCACCGCCGCCACCTTGTAGCGCAGGGTGTAGCTGCCGCCACTGCCGCTGAATGACAGCGTCGGCGCAGACGGGGCGGGCAGGGATGTGTTGAGCTGCACCTTTTCAATACTCCAGGCATAGGTGCCGTCCTTGGCATCGCGCCGAACAATCTTGTGTAGAGGGTAGGCCGGGTGAGCCAGATAAACCACGTCGCCCACTTGCGCGTGGCAGATGGATAGCAGGTCTTGCGCTGCATAGGGCGTGGCAATGACCGGAGCGGCAGTTAGGCCCGCCGTTGTGGCAATGCGCAGGGATTTTTCGCCCAGCACAAGAATAAAATTTTGCGAAGGCAGGGAACTGAAGCTGAATGGCAGCAGCACCGCACTGGCATCAAGCTCTGCAAGAAAGCGCGTTCCGGGCCGCCGCGCCACATCACCGTGCAGACCGGGCAGCATGTTTTCCATACAGGCAACGCAGTTGCGGTAGCGCGAGAGATCATACCGGGCCGAAAGCGTGGGAGAAATTTCGCCACCCGTAAAGTTTTGCAGGGCTATGCGCATGTCTGGTCTGCCTTGGAGCCGCTGGCCGCATTGGGGCGTGTAGGCCACGGCGTTGCCGCGCCGGTTTGGGCACAGCCCCATCCCGTCTAAAATCATCAGCACTACCGGCCGCATCACCATGTCACGCCCCCTCCTGCCGGGCCGCGCGGATAATCGCCCCAAAACCGGCCACGTCCAGGCTGGCGCCGCCGACCAGGGCCCCGTCGATCGCCGCTTCGGCCATGAACTGCCCGATATTATCCCCCCGGACGCTCCCGCCATACAGTACCCGCACCGCTTCCGCCGCAGCCTGTCCCAACAAGTCACC
>CAYPRZ010000062.1:7336-14204 GCA_964413315.1 uncultured Desulfovibrio sp. | reverse complement strand
TGCGCAACAAAAGCTTGCATGAACACTAACGCTCATTTGTGGCGGAGCAACGCCGCAACTGCCTCTTTACGGCAACGATTCAGGAGAAAAAACCATGCCTATGTATGATTTTGTCTGCACTGCCTGCGGCAATAAATTTGAAGACCTTGTTTTTGGTGATGAAGTGCCCGCCTGCCCCAAGTGCAATTCGGCAGCCACAGAAAAGCAAATGTGCGTGCCTAGCCCTCTGAAAACTGGCGCCTTTCCTTACAAGCCCGGTCCTGTGCGGCCCATGGGCAAGGGCATGCCGCCCTCGTGCGCGGCTGGCGGCGGCTGCGGCGGCTGCGGTGGAAATACTGGCGGATCAAACGCTTAACGCGCTGATTTAAAAAATAAAAAAGTAATCATCCTCAGCGCCGGGCCTTGGGCATTTGTTGCATTCGCAAGCCCCTTGCTCTACACTGTCGCATACTTTTAGCAGGAAGGAAGCTATGCTACGCAGCATGACCGGCTTTGGCCGCTGCTTGGTGGAAAATGACTACACCACCCAGCAGTGGGAGGTAAAAAGCGTTAACAGTCGCCATCTTGATCTCAAGTGGCGTCTGCCTCTCTCTGTGCGCAGTCTTGAGCCACGGCTTGAAAAAGTCGTGCGCCGCTATGCCTCGCGTGGGCGTGTGGATGTGAGCTTGGTTTTGCAATACGCACCGGGCAACACCCCAGCCATGCGTTTTGACATGGTGCAGGCAGCCGCCATGATTGACAATTTACAGGCTCTGGCAGACTCACGCGGCGATTCCTATGTTCCAGATTTCAACGCACTGTTGCAAATCCCCTCGCTTTGGGGCGACAGCGGCGAAGAACTGGACGAAGAAATGGCCCGCTGCCTTGAAGAAGGCCTTGCGCTGGCGCTGGAAGATTGGAACGAGGCCCGCTCTGCCGAAGGCCGCTCTCTGGCAACCGACATGCACTCCCGCATTTTGCGCATGGAGGAATGGACGGGCCTGATCGCCGAGCGCGCGCCCAATATCAAGGAAGAGCGCGCCAACGCCCTGCGTGAACGCTTGAGCGAAGCCCTTTCGCAAAACGGGCAAGAGCTGGAAGAAGGCCGCTTTTTGCAAGAGGCTGTTATTCTGGCCGACCGGCTTGACGTTAGCGAAGAGCTCACACGGCTCAACACGCATCTGGCACGGCTGCACGACCTGCTGCAAACCGGCGGTGATGCCGGGCGGCGGCTCGACTTTACCTTGCAGGAGTGCTTTCGCGAGATCAACACCTGCGGCAACAAGCTGCCCGATGTGCAGCTTTCGCGCATGGTGGTAGATTTTAAAAACGAACTGGAAAAATGCCGCGAGCAGGTTCAGAATCTGGAATAATCATGCCTCGCGAAAGACTTATCAATATTGGTTTTGGCAACTATGTGCTGGCGGGTCGGGTTGTGGGCATTGTCAGCCCCACATCTTCGCCCATGAAACGCCTTCGTGAAGACGCGCGGGCCGAAGGAAGACTGATTGATGCTACTCAGGGGCGCAAAACCCGCTCCATTCTGGTAACAGACTCCAATCACGTAATCCTTTCTTCAATCCAGCCTGAAACAATCAGTCAGCGCTTTGCGCAAGAGGATGGAGACTGATGCCCCGCGAAGGCATAGCACTGGTGCTCAGCGCACCTTCTGGCGCTGGCAAGACCACCCTAGTCAAACGTCTGCTGGCGGAGTTTCCGCACATCGGCTACTCGGTTTCGTGCACCACACGGCAGCCGCGTCAGGGTGAAGTTGACGGCAAGGATTACATTTTTTTGAGCCACGAAGAATTTGAACTGCGCCGCTCGCAAAAATATTTTGCCGAATGGGCCGAGGTTCACGGCAATTTTTACGGCACGCCCCTTGGCCCCGTAAAGGAACGTCTGCATCTGGGGCAGGATGTGCTGTTTGATATTGATGTGCAGGGCGCGGCCCAGCTCAAGCTTACGCTTGAGGAGGCCACGTTTGCCTTTATTCTGCCGCCCAGCCTGCACGAGCTTGAAAACCGTCTGCGCGGACGCGGGCTTGACGACGAGCCGACCATTGCGCGGCGCATGGTCAATGCGCAGTCAGAGATTCTTCAGGCCCGTTGGTACGATTCGGTTATTGTTAATGACAATCTTGATCAGGCCTACGACTGTCTGCGCGCGGTCTATGTGACAGCCAGCCTTGCGCCAGTGCGCAACCCGCTGCTGCTGGACGAAATTCTGGCCCGCTGAGCAGACACACTATAACAGAAACCGCCACAACGCCCAGTGCCACAGGCCGCAATGGGCAGATATGACAGGAAGTACCATGCCAACGCAGCAGCACATGCCGCAACTTGCGGTAGCCCTTGATGTACCCGAAAAACAAAGGGCTCTGGCTCTGGCCAGCCAGCTGCGCGGCACGGTTCCTTGGTGCAAGGTGGGCATGGAGCTGTTTACCCATGTGGGCCCCGGTCTGCTGGAAGAGCTTTCGGCCATGGGTTTCAGCGTTTTTCTTGATCTCAAGTTTTACGACATCCCCAATACTGTGGCTCAGGCCGTCAAGGCTGCGGCGGCGGTGGGTGTAAATATGCTGACCCTGCACTGTCAGGGGGGCGAGCGCATGTGCCGGGCCGCCGCAGAAGCTGCCGCAGAGGCAGCAGCTGGCCTTTCGGGCACGCGCCCCCTGCTGTTTGGCGTAACCGTGCTCACCAGTTTTGCACCGGGTGAAATGCCCGGCATCACGGCCCAACCATCTGATTTTGCGCTTGATCTTGCCCGAAAGGCTGGCCCGTGGGGGCTCGACGGTGTGGTCTGCTCTGGCCATGAGGCTGCGGCCATCAAGGCCAGTTGCCCCGGTTTGCGCTGCCTTTGCCCCGGCATTCGCCCTACGGGCTCTGCTGCGGGCGACCAGCGCCGCGTTATGACGCCCGCTCTGGCCGTGGCCGCAGGGGCTGATTATCTGGTAGTGGGCAGGCCTATAACCGCCGCCGCCGACCCGCTGGCAACAGCAAAGCAGATTGTGGCCGAAATGGCCTCCTCTCTCACTCAGCAGCAGAATTGAGGAAACATATGGCCACTCACCCCCACAATGCACACGATACCAACGGCAAAGCCGATGTCCGAGGGGTTTTTTCTACTCAGGAAATCCGCAGGGTCGGCACGGGTACAACCACGCGCAAAACCGTTCAAAAGACCTTTTGGTTTATTGAACAAAATGGCAAAGATATCGACTGTCAGCCGCTCAATACCAACTATATCCCCAGCGGCCCCAAGCGCAAGATCACTCTGGATGAGCTTATTGCCAAGTTTTCGCCAGAGCCGGAATTTTATCTCAATTCTGTGTTTCCCAAGATGCAGGAGATGCAGCGCAACGTCGATAACGGCGACACGCACCGCGAAAAGGGCGAAAACTTTGCCGCAGAATACGAATATTCGCGCGCCCTCAAGATTGATGAAGAAAACGTGCGGGCCAACTTTGGCATTGGACTGACCTATCTTGAACGCGGCGACAACGCCAAGGCTCAGGATATTTTTCAGCGGCTGGTCAAGCTTGAGGCCACGTTTGAGCCTGAGCACAAGCACCTGTTCAACGAATTTGGCATCAACCTGCGCAAAAGCAAGATGTTGCAGGAATCGCTCGATTACTACCAGCGGGCCCTGGAACTTTCGCCCAACGACGAAAACCTGTACATGAACGTTGCCCGCGTGTTGCTGGAGCTCAAAGACATTTCGCAATGCGTGGATTATCTGCTCAAAGCCTTGGAGCTTGCGCCCCGGCATGAAGTCTCGCTCAAGTTTCTGGCTTGGCTCATACAAAAGCAACTTGTACCTGCCGACAAGTTGGACGGGGTGCGCACCGCGCTTAAAACTGCACAAAACGGGGCTGCGGCAAAGCCCAAAGCCGCAGGCTAACTACGTGAAAAACTGGCTGGTTCGTGAGCCACAACAAAGCGCCTGTCCCGCGCCGCCACGGCAATGGGCAGACGCTCTCTGCATTTCGCCCCTTTTGCTGGAAATTTTATGGCGTCGCGGGCTTTCTGAAAAGCAAGCCATGGACGCCTTTTTGACTGCCCGCCTCGATTCTCTTACCCCGCCCGACCAGTGGCCGCAGATGCCCGAAGCAGCACAGCTGCTTGCAAGTGAGTTGCTGGCAGGCAAAAAACTGGCCGTGTGGGGCGACTATGATGTGGACGGCGTCACCGCTGCCACTCTGGTGCTCGACGTGCTCGAAAGCCACGGCATCACCGCCCACTGGCATATCCCAGACAGACGCAGCGAGGGTTACGGCCTCAACGTGCCGCACATAGAGGCGCTGGCCGCTGAGGGTTGCGGTATTCTGCTTACGGTCGACTGCGGTATTTCAGACGTGGAAGCCGTGCGGCGCGCCAGAGAGCTTGGCATGACCGTGGTGGTATCAGACCATCACCTGCCGCCCGCAGAGCTGCCCCCGGCCAATGCCATTTGCAACCCCAAGGTCTGCGCGGCAGAAGACCTGCCCTACCCTCACCTTGCGGGCGTGGGCGTGGCCTTTTATCTTATGGGCGCAGTCAATGCGGCCCTTGCCCCCCACACGGGCAAAAGGCACAACATGGGCGACAGTCTGGATCTTGTAGCTCTGGGCACGCTGGCAGACGTTATGCCCCTCACAGGCGAAAACAGGGTTCTGGTGCGCGGCGGCCTTGTGCGCATAGCGCGGGCCCTGCGCCCCGGCATGGCGGCCCTTAAGGTTGCCAGCGGCATGAGTGCCACGGCGGCCCTCAGCGCTGGTCAGGCGGTATTTCGGCTTGCGCCCCGCATCAACGCCGCCGGGCGCATGGGCAAGGGCGAGCTGGCCCTGCGCCTGCTGCGCGAAAAAGACCACGCAGCGGCGGCAGTTATGGCCAAGGAGCTGGACGAGCTCAACCTGACCCGTCGGCAGGAAGAAGAACGCATTTACGCAGAGGCCAAACAACAGGCATCTGACCTGCTTTCACGCGGGCCGAGCACCGGCCTTGTGCTATATGGCAAAGACTGGCACCCCGGCATTGTGGGTATTGTGGCCTCGCGCATTGTGGAAGACTACTACCGCCCCACCATCATTGTTTGCCACGATCAGGGCAGCCTTAAAGGATCGGGCCGCTCTGTG
The DNA here is from genome assembly GCA_964413315.1 of uncultured Desulfovibrio sp. GTDB lineage: Bacteria > Desulfobacterota > Desulfovibrionia > Desulfovibrionales > Desulfovibrionaceae > Desulfovibrio. Next base: position 9,112 of record CAYPRZ010000062.1, on the reverse strand, counting down.
CGCGAATTTGATCTGCACGGCGGTTTGACAAGTGTGGCCGACTGCCTGCTGAATTTTGGCGGACACAGGCAAGCCGCCGGTGTACGCCTTGAGCCTGCACGGCTTGAGGAATTTCGCGCCCGCTTTGATGCCGTGGTGGAAGCAGCCCTAGGCCCCACCCCGCTCTTGCCAAGTATTACGCTTGAATGCGAGCTGCCATTCAGCCATGCCAGCAATCACGATTTTCTTAAAGAGCTTGAGCTGTTGCAGCCCTTTGGGCCCGGCAATCCAGAGCCTGTTTTCCAGTCGCCCCCGCTGCTGGTCAAGGAGCGGTCATTTCTTGGGCGCAGCAGAGAGCACGTGCTCTTGCGCCTTACCGACAGCGCCAGCGGCATCACATTGTCTGCCAAGGCTTGGCGCATGGCCGACAGCCTGAAAGAGTCGCTTGTCAATAAACACATACGCATAGCCTACACGCCGCGCATCGACACCTACAACGGTATTGCCTCTGTCGATATTGGCATCAAGGACTGGCGACCAGCCTAACCATACCCCCTACCACAAATAAACAAGGGGCAGCCAGACCGTATAGTCTGGCTGCCCCTTTTGGTATTTATGTGTGGAACTCTAGCCCCGTTTCATTTCTGCAATCAGGTCGCTCAAAGCCTGAGCCTGACGGGTAAGTTCCGTTACGGCCTTGGCGGCCTCATCCATAGCGCTGGCAGTCTGCCCTGAAATGGTGTTGATCTTTACAAGGGTCTGGTTGATTTCGTCGCTGGTGGCCGACTGCTGCTCACTGGCCGTGGCAATGGCCCGTACCTGATCGGCGGCCAGTTCCACACTGCTTACAATGTGCGCCAGCGCCTCGCCAGACTGACCGGCAAATCCAGAGGCAACCTCCACCTGCCGCAGGGCAACTTCCATGGCTTCCACGCTCTTGGCAGTGCTGGTCTGAATGGCCGATATGGCATTGCCCACATCGTGGGTTGAAGCCATAGTTTTTTCGGCCAGCTTGCGCACCTCATCTGCCACCACGGCAAAGCCCCGCCCGGCATCGCCCGCCCGCGCCGCCTCAATGGCCGCGTTGAGCGCCAACAGGTTGGTTTGGTCGGCGATGTCTGAAATAACGTTCATAATGCGGTCAATGGACTGGGCTTGGGCATTGAGCTCTGCCATGTCATTCTTGAGCCCGTGCGAAACTTGGCGCACTTCGCCAATGCTCTGCAAGGCCTTTTGCACAATCTCAGAACCGCTCTCGGCGCTGCCCCGTGTTTCGTCCGACGTAACAGAAGCCGCAGAGGCATTGCGGGCCACTTCCTGCACGGTGGCGTTCATCTCGTTCATGGCAGTGGCTGCTTCCGCCAGCCTTTGGGCAGATTCTGAAACATCCTGCTCTGACTGGCCGATCTGCTCCGAAAGTCTTGTGGAGGCCGAAGCAAGACCAGTTGCCACACCCTCAAGCTGACTGGCAGCCGCAAGCATGCCTTCTCGGCGGGCGTTTTCTGCCTTACGGGCGGCTTCCTCGGCCTGCTCTGTGGCCTTATTGGCCTGCTCTGTGGCCAATTGGGCGGCAGCGGTTTTTTCTTCGCTTTCGCCCAGCAAGCGCTTGATGTTGGCCATCATGCGCTCCATGCCTAGCGAAAGCACACTGAATTCGTCGCCTCTGCTTTCGGCGGTGCGCAGCAACTTTTCTTCAGAAGCAGTGCACTCAAGCCGCCCGCCGGCAATGGCCTCGGCCAAGCCAGAAAGACCGCCAAGCAGGTGCACAATGCCCCGCACGATCAAAAAGATAACAAT
>CAYPRZ010000062.1:0-7236 GCA_964413315.1 uncultured Desulfovibrio sp. | reverse complement strand
CAGAAAGACCGCCAAGCAGGTGCACAATGCCCCGCACGATCAAAAAGATAACAATGCCAACAAGTAAGGCACAGCCCACGGCCAACATTGCGTTGTTGACCAGCATGGTGCTGATGGGTTCGAGAAGAATTTTTTTGTCCAGCTCAAGGCAAAGTATCCAGCGTTCTTCGGGCATTTCTATATAATACAGAATTTTTTCTCGCCCTTGGCCGTCTACAAATTCCAGCCTACCATTTCTGTTTTTGAGAACCTCGGCAACCCAGCTGGCATTTTCTTCTTTTTGTCCAATGCGCTTGAGGTCGGGGTGCTGCACAATAATGCCGTCTGTGTTTATCACAAAGGCCAGCCCCACATCGCCCATATCAATCTTGTTGGTGGTGGCTGCGGCCAGCTTGTCGTTATCCGTACCGCCATAAATGACACCCACAATCTTGCCCTTGTCCATAACGGGCATGCCTATGATGGTGGTCATTTTCTTGGTGGCAGAGCTTACCAGCCCTACAGAACTGGTCTCGCCCTTCATGCCGTTAATAAAGTAGGTGCGCTTAGAAAAATCGTCGCCAATAGTGCTACTAAACTTTTGCGTGTCGCCCTTTTTGCTGTGCACAACAACCTTGCCGTCCGGCGCAATGAGCCCGCAGGTGGCAATATTGCTGTTGACGGCGGTAAAATTTTTAAGGGCGTCTACGGCGTGGAGAAAAAGCTCATCGTTGCGATCAATGGTGGGATTTTTTGCATACGCCTCTAAATACAGACGAAGGCGACGGTTTTCGGCAATCTGGGCCAAGGCTTCCTTCATGGATTGGAATACGGCGTTGAGCCCCACCTCCTGCCCTTTAAGGATGGCGGCAATGTCTTGCCGGGTCTGCTGGCGCAGGGCCTTCTCAGACATTTGGTGGCTTACGCCCGCAACCAAGCCGAGTCCTAAGAGAGACGGAATAAGGATGTACAAAGACATCTTTGTTAAAAGACCCAGCTTCATGGTTCCTCCGAATGCTATCGCCTTTCCAAAATTTAAAGGACGTTTTTCTGTATTTTCGTCACAATTTTAATTTCCAATAGGGCTGACGATTACTTAAGAATGACCAATTCTGCACGCTGTGGCAATGGGGAGTGATATTATAGGCTTTCAAATAAAACAGCCCCCGACCAACAGCATCGGGGGCTTGAAAAGACTGATAAATTGTAAGAAGTTAAGGCATGGTGTACACGCGTTCGGAATTAAACACACTGCCTTCTTTTTCCAGCCCCTGAGCTGCTGCCTTGCTGTACCACACTGCGGCCTCAGAGGTATTTTCGCCTATGCCCACGCCAAATTCATAGCAAGCGCCAACAAAACGTTGCGCCTGAGCAAAGCCCTGATCGGCAGAGCGTTTGGCCCAAGCAAAAGCTTGTTCGGGATTTTTGGCAAAGCCATAGCGTCCCTGACTGAAATACAGCGCAACATTAAACTGGGCCTCGGCATTGCCAGCAGTGGCGGCGCGGCCCATCAAATCTGCCACAGCGGTGTCGTTTTTGGGCACACCAGCACCCAGCTCATACAGATAGGCCAGCTGCACCTGTGCTTCTGCATAGTTTTGATCAGCAGCAATGCGAAACCACTTGGCGGCAGTGTCCATATCCTGTGCAACGCCAAGGCCGTTTTCGTAGCAGCGGGCAAGCAGCACCTGAGCGCGGGGGTTGCCCTCGCTGGCCAGTGGCTGCACCATCTGCACCACTTTATTGTATTGTCCAATATTATACGCAGTCCAGGCTTCATCCAGGGTTTGGTCTGCGGATTTGGCGGGGGCAGCCAGCACCGTACCAGCCATGCTCAGGCTTAAGGCAAGCATTGCGGCCAGCAGAATTGCAGAACTCAATTTTTTCATAAGGCATCTCCTTTGCTTCCGGTTTTGATTCCGGCATGGCACGGCCAGACAGTAGTACCACGAGAGCCGGATGGCAAGGCCGCCCCTTGACGTCGATGCTGGCACAAGGCACAAACACGGCAGGCGCACGCTTGTACAAGCCTTTTTTCTACGCCCGCGAGGAGATTTGCATGGCTGTTCCCCCTTCAAAACATGACCCTTCTGATAATTCTGCTTCCAACACTACTCCGGCGCTGCCCGAATCCACTGCCAGCAATGGCAGTGCACGTGTGGTTGATGCAGAAATTGTCCACGGCCAAGATGACAACCACGGGCAAAGGCACACAGGCAATTCATGGAACGGCAATTCGCCGCTTGGCGGGACTGACCTCTTTGGAAGCAATAGCCACGATTCGCAGGATGGACAGCAGCGTTTTCAGGGCAGATTTTTTTATCGTGGCAGCTTTGGACAGTCTGGCAATCTGGGCGGCTTGAATTTTGGCCGCGTATGGACAAGCGGCTCACAAGATCAACTGGGCTGTCTGCCCCCCTGCGTTACCTTTGCCCTGTTTCTGGTTTGTCTGGCCCAGTTTGGCTTTTTTGCGGGCATAGGTTTTGTTTTTTTCCACATCATTGGCGCTGTGTTGGGTGTTGTGCGCGATTTGCGCCTGTTCAGCACAGGACGCGTGCCCAATCCGTGGATATGGCGTGCTGGCAACTGGGCCGTGTCGTTCTTTCTGACCGCTTGGATTTCAGGAGCCTTTCACTAGCCAGCCGCAAGAGCCCATGAGCGAACCAGCCCCATACACTGCGCCCAATTCTGCGCCAGAATCTGCGCCAGAATCTGCACCCCGTACTCACAGCCCCCCCGCAAACGCCGCCGTATGGCTGGTGTATCTGCTGGAATGCGCCGACGGTACGCTGTACTGCGGCGTGACCAATAATATGGATCGGCGTCTAAACCAGCACAACGGGCAGGTTCCCGGCGGTGCGCGCTACACACGCGGGCGGCGGCCCGTACTGCTGCTTGCCAACCGGGCCTGTGGTGACAAGAGCGAGGCTCTGCGGCTTGAAAAAGCCGTTAAATCACGGCCCCGAACCCATAAACTGCAATTTCTGCTTTCTGGAGAGATGGTGTAATGCTTACCCCTGATGCCATGATGGCCTTTTTTGTTGCTGCCCTGCTGCTTGGCATTGCGCCGGGGCCGGACAATATTTTTGTGCTCACCCAATCTGCCCTTTTTGGTGCGGGCGCGGGCATGGTGACCACGCTGGGGTTGGTGACCGGCCTGTGCGTGCACACTACGGCGGTGGCACTGGGCGTGGCTGCCATTTTTCAGACTTCTGCCCTTGCCTTTACACTGCTAAAAACTGCGGGCGCTGGCTACCTGCTGTGGCTGGCTTGGCTCTCGTTCCGCGCTGGGGCGTCCACCGCCAAGATTGCCCAAGGAGATGCCAGCGCTGAAGGCCCCACTGGCACTGCATTTCCCGGTTACATGACGCTCTACCGGCGCGGCATAGTAATGAACGTCACCAACCCCAAGGTTTCGCTTTTTTTTCTGGCCTTTTTGCCACAGTTTTGCGACCCGGCGCGTGGCAGCGTGGCCGTGCAGGTGCTGATTCTCGGTGCGCTGTTCATGCTGGCCACCATCGTGGTCTTCTGGACTGTAGCCGCCTTGGGCGGACGGCTTGCTGTGTGGTTCAACCGGTCGCCGCGCGGGCAGATCATCATGCAGCGCGTGGCTGGCTGCGTTTTTGTGGCCATGGCTGCGGCACTGCTGCTCAGCAGCCGCTAAAACTCACGGGCATGTCCGTAGTTTGCGCTCTGTTCTGTTCATATATAAAGGATGCGTATGCGCACTGCTCCCCCTGTTTACCGCTGCTCGCGCCGTTATGTTCTGGCGGGCCTGTGCGCCCTGCCCCTGAGCTTTTATTTTGCACCGCTGGCGATGGGCTCGGTTGCTGCCCCATTGCACAATGCTGCCCTGCAAGCAGAGCTTGCCAAGCTTGAGACTGCAAGCGGCGGCAAGCTTGGTGTGGCGTCACAGATGGGCACAGACGGCAAAATGCGGAGCTACCGGGGCGACGAGCGCTTTCCCATGTGCAGCACCTTCAAGACAGTGGCTGCGGCGGCCATTTTGCGCGACAAGCCGCAACTGCTGGGCCAGCGCATCCACTATACCAGAGACGACCTCCTTGCGTGGTCGCCCATTACAGAAAAACACATTGAAGACGGCCTGACAGTGGCCGAACTGTGCGCTGCCATTGTGCAATACAGTGACAACACTGCCGCCAACATCATACTACGCTTGCTGGGCGGCCCAGAGGCTCTCACGGCTTTTTCCCGCACTCTTGGCGATACCTCCTTTCGTTTGGACCGCTATGAGGTTGAACTGAACGCAGCAATGCCCGGTGACCCACGCGACAGCAGCACGCCCACGGCAATGTGCCGTACTCTTAACGGGTTACTGTGCGGCAACTTGTTGCCAAAAGCAGCCAAAGAGCAATTAACTGCCTGGATGCTTGGCTGCGCCACTGGCGTTACCCGCATTCCGGCAGCCACACCACAAGGGTGGCGTGCAGCTCATAAAACAGGCGGATGGCGCGAGGGCACTCTAAGCACTGCCAACGACATGGGGGTGTTGTTCCCCTCCACAACCGACGCCAGCAGCATGAAGGCTCCGCTTGTCATGACAATATTTCTTTCCGGCTCGCAACGGACCGATTCGGACAACGACAAGATTATTGCCTCTGCCGCACGTTTGCTCTGCGCCGCAGAGGGGCTTGCTAGGCCGAACGACAATATGTATTGACATGATTAACCAGTGAAGGTATGAAGTCCGACTTTCGAGGTACCACATGCAGAACTATCGCATTTCTCTCAATGATCTTTCCCCTGAGGGCAAAGAATTTACTCTGGACGACGCTGCCATATGGCAAGAGCCCATGGATGAATTCGGTCTGGATTTTCGCGTGAGCAAACCCCTGTGCGCGCGCATTCTGGTTTTGCCCACAGACGGCGGCTGGTTTGTGCGCGGCACGCTTGAGGGTGAGGTTGTTCTGCCCTGTAGCCGCTGCGCGGAAGATTCTGTTGCCGTTATTGCAGCGCGTTTTGAAGACTTTGAAAACATGCCCGGCATGGGCGAAGACGAAGACGAAAGCGACGAATCCGTTGCCCCAGCCGAAATGGAAGAAACCACCGACAGGCGCATTGTGTTTGAACACAACTCGCCCTTGCTGGATCTTGCCGCCATTTGCTGGGAAGAACTCATGCTGGCCCTGCCCGTAACCCCGCTTTGCCGCAAAGACTGCAAAGGCCTGTGCGCCGGGTGCGGGGTAAATCTTAATGAAGGCATGTGTGCCTGCACAGAAGAGGAAGGCGACCCCCGCATGGCGGCATTGCGTGGCCTCACTCTGCACAAAAACTAGACAATCACAATTTTTTTTACTAATCTGCTGTGTCTTGCGGGCGGGCTAGTGCGCCAAGCCGCCAACCCCGCACAAACATTCCGCAAGACAGGAAAAGGAGACTACCATGGCCGTTCAGCAAAATAAGAAATCCCGTTCCCGCAAGGGCATGCGCCGTTCCCATGATCGCGTGGCCGTGCCTGCCGTTATCTACTGCTCCTGCGGCGAACCCACCGTTCCCCACAGCGTGTGCCCCAACTGCGGTACCTACAAGGGCCGCCAGGTGATCGCCAAAAGCGAAAACGAATAATGAACGAGCGCCCCATCATTGCCGTGGACGCCATGGGCGGGGACTTTGGCCCCTCTGTGGTCGTGCCGGGAGCTATTGAAGCTGCAAGGCTTTATGATCTGCATGTCCAGCTTGTGGGTGATACCCCCAAGCTGGAAGCCGAGCTTGAAAAGCTCGACCTTACCGATGTGCATTTCGACATAGTTCATGCCGATGATGTGGTGCATATGAACGAAAAGCCCTCGGACATACTGCGCCGTAAAAAGAATTCGTCCATTCAGGTGGCCTGCCGTCAGGTCAAGGATGGCGCGGCGGATGCCGTTGTCAGCGCCGGGCACTCCGGCGCTACAGTGGCCTGCGGTATGTTCATAATGGGGCGTTTGCCTGGGGTGGAGCGCCCTGCTCTTGCCACCCTGCTGCCCACGGAAAAAAATCCCGTGGTCGTGCTGGATGTGGGAGCAAATGTGGATTGCCGCCCCTACCACCTGTTCCAGTTTGGTCTTATGGGCGACGCGTTTGCCCGCGATCTGCTGGGCTATGCCTCTCCCCGCGTGAGCATTCTCAGCATTGGCGAAGAAGAAGGAAAGGGCAACAGTCAGGTCAAGGAAGCCTATGACCTGCTTAAAATGGCCCAAAACCTCAACTTTGCTGGCAATGCGGAAGGCCGCGACATCTTTATTGGCAATATCGATGTGGTTGTCTGCGATGGTTTTGTGGGCAACGTGGTTGTAAAAATGAGCGAGGGGCTTGCCACCTCGCTTGTGCGCATGCTCAAAAAGGTGTTTACGTCTGGCGTATTGCCCGCCATCGGCGGCATGCTGGCCAAAAACGCCTTTAAACGCTTTGCCAAAACTATCGACTATGCAGAATACGGCGGTGCGCCCCTGCTGGGCCTTCAGGGTCTGGCTATTGTCTGCCACGGGCGTTCTAGCGCCAAGGCCATGACAAACGCCATTAAAATGGGCGGTACCTTTGTTCGCAAAGGTACCAGCAGCCGCCTGGGCGAAACGATTCTTGCCAACGAGGAACTCACACGTTTCTCCCGCGCTATCTAACCACACGGTATTTCTATGAATCCATCTTGTCATCTGCTTGCCTTGAGCGCCTATGTGCCGGACACGGTGCTGACCAATAACGATCTTGCCAAGGTGGTGGACACCAACGACGAATGGATTGTTACCCGCACCGGTATCAAGCAGCGCCACAGGCTGAACGATGCCGACAATGCCTCTGATCTTGGCCTGAGGGCTGCCCGCAAGGCTTTGGCCGATGCTGGGGTGGATGCCACAGAGCTGACCCATGTGGTTGGGGCCACCTGCACGCCCGATGTGCTCTCGCCTTCTGTTGCCTGCATCATTGCCGGGCAGCTTGGCGCTGGCCGGGTAATGGCCTTTGATATTAGCGCGGCCTGCTCCGGCTTTCTTTACGGGCTTTCCATTTGCCGCTCCCTGCTGGCGCAGGATTCTAACGCCAAAATTCTTTTTGTCTGCACCGAGGCGCTAACGCGCCGTGTCAACTGGGCAGACCGCTCTACCTGCGTACTTTTTGGCGATGCAGCAACCGCCTGCATTGTGAGCAACGCGCCCATCGATGGCATGGCCCGCATTGAAGATGTGGTTTGCCACAGCGACGGCGTTCAGCGCGACCTCATTGTTGTTGGTGGCGGCACACGCAGCCGTTACGGCCTAGGCG
>CAYPRZ010000061.1:0-14285 GCA_964413315.1 uncultured Desulfovibrio sp. | reverse complement strand
CCGCCTTCCTGAAGGCGCTGCAAAAACTTGTCGCGGCATTCGTAGCTGCAAAAACGGTGAACAGTTTCACCGTCACGCACAGAGATAGAACCGTCCACGGCAACATACGCGCCGCATTCCGGGTCTTTCACCAGTTCGCCAGCAGCAACCTTGCGCTCGGTTTCGGCGGCGCTTTCCTGCTTGTTTTCCTTTTTCTTCTTGTTCAAATCATTGGCAAAAAGGCGATATAGGGCGTAGCCCGCCAAAATCAGAATAAGCCACTTTACCATCTGTTATGCTCCTTAATCCCGTGGCACGGGCGCATGCGGCTGGGTTGCAGCCCTTTCGGGCATCTGTAAAAGCCGTGGAAGACAATATCATAGAGGGCAACTCGCGTCACTGAAAAATTCTGTCCCCTTCCACGCGGCAGTCAAGCTGTTCTAACCATTCACTGACTGGCAAACCCTCAACCACAAGCTGGGGGGCCACGTCAAGCAGCGGGCGCAGGGCAAATGCTCTGCCAGTCAGGCGCGGATGCGGCACAATGCAGTGCGGGTCGGTGCTGCATAGCTGTCCAAAAACCAGCAAATCAGCATCAATCACACGCGGCCCATACCGCAGGGCCGGGTCTGCACTGCGTACCCGCCCAAGCTTTGCCTCAATGTCCAGCAGGGCATCCACAAGGCTGCACGGCTGCCAGCTCTTGCCGGGCATAAGCTCAACTACCTGATTATGAAACCATGGCTGGTCGGCGTATTCCTGCGGTTCAGTGCGGTAAACGGGCGAGGCAGTGCCCATGTGCATATCTGGCAGCGCCGCCAGTGCTGCACGCGCCGCCTCAAGCATGGCCGCCGCCGCCTCACAGTTGGAGCCAAGGCTCACATAAGCCCGTAAAACCTGCTGTTCGCCCATCAAAACTTCCCGTGCTTGCAATGCATTTTTAACCCTTATCTACAAACTCTACCTTTTTTGTTTGCAAGTATAAAGCCCTCACACATCGGTGAACCTGATTGCCTTATATTCTGCCCCCTTCTCTCAGGCCAGATACTTTGCAAAGCACTTGCTCCCTTGTGCCAAGGCGGCTAGCATGGGCGCATGGCACAACCACGCACCAATGCCCCCGCTCTGGCAACCATGCTGCCCATGTGGCTAGATTTTTTGCTAGCCCAGCGCGGGCTGTCATCCAACACTGTTGAAGCCTACGGGCAAGACTTGGAAAGCTTTTTTCTGTACAGGCAGGAGCTTGCGCAGGGGGCAGACCCGCAATCCCTGCCCGACCCCGACGAACAGGAAATTTTTTTGTACCTTGCGTGGCTGCGGGCCCGGCAGAACACTGGGCGCACTTTGGCTCGCAGGCTCTCGGCCCTGCGAGCGTTTTTTGCCTTTGCCGTTGACGAAGGCAGGCTGAAAAAAAACCCCGCAGAGCTGCTTGAAAACCCCAAGCTGCCCCAACACCTGCCCGAAGTGCTTACAAGGGATGAAATGGAGGCCCTGCTGGCCCAGCCAGACCTGCGCGACAAAAGCGGCAAGCGCGACCGCTGCATGCTTGAACTTTTGTACGCCGCTGGCTTGCGCGTATCTGAGCTGTGCGCCATGTGTGTGCCTGATCTTGATTTGCAACGCGGCCTTGTGCGTGTTTTTGGCAAGGGCTCAAAAGAAAGGCTTGTGCCGCTGCACGACCTGATGCAGCAAATGCTGGCGCAATACCTTGCCACATGCAGGCCCTGCTTTACCCCCACGGGCAACCAGCTGTTTGTAAACCGCTCTGGCCGTGGGCTAACCCGGCAATACGTTTGGAAGATGGTTAAAAAATATGCGCTTGAGGCGGGTATTCGCCGGGCCATTTCGCCGCACACGTTCAGGCATTCGTTTGCCACGCACTTGCTAGAGGGCGGCGCAGACCTGCGCGCCGTGCAAATGCTGCTTGGCCATGCCGACATAAGCGCCACAGAAATTTACACCCATGTGCAGGCAGACCGCCTGCGGGGCATACACCACCAATTCCATCCCCGGAGCCGCCAGTGATTCCTGCGCCGGAAACTCCGCCACAGGCGGCATCTACCACTTCTGCCACTGCCACCCAAACTATCCAAAAGGATGCAGGGGGCCTGACCCTTATCACCTGCCACGCCAATGCTGATTTTGATGCATTTGCGGGCATGCTGGCCGCCCGCTTTTTGTACACGCCCCACGTGCTGCTTTTTCCCGGTTCGCAAGAACGCGGCCTGCAAAAGCTGGTGGCGGGGCTAGACATGGCGGCACTTGGAATTGTGGAAACAGCGGCCATTCCGTGGAACGACATTACCCGCCTTGTGGTTGTGGATACTCGGCAGCGCGGCCGTGTAAGCCATGTGGCCCAACTGCTCGACCGGGCAGACGTTACCTTGGAATTGTGGGACCACCACCCCGACTCTACAGACGACCTCTCAAGCCCGCACACCCATATGGGCAACACAGGCTCTGTGACCAGCCTGATTGTGCACAGCATCGCCGGTCGCGGCCTCAGTATGAGCGCAGAAGACGCCACCCTGCTGGGCCTTGGCATATATGGCGATACGGGTTCGTTTACCTATTCGTCTACCACGCAGGCCGATTTTCAGGCTGCCGCGTGGCTGCTGGGCATGGGCATGGATGTAAACCGCATCGACGCCCTTGCCGCGCACGAGCTCACAAGCTTGCATATTCAGGCTCTCAACAGTCTGCTTGAGTCCACCCAGACATATACCATCAACAATGTGCAGGTAACGCTCTCTGAAGCAGCAATGGAGCATTATCTGGGGGATTTTGCCTATCTGGCGCACCGGCTCATGGAAATGGAAAAGTTCCCCGTGCTGTTTGCCATTGGCCTTATGGACGACCGCATTCAGGTGGTGGCCCGCAGCCGCAACGAATCCATCAACGTGGGCGACATATGCGCGGCCCTTGGCGGCGGCGGCCATGCCTACGCGGCCTCGGCCTCCATACGCACCATGACCGTGCACGAAGTGCGCGACGTTATACTGCGGCATTTGTACGCACAGGCCTACCCAGACAAAACCGCGCGCGAATACATGTCTTCGCCAGCTGTGGGGGTTGAATCTACCGCCACCATCCACGAGGCCGACGAGCTTATGCTGCATTTTGGCCTTAAGGCAGTGCCGGTGTTTGAACCCGGTACGCGGCAGTGCGTTGGCCTGCTTGACGCGCTGACCGCCTCGCGAGCCAGCGCCCACGGCCTTGGGGCAGCCACGGTAGAAGACTACATGACCCGCCGCATAACCACCCTGCCCCCCGATGCCACGCTTAAAGACCTCACCAGCACCATTGTGGGTGGCCGCCAGCGGCTTGTGCCCATAGTAGACGGCAGCAAGGTCATTGGCGTGGTCACGCGCACCGACCTTATCAACGTATTTGCCCAAGAACCGGGCCACATGCCCGAACCGCGCATCACAGGCAGCAAGGAACGCAACCTCGGCAAGCTCATTCAGGACAGATTGCCCAGTGCCAGCCGCGAACTGTTGCACCTTGCGGGCAGACTTGGCAGAGAGCTTGGCCTGCCGGTGTACACAGTGGGCGGCTTTGTGCGTGACCTCTTGCTGCAACGCCCCAATCAGGACATTGACCTTGTGGTTGAGGGCAACGGCATAACACTGGCACGGGCGCTGGCCAAGGAACTCAATGGCCGCGTGCGCGAACACCAGAAGTTTTTGACCTCGGTTGTCATTTACAATGACGAAAACGGTGCAGAGGCACGTATAGACGTGGCCACCGCCCGGCTGGAATATTATGAATACCCGGCGGCGCTGCCAACGGTTGAACTGTCATCCATCAAGATGGATCTGTTCCGACGCGATTTTTCCATCAACGCGCTTGCGGTGCGACTTGACTGCGAGCCCTTTGGTCAGTTGGTAGATTTTTTTGGCGGCCAGCGCGACATTAAAGAACGCGTCATACGGGTTCTGCACACCTTGAGCTTTGTGGAAGACCCCACCCGCTGCCTGCGGGCTGTGCGCTTTGAGCAGCGCTACAATTTCCACATCGGGGCAGGTACGGAAAAGCTCATCAAAAACGCCCTCAAGCTCAAGCTTATGGACAAGCTCTCTGGCTTCCGGCTGTTCCACGAATTGCAGCACATCTGCGACGAGGAAGACCCCACGGCATGCCTTGTGCGCCTTGACCAGCTTGGCGTGTTAGAGGCCATATCGCCCTTGTTGTCGCTTACCCCCACCAAAAAGACCCTTTTATTGCGGCTTCAGGAAACCCTCACATGGTACAGGCTGCTGTATTTTGAACACGCAGCCCAACCGTGGCTGGCCTATTTTTTGGCCCTCAACCACAACATGAGCTATGCCGACGCGGCCAACCACTATCAGCGCATGGGGCTGCCAGAACACCAAAGGGCAGATATTTTCAGGCAGCGCGAATACATGCGCAACCTGCGGGGCAGGCTTGAATCGTGGCAAAAAGACCACGAGGCCAATCTGGGCAAGATCAGCACCCTGTGCGCAATGCTGCGGCCCCTTACGCTCGAATTTCTGCTCTACATGATGGCAGACGTGAGCGATGCCGCCCTGCAAAAAAACATATCACGCTATATTACACTGTGGCGCAGAGAAAAGGCCAATGTGTGCGGTGAAGACCTGCTCGCCATGGGCCTGCCCCCCGGCCCGGCCTATGGCCGAATTCTTGAAGCCGTGCTTGCAGCAAAACTCGACGGCATTGCCACAAGCACCGAACAGCAACTAGAGCTTGCCCGCCACCTTGCGCAACAAGAGGGCGACCCCCGCGTTACCGCCTCAGAAGGCCCAAATTCGGCATCGGGTAAAGAAGTACAAGCTGGTAGGAATTCTTCACTTGCCCAGCGTTTATAAGAGGTGTATAGAAAACAACTATGAAACAACTTTGGGCTCCATGGCGCATCGAGTATATTCTTGGCCCCAAGCCAGATTCCTGCGTGTTCTGCCTGCCCGACCATACGGACGAGGACGAGCAGAGGCTGGTTTTGCACAGGGGACATAGGGCCTTTGTAATCATGAACAAGTTCCCGTATAATAACGGGCACATCATGGTTTGCCCTTATCGCCACGTGATGATGCTGGCAGACCTAAAGCCGGAGGAAACCCATGAAATTATGGATCTTCTCCAACTTTGCACCGTAATCTTAAAGCAACACTTTAACTGTGAAGGCATAAACATCGGCCTTAATCAGGGGCAGGCTGCGGGCGCGGGTATACGCGAGCACCTGCATTTTCATCTGGTTCCGCGCTGGAACGGCGACTCTTCGTTTATGGCAGTATTTGACGAAGTGCGCACCATGCCCGAACATTTGAGCCGCACCTATGCGGCAATGAAACCTTATTTCACGAATGGCGCGGCTATTAACAACCGCGCCGCTTCCACGTCAGGGCAGGAAGGTAGCAGCGCATAGCGCGCTGCGTGACCCTTATGACGGGGATTGTCTTTTTCGCAGGGGGCGAAAAGACCGGCTGGAGAGCGCGATGCTGTGCCCTCTTGGGCGATGCGGCATTCTCAAAAAGCCCGTGAAGTTTTTTTGAGATAGCTTTATTTAGCCTGAGGAGTATGTCTATGCGGTATATCAAGGTATTATTGCTCGCGGTCGTGTTCTTTCTTGCGCTCGTGTTCTTCTTTCAGAATCAGGGCGCGCTTTCACAGAGCATGGTGCTCACGCTCAACCTCTTCTTTGTTCCCGCCATGTCTTCCATTGCGCTGCCCTTCTATTTTCTTGTTATTGCAGCCTTTGCCTGTGGCGCGCTGATGACGCTGGGCTTTCTGGTATGGGACAAAGTTAGCCTCACTGCCCGCCTGATGAAGCAAAAATGGCAGATCAGCAGCCTTGAGCGCGAGCTGGAAAAAACCAAGAAAAAGCTTGGTGCAGACACGGCCCGTGCGCAGTTTTTGAGCAAAAACGGCAAGACCGAAGCTGCTGCCTCTGCTGCCGCAGCCGAAGAATCTCTGGCACCCGACCCGGACAAGAACTAGTCTTTCCGCAATCTGTTTTGTGGCGCTGTTCGGCTGATGTCTGGGCAGCGCCACCATTTTTTATGGCCGCGCATGCGGCCTTCACCGCCACCCCCACAAATCCATATGTCTGAAGCTCCCGTTAAGATGACCCCCATGTTTGAGCAGTACATGCGCATCAAGGCAGAGCACCCCGGTGCATTGCTGTTTTACCGCATGGGCGACTTTTATGAACTGTTTCTCGACGACGCCAAGGTGGCGGCACGCGAACTTCAGATTGCCCTTACAAGCCGCAGCAAGGATACGGAAAACCCCATTCCCATGTGCGGCGTGCCGTGGCATGCGGTTGAGGGCTACGTGGCCCAGCTTATTGACAAGGGTTACCACATTGCCATCTGCGATCAGACAGAAGACCCCAAGGCCGCCAAGGGGCTGGTAAAACGCGCCGTAACCCGTGTAATCACACCCGGCACGGTGCTGGAAGATGCAAACCTTGCCAGCAAAAGCCACAACTATCTTGCGGCCTTGTGCCCTCCTGCCAGTGGAGGCACAGGCAGTGCTGGCGGGCTGGCGTGGGCCGATATTTCTACGGGGCAATGGTCTGGCGTTGAATTCAAGCGCGAGGCCGAGCTGTGGCAGTGGGCCCAAAAGCTGGCCCCCCGCGAGCTGCTGGTGCCCGAAGGCACAGAATTGCCCCAGCGCTGCATTCTGGAGGGCATAAGGCTGGTGCGCATGCCCGCAACCCAATTTGAGCTTAAACGCGCCACAGAGCGCGTTGTGGCGGCTCAGGGCGTGCGCGAGGCAGGTGCGCTTGGCCTTGAGGGCAAGCCAGAGCTTATGCGGGCCTGCGGCGCCCTGCTGGCCTACCTTGGCCAAACCCAGATGCGCAATCCTGACCATCTCATGCCCTTTACGCCTCTTGATCTTGGCCGCCGCCTGATCATCGACGATGTGACAGAGCGCAACCTTGAAATTTTTGCCCGCCTCAATGGCCGCAAAGGCAAGGGAACCCTACGCCACGCGCTGGACGACACCATGACCCCCATGGGCGGCAGGTTGCTTGAAGACATGCTGCGCCACCCTTGGCGCGAGATTGGCCCCATCACGCGCATACAGGATGCTGTGGCCTATTTTTATGCCGATGACGCCCGCCGCGATGCCCTGCGCGAAGCTCTTAAAAATGTTTATGACCTAGAGCGTCTTTCAACCCGCATAAGCCTTAATCAGGGCGCACCGCGCGATTTTATTGCCCTGCGCAACAGTCTGGCTGCCCTGCCGGATGTGTTCAACGCCTTGAGCGCAACTGTATCAACGGCCACGGTTGCGGCCCCTGACATGCCCAAGAGCATCACCGAGGTGCTCAAATCGTGGGACAACATGGACGACTGCGCGGCCCTTTTGCAAAGCGCCCTTGTGGACAGCCCGCCCGCTGTCATCACCGAAGGCGGCCTGTTCAAAAGCGGCTTTAATGCCGAACTTGATCGCCTGCTCGACCTTGCCGAGCACGGCGAGCAAAAGCTGCAAGCCATGCTGGCCGACGAACAGGCCAAGACGGGCATAAGCAAGCTCAAGCTGGGCTACAACCGGGTGTTTGGCTATTACTACGAGGTCACGCGCGCGGCCCACAGCGGCCCAGCGCCCTTCCATTTTATCCGCCGTCAAAGTCTTGCCAATGCAGAGCGCTTTACCACTGTGGAGCTCAAGGAGCTGGAAGAAGAGCTGCTTTCGGCATCAGACAAGCGCAAAAGCCTTGAATACACGCTGTTTCAGGAGCTGCGCAGCCACATGGCCAGCCAGCGCGAACGTATCGTGCACGCAGCCGATATGGTGGCCCAGTTAGACTACTGGCAAAGCCTCGCTCAGGTGGGCCGCACCAACAACTGGTGCAGACCAGAGCTGGATCAGGAGGCCAACCTCGACATACGCGAGGGCCGCCACCCGGTTGTGGAAGCCATGCTGGGCCGGGCCAACTTTGTGCCCAACGATTTTCGCCTTGATGCTGGGCGTCGCCTGTGTCTGCTCACCGGCCCAAACATGGCGGGCAAATCAACCGTGCTGCGGCAGGTGGCCATCATCTGCCTGTTGGCGCAGATGGGCTCCATGGTTCCGGCCAGCGCCGCCCGCCTTGGGCTTGTAGACCGCCTGTTTTCACGCGTGGGGGCCTCTGACAACCTTGCACAAGGGCAGAGCACCTTTATGGTTGAAATGATGGAAACAGCCCGCATTCTTCGTCAGGCTACCCGCAGAAGCCTTGTGATTCTGGACGAGATTGGCCGGGGCACAAGCACCTACGACGGTGTGGCCCTTGCGTGGGCTGTGGTGGAAGACCTTGCCAAACGTGCTGGCGGCGAGCTGCGCACGCTTTTTGCCACCCACTATCACGAGCTCACAGCGCTTGAAGGCCGCATTGCCGGCATGTTTACCATGAACATTGCCATACGCGAGTACAACAACGACATTCTCTTCTTGCACAAGCTTGTTCCCGGCCCCTCTGACCGCAGCTACGGTGTAGAGGTTGCCCGCCTTGCCGGGGTTCCCGGCCCGGTGGTGCAGCGGGCGCGGGCCATCTTGCAGGGGCTGGAGCGTGGACGCGAAAGCGCACGCAAAACCGTGGTTTCTGCGGTTTCGCTACCCGGTCTGAGCCTGCCTGAACCTGTCAAAAAAGAGCAGGAGCTGCCAGAAATCGCCGCCGCACCGCCGCGCAGCGAGCATCCGCTGATCCTGCTGCTGCGCGATCTCAACCCAGACGAGCTCAGCCCGCTGGACGCCCTGCGCCTGCTTATGGAATGGAAAAAACTGTGGAGCGATAACCCCGAAGCGTTGCCCCAGCAACCCGCCACAGAGATTCAGGAGGGGGACAGCCATGAGTGAAGCAAACCCGTGGTCTGTGATCCAGCTTGTGGCCGAGCGCCGCATTGAGGAAGCCCAGTCGCAGGGACTGTTTGACAATCTGCCCGGTGCGGGCAAGCCGCTGGAACTTGAAGACCTGAGCCACGTACCCGAAGACATGCGCATGGCCTATAAAATTTTGCGCAATGCGGGCTGTCTGCCCCCAGAGCTTGAGGAGCGCAAGGAAATCAACCGTTTGATTGACCTGCTGGAACACTGCGAGGACGAACAGGAGCGCGTGCGCCAGATGCAAAAGGTGCGCTTAATGGTCACAAGGGCCAAGGTGCGCTTTCAGCGGCCCCTCCATCTAGAGCAGGACGATCCTTACTACGACCGTCTGCTCGACAGGCTTTCGGACATATCACGCAAAGCGGGCTGAGCAAGGGCAAGAGCCTCTGCCCCCTTACAAAAACACAATGGCCGGGAAATTCCCGGCCATTTTTTGTTTTCAAATGCTAAAACAGGTCTGAATCCGCAGGCATTCTTTCCCAGTAAATACGCCCTTTTTTGCGGTACTTGCGCAGCAGCACATAGACGCTGCCGGGGCCGCCGTCGTGCGGCTGGGCCGTGCAAAAAGCCAACACCACCCGCTTGAAGGGGTCTTGCGTCAGCCAGCTTTGCAGCTTTTCGCGCAGAATTCCAAAGCCGTCGGGCGAGTTACGGCCACGCCCCGGCACAACCAGCACCGTGCGCAGCCCCTTGTACCAGCTGCCCTTAAAAAAGCCGCGCAAGGCTTCAAATGCCTGCATGGCGTTTAGGCCGTGCAGGTCAAGGTGGGCCTCTGGGCTCAGGCCCCCGGCCCGCAGCTTGTTCAGTATCATCTGGTCAAGGCCTACCACGTGCCCTTCAAGGTATTCGTCCGTAAAGCTGAGGGCAAATTCCAGCTTGCCGTCCAAAAAGTCCTGCAAGCTGGTATCGTCGTGGGGCGGCGGTGTTCCCGGTTCTGGCGCAGGGGCCACATCGCGCCCGCCGCCAGAGAGCGGGCTTACAGAGCCCATGGCCGTCAAAAAAGCGGCGGCGTCCTCGTCCATGTCCTGCATTGCGGCATTGGCAAAATATTCTTCGGGGGTGGAAGGCGCAGCTTGCTTGCGGGCAGCCTGCTTTTTACCTTGAGCAGCGGTGGCCGAGGCTGTACTGGGCGCAACAGAGCCCTGCGTGCCATTGCCAGCGCCGTTTTTTGCCTTGCCGCGCTCTTTGCCCTGTGCATCCACTCCCAGCGCGTCGGCCATGCTGGTCAAGGCGCCATGATCTTCGAGCGAAAAGCCCTTGGAAGCGCTTTTTTTGTTTGATCCCGAACCCTTGGTGGGTTTTACGCTGCTAACGGCATGCAAAAAAAGCTCACTGTCTTCATCCGATATTTCGGCATGCTGCGCAGGGGCAGACCCAGCAATCACGCGTTTGCCGTGGCCTTGGTGCGCGGGTTTACGCTGCACTGCGCCCTGTTTTTTCTTGTCAGGAAACTGCTTGGTATTGAGTGTGCGAAACGGATTTGCGCCAAAGTCGTCTGCATCAGACATGTCAGCCCCACCCTTGGGTTAAGCTAATAAAAAAAGCCGCAGCACAGGCCGCGGCTTTAACTGTAAACAAATGCTGCGGTTATTGGGCCGCAGGTGCCGTGGCTTTCTGCTCGGCAGGGGCGGCAGGGGCCGCCGCAGGAGCGGGAGCTGCGGGCCGGGGAGCAGCAGGCTCTTCAATCTTGACATCAAGAATTGTAGACTGACTGGAAGGGCGAGAGCTGGTCACAAGGGTGTAGGTGATAGAAGTGATGACAAAGATCACGGCCATCAGGGCAGTGAGCTTGGCAAGAATGCCGCCCGCGCCGCCGCTGCCGAACACAGAGCTATTGCCACCGCCAAAAATAACGCCCATGCCTTCCTTGCCCGCCTGAAGCAGCACAAGAATAACCAGCAACACGCACACAATGATATGCAGCGTAAGAATGAGAGTCTGCACGAATTCCTCCTCGCCGTCCGGCCACTGCCCGATGGCGCGCCCGAAGTGGGGTTAGGCCCCGATAATTTGTAAGAAGCTTTGTGCTTCTAAAGACGCTCCACCTACCAGAAGGCCATCCACATTGTCAAGGGCCATGAGCCCAGCGGCATTGTTCGGCTTAACACTGCCGCCATATAAAATGGGCAGCTGATTTGCGGTTTCACCCACAAGTTTTTGCAGCAGAGCCCGCGTTACGGCGTGGGCATCAAGCACTTCCTGCGGCCCGGCAACCTTGCCCGTGCCAATGGCCCACACGGGTTCGTAGCCCACGGCCAGCTTGCCCACAAGGGCAGCGCCGCGCAGGCTTTCAGGCATGGCCGAAAAAACGGCAGAAAGCTGCTTTTCAAGCACGGCATTCAGTTTGCCAGCCTCGCGCTCGTCAAGGGTTTCACCAATGCACAGCAGCACGTTGAGGCCGTGTTCAAGGGCAAAAATGGTTTTGCGGGCCACAAGGCTGTCGTCTTCGCCCATGACGTGGCGGCGTTCAGAATGCCCAGTGAGCACCCAGCTTGCGCCAGCGTCGCGCAGCATTGCAGGCGAGGTTTCGCCCGTAAACGCGCCTTCTTCCGCCGGGTAGCAGTTTTGGCCACCAACAGAAAGAGCGGGCTTGCCGTTAAAGGCATCGGCCACGCAGCTAATGCTGGTAAAAGGTGCAAAAACAACAACTTCGTGCCCTGCGGGCAGCTGGCCAAGGCCGTTGGCAAGCTCACCTGCGCTCTGGCTGGCCTGAGCGCGGGTTTTATACATCTTCCAGTTGGCGGCAAATATTTTTTGCATGGTATCCCCAAATATCAGATGGAACAAAGATAGATAAGCGCGTCTTCGCCAGTATCTGTATAATACTTTTTGCGCACGCCCACCCGCTTGAAGCCACAACTTTCATACAGGCATATGGCGGGCTTGTTGCCCACCCTTACTTCAAGCAAGATTTTATTAATAGCCATTTTACGTGCAAGGCGCAAGACCACGCCCAAGATACGCCGTCCGTAGCCCCGCCGCCGCTCGTGCGGCAGCACCGCCAGATTGAGTATTTCCAGTTCGTCCAAGGTGTGATATACTGATATATACCCAATCAGCGCCTCGTTGCGGAACAATCCAAGGGCAGAAAACGCCTTTTGACCAAAGGCCGCCGCGCACTGATCTTCTGACCAAGGCAAGGGAAAGCACTGACGCTCAATATCGTACATGGCGGCGGCGTGCTGCGGCCCCAGCATTTGAAGGCGTTCATCGCGCTCTGTGGAAGCTCTCATGGAAATCAGCCTCTATCCTTCATTAAACAACACTCCTGATTTGCTGGAGGTTGTGGACAAAAACAACACGCCCCTGTGCGTCATGCGCAAGCAGAATGTGCTGCGGCAGGGCCTGCACCACAGGGCCGTGGGCCTACTGGTGCGTGACCGTCTGGGGCGAGCCCTGCTCACCCACAGGCCGGGGCTTGGTTGGGGTATTTCATCCTTTGGGCGCGTAACCGCTGGCCAGTCGAGCGAGCGCCGGGCGCAGCAGCTGTTTTTTGACGAATGGGGGCACGATGGCCGCATTCTGCCGCTAGGTGTATCCGCGCCGGGGCCAGAAAGCTTTAATGCCTTTGTTGAACTGTACGAGGGACGCATGCCGGTGTCGCTGGCTTCCACAGCAGTGCGCGATCCAGACTTGCACATGCTGGTGGATTATGACGAGCTGCGCGGCATCGGCACACACTTTGGCGAGCTGCTGTCGCCATTTTTGCGCTCTGTTGTTCAGGCAGGGCTAGTGCGCCCGCGCTAAAGCGGTACACCCAAAGTTGCTTGGCGTTATGAAACGTCTGTGGGGCCCAGCAGCGCAACGGCTTCATCGTGCACCAGCCCGTTGGAGGCCAGCAGCACATCGCCAAAACGCAGAGGCTTGCCGCGCATATTGGTAACCCTGCCCCCGGCTTCTTCCACCAGCAGCAGACCAGCGGCAAAATCCCACGGCTTCAGGCCTTCTTCATAAAACATATCTACCCTGCCGCACGCCACATAGGCCATGTCCACAGCAGCAGCACCCATGCGCCGCATGCCCTGACTCTTGGGCAGCATAATGGCAAGGCGCTCAAGTATTCTCTCAAGCCGCCCCGTAAAATCGTAGGGAAAGCCCGTTGCCACAAGGGCATTGCCTATGCTTTCGGCACGGCTCACCGCTATGGGGGCGCCGTTTAAAAAGGCCCCCTGCCCGCGCTGGGCGCTGAAACACTCGTGCATCATGGGTATGTTGACCACGCCAAATTCCACATGATCCTTGTTCCACAGTGCCACAGAGGTAGCCACCTGCGGGATGCGGTGCACAAAGTTGGTTGTGCCGTCCACCGGGTCGATGATCCAGCACAGGCCATCGGGCTCACGTTCGCTCTGGCTGCTTTCTTCGGCCATAAAGGCCGCACCGGGCACAAGGTCGGCCAGTTTTTCCTTCAAAAAGGCTTCCACCGCAAGATCGGTCTGGGTAACAAGATCAATGCGCCCCTTGTGCCGCACGTTGCTGGGCTTGGCCCAATGCTCACGTATGATGTCGCCGCTCTGGCGCACAATTTCCAGACATCCCTGCAAAATATCCTGTGATGCAAACATGGGGCTTCCTTTGCGCGTGGTTCTGCAATGCAAAATGCCGCAGGGTTGGCACCCCGCAGCAGACAGTATTTACAAGATGGATTGGCGCTGCCTTACGGCAAGCGGCGCGGCGCGGCTAGTTGATAAAGACAGAATGGTACAACTGGCGGTCAAGCATGGCTCTGGCCGTGCCGCGCAGCACTGTTGTAAGCGGATCTTTGTCCACAAAGACCTTAAGGCGCGTCTCGCGGGCAATGAACTGATCAAGCCCCTTGAGCAACGAGCCGCCGCCAGCCATAAGCATGCCGTTACGGTAAATATCTGCCGCCAGTTCTGGCGGGGTTTTTTCCAGCGCACGCATTACCGCACCCAGTATGGCAAGCACGGGCTCGCGCAGGGCCTCGCGCACGTGGCCCTCTGTAACCTTTACCACGCGGGGCGCACCGCGCACCAAGTCCTTGCCCGAAACCTCAAGCACGGGCGCATTGGGTATGGGCATGGCGGAACCAAGAATTTTTTTGACATTTTCCGCCGTGTTATCGCCAACTTCCATACGAAAAACATCACGCATGTAGCGCTGCACGGCCATATTCATGGCATCACCCGCCACGCGCACAGACTGCGCATTGGCAATGCCCGCCATGGTGATAACAGCCACCTCGCTTGTGCCGCCGCCAATATCAAGCACCAAGTTGCCCAAGGGCTCATGAATGGGCAAATCTGCGCCAATGGCCGCAGCCATGGGTTCCTCAACCATGGCCACATCTGCCGCGCCCGCCATGATGGCAGAATCTATGACCGCGCGTTTTTCCACCTGAGTAATGCCCGTGGGAATACAAATAACCATGGAGGGCTTGACCAGCCGCATGCCGGTAATAGCCTTGCGCACAAAGTACGAGATCATTT
>CAYPRZ010000060.1:0-14378 GCA_964413315.1 uncultured Desulfovibrio sp. | reverse complement strand
GCGGCGATTTGGGCCGTAAAAACCAGCTCGATGGCGGCTTCTGCTGGCTTGAGGCGTGCCAGCACGCCAGAAAGTTCGTGGTAGATGCGGGCCAGCCGGTCAGAAACTTCCTTGCCCGCCGAGGCCGTGCGCACCACGCCGCAATCCACCAGTTGCAACACTCCCGAAACTTCGCGCACCACGCCCCAGCCTGTGCGTTGCGAGCCGGGGTCTATGCCGATGACGGTTACAGACTGCATGCGGCCTTAGAGCAAAAACGAGGTAACAATGTAGTCTGCCGCAAGAATCAGCACGCACGAGATAACCACGGCAGAGGTGGTGGCGTTGCCCACTGCCTCTGGCCCTACGCTGTCGCGGCGCTTGTTGGTGTAGTAGCCTTGACGGCAGCAAATGGTGGTGACCAGCAGACCAAACAGAATGGCCTTGATAAAGCCGCCATTAACGTCGGTGGCGGTGACAGAGCTGATAATGCGATAAAAATACGCACCCTCATTGATGCCCAGCATGAGCACACCTGTGAGGTAGCCGCCGATAATGCCAATAACGTCAAATACCGCCGTCAGGAGCGGAAATGCAATAAGCGAGGCAAGCAAACGCGGGCTTACCAGATAGCCCATGGAATTGATGTCCATAACGTCCAGCGCGTCAATCTGGTCGGTGATGCGCATGACGCCGATTTCTGCCGTCATGGAAGACCCAGCGCGGCCCGTAAGCATGATGGCCGTGAGCACTGGCCCAAGCTCGCGGATCAGGGTTAGCGAAACCGCCGAGCCAAGCATGCCCACAGAGCCAAATTTCACCAGTGTGTAATAGCCCTGAAGGCCCAGCACCATGCCGCAAAAAACGCCGATCAGCATGATGAGAAACAGCGACTTGGAGCCGATAACGTACAGCTGCTGCACCGTGCGCCGAAAAATTTTTGGGCTGGCAAATATCTGGGCCAAGCCCTCAAGCATGAACAGGGCCGTGCCGCCCAGCGCGTCAATACCACGTAGGCAGGGGCCGCCTATCTTGCGCAAAAAAGTGCCAAAAGATTCTGTTGCGGTCATGTTGTGCCTCAGCGTCCGGCTTTCTGCGGTTTGGTCGAAACCGGCTTTTGCGAAACCATGATTGGCACGCCAAGCCTCATGTGGCGCAAGTCTTCGCGCAGGTTAAAGGCGTCGTCTTCGGTTCCGCGCATGTTCACCAGCACAAGCACAAGCTTGCCGCTCTTTTGCGTGCGCGTGTGCAAGCCCTTGCCTTCAAGGCGAGTGCGCAGTTTGTCTGCGTCTTCGTCTGACTTGAAGGCAGCCACCTGATACACATAATCAAATTGGGGGCCCGTTTTTGCCGGGGCAGGCTTGGCTGCCTGTGTGCCATTGGGCGCACCATTTTGCGTGCCGCCAGCTTGGGCCTGCGCGCCCTGTTGATTGGCCCCCGGTTTGATGCCCCACGCCGCCATGCTGTTGGCTGATGGCTGTGAAAAGGGGTAAGCCAGGGCCTGTGGCTGGCCCTGTTGTGGCTGCCCCGCCTTTTGGCCCTTGGCATCGGCGGGTTTGCCCGCTGCGGCCTGTTGTGGCGCAGCGCCTGCGGCATTTTCGGTAACCGGGGCCGCATTTTGCCCATCGGCTGTCTCTGCCGTGGCTGCCGCATCGGGGGCGGGGGCTTCCTGCTGAGCGGCCTTGCCCTTGGCTGCCGGGGCATCCTTGGAAATCATGTTGGTCATCTGTTCCACGCGGGTTTCAGGATTCTGCCCGCGCCCGACCATAAAGCCCATGAAAAACGACCAGCCCACGGCCACCACCAGAATTGTTCCCAGCAGGGCGGCCATTGGCCCCGAAAGGCGAATTACAAAACGGCGCTTCTCGCCCGTGGGCTGTGAAGCAACTGATTTGCGGGGTTTACGTAAGGGGGCGGCCATTCTGTATCCTCCGTCGTGGGCCAAAGGCCATTCAATTCTGCCCGCGCAAGGCGCATTATGTAAAGGTGGCGGGGTAGCCGCGCAAAACCTTGGCAAAATGCGCCTTGCAGCAGGTAAAAGCCTGATGGCTGCACGCCGAATATTCGACGTTTGTACAGGCAGCGTACTGCCTACATGCTTTCGGGGGCGCTGACGCCAAGCACATCCAGACCGTTGCGCAGCACCTGACCGATGGAGCGCAAAAGGGCAAGGCGGGCCAGAGTACGCGGTGCGTCGTCGGCCAGCAGAACCTGATGCTTGGCGTAGTAGCTGTGCAGCTGCCCAGCCAGTTCTGTAAGGTAGGTGCTCACATGGTGCACGCCCAGCGACTTGGCGGCAGAGGCCAGCATGTCTTCAAATGTGGCGGCCTTGCGCAGCAGGGCCATGTCTTCGGGCGTGTCGAGGCCGTGCAGCAGGTCGGCATCGGCCTTGACGGGCAGCACAAAGCCGCGTTCTTCGGCCCTGCGCAGTACAGCGCAGATACGCGCGTGGGCATACTGCACGTAGTACACGGGGTTGTCGAGGCTGCGCTGCTTGGCTAGCTCAAGGTCAAAGTCCAGCGGGCTGTCGCTCTTGCGCGAAAGAAACATGAAACGCGCCGCGTCCACGCCCACTTCCTTGATAACATCGGCCAAAGTTTCAAACGTGCCAGCGCGGGTGGACATGCTCACGGGCTGACCCTCGCGAAGCAGGTTGACGAGCTGGATGAGCACCACGTCAAAGCTGTCCTGCGTTTTGCCCATGGCCGTAATGGCCGCACGCATGCGCGGGATGTAGCCGTGGTGGTCTGCGCCCCAGATGTCGATAAGCCAGTCGTAGCCGCGTTGGAACTTGTCGTGGTGGTAGGCAATGTCAGAGGCAAAGTAGGTCAGGCTGCCGTCCGACTTGCGCAACACGCGGTTTTTGTCGTCGCCAAGATTTTCGGTGGCAAACCAGTAGGCATTGTCTTTTTCGTAGGTGTGGCCAGCGTCATCAAGCGCCTTGAAGGCAGAGGCCACGGCCCCGCCTTCCACAAGGGTCTTTTCAGAAAACCAGCGCTGGTGCTCCACGCGAAACTCGTTGAGGTCGTCCTTGATGCCGTTCAATATGTCGTTCATGGCCTTGTCGTAGCACACGTCCTGACCTTCGGCGTCGGGCATCTGCACAAGGGCGGGGTTGGCATCAAGCATTTCGCGGGCGATGTCGATGATATAGTCGCCCTTATAGTAATCTTCGGGCCAAGTAACGGGCATGCCGGCCAGTTCCTTGGCGCGCAGCCACACAGAAAGGCCCAGCAGGCGCATCTGGCGACCGGCATCGTTGATGTAGTATTCGGTGTTTACATCGTAGCCAGCCACGCGCAGCAGGCGGGCAAGGCTATCACCCACGGCCGCGCCGCGCCCGTGACCCACGTGCAGGGGCCCGGTGGGGTTGGCAGAAACGTATTCCACCAGCACCTTTTTGCCAGCGCCGCCCGTGCTCTTGCCGTAGTTAGCGGCGGCAGATTCAATATCCACCACTGTATTGCGCCAAAAATCCTGCGTGAAGGTCACGTTGCAAAAACCGGGGCCAGCGGCTTCGGCATGGGCCACGTCGGGGCAACGCTCAACCAGCTTCTGGGCAAATTTTTGCGCCAGTTCGCGGGGGTTGGCCTTGGCCTCCTTGGCAAGCAGCATGGCCGAGTTCACAGAAAGATCGCCGTGCTTAGGGTCGCGGGGCGGCTCAATAACGGTTTTGACAGGCCAGGCAAGGCCTTCTTCTTCAATAATGCCCTTGAGGGCCGTGCGCAGGGTATCAATGGCGCGCATAGTGCTGTGTCCTTATATGCAACGGTTGCGGCAAACTGCCTGTGGTGGCCGGGGCAAAGCCGCCGGAAACCCCGTTTCGGGTTCATGCGCTGCCAGTTTGCGGCCAGTGCCGCCCAGAGCGCATGAAGAAAAATGTTGTCAGAAAAATGCAGGAGAAAGCCGCAAAAACAGCGGCCCTTCCCAAACGTTATCAGCCCAATATTACTTGCAACTATCCCGCAAAGGCGGCAGCGGTTTCGGCATTGTTGACCAGCTCGATAGCAAGGTCTTCTGCCGTTGCCGTGCCCGCAAGGCACGGAGCAACCATTTTGCCCAGCACGGCCTTGGGGCCCAGTTCGAGCCAGCGGCGCGCGCCGTCGGCATACTGATTGCGCACGGTGTCTATCCACTGCACAGACGAGGTCATCTGCACAAGCAGGCTTTCGCGCGCGCTTTCGCCATCGGTCACGGCCTTGCCGTGGGCGTTGCAGTAAACGGGAAACTTGGGTTTGCTCCATACGGCCTTGCGCAGCAGGGGGGCAAGCTCTTTGTTGGCCTCGGCCATCATGGGGCTGTGAAACGCGCCACTGACCTTGAGCTCAAGACCACGGCCCTTGCGTTCTTTGGCTTTTTGGCAAGCCAGAGCCACGGCGGCCTTGGTTCCACTGATAACAAGCTGGCCGGGGGTGTTGTAGTTGGCCACCAGCAGCAGCTCGCCGCACTGGGCGATGGTTTCGGCCACAATTTCTTCAATGGCGGGCTGGTCGAGCTTGAGCAGGGCGGCCATGCCTCCCTTGCCTTCGGGGTCGGCCTCGGCCATGAGGCGGCCACGTAGGGCGGTGAGCTCAAGGGCGCATTCGGCTGAAATAACGCCAGCGGCGGCCATGGCGCTGAACTCGCCGAGGCTGTGCCCGGCAGCACCGCATACGGCGGCGCGAGCGGCAACGGCGCTCCAGAGGTTCAGGTTCACCACGGTAAGGGCGGGTTGCAGGGCACGGGTGTCGCTCATGGCGGCATCGTCGCCTTCCCAGTAAATTTCGCGCAGGGGCAGACCGCTGATGCGCTCGGCCTGCTTCCACAGATTCATGGCATCAGAAGAGGCCTCGGCCAGATCGCGGCCCATGCCCGACTCTTGCGAGCCCTGACCGGGAAAGAGCAGAACGGCTTGTGTCATGACGGAAATTATCCTCCAGTGGCGCACAGGTGCGCATTGGCGTGGCCAAAACCGGCCTTGAATTTTGTTTGGATGCATGCGTGCAAACGCGCAAGCCCTCTTTTTTACGTTATCGGCGCGGGGCTTGCAAGTCCCGGTCTGCGGGGATATGACAGTGAACCCGGCAAATACGCCGGAAAAGCCCGCAAAGGGCGTACAAGCTCAGGATAAGGAACATGCAGCGAAAATCAGTGGACAGAAAGGAACTGGCCCGTCTGGTGGCGGCCACTGGCGCGGAAGTGCCGCAGGCGGCTCTGGAACCCCTTGCAGAATACCTAGAAATGCTTTGCCAGTGGAACAAGGCCATGAATCTGGTTGGCCCGCACACATGGCAGGACATACTGGGACGGCTGGCGGTGGACAGTTTTTATCTGGCCGCCTTTTTGGACAAACTTGATCTGCCCCAAGCCCCCCTGTGCTGGGATCTGGGCGCGGGCGCTGGCCTGCCGGGTATTCCCCTGCGCATGGTGTGGACGCGCGGTGCATATTACATGGTAGAAGTGCGCGAAAAACGCGCCCTGTTCTTATCAAGTGTGCTTTCGCGCTTGCAGTTGCCCTCTACCCATGTTTTCAGGGGGCCGGTGGAGCATTTTTTTCAGGGCCAGTATTACAAGGCCGACTGTATTTTGAGCCGCGCCTTCATGCCTTGGCGGCAGCTGCTTGAGCTTGCCGAACCCCGCCTGCACGCCAACGGTGTGCTGGTGATTTTGGCGCTTGAGCCCGCACCGCAGCAACTGCCCGCCCCGTGGCGTTTGGTAGAGCAGCACAGCTATGTGGCGGCTGGCAATGGCCGCTGGTTTTGGGCGCTTGCCCCCAGTACGGAAGGCGAACGCCTGACCTATGATGCGGCAACCCACAAGGCCGGCTAATACCGCCTGCCGTGTCTGAAGCCACAGGCGCAAAGCCTACGGAGAAAGCCATGCACCCCGCAGACAATGCTGTAGACCATGCCGCAGATAAAGCTGTAGACCATGCCCCCAACCTGCTGCCAACAGCGGGTAAAAACTTGTATCAAGGGGGCCGGTCGCTGCCGTCTGGGCGTTACTGGGCCCGTGGTCTGTTTTGGGGTGCGCTGACCCTTGCCTTGGCCTTTGCCCTGCGCATGCTCGAATGGCCCTGCTGGCAGAACCCGGAATACCGGCTTGGCAGCGAATGGCTATTAGCTACCCACGATGCTTACACTTGGGTGGCCGGGGCAGAAGATTTTGGTCTTGCCGTGGGGCATCCCATGGCGGTGATGCTTAAAGGCATGGCTGACATGGCCGGAACCACCCCGGCAGCGGTGGCCTTTTGGTTTCCCGCACTGTTGGCTAGCTTTGTAGCTGTTATTGCCTTTGCTTGGGTCTGGGCGCTGGGCAGTATTGAGGCGGGCGTTGCCGCCGGTATTCTCACATCCATTGCACCGGGATTTTTGGCCCGTACCCTGCTGGGTTTTTACGATACCGACCTCGTAACCCTGTTCTTCCCCCTGCTCATGACACTGGCCCCGGCCAGTTGGGCCATGCGCTACATGCTTTTGCCCGGCATGGTGCTGCGCCGTCTTTCCGCATCTTCTGGCGTTATGAACCTGCGCCGTTTTATTACCCGCAAGCAGCCGCAAAGCCCTTGGACGCCAAGTTTCAAACAGGCCGGTCATCTGGGTAATCCCCTGCGTTGGCAGTGGGTTGTGCTGCTGGGCTGCTCTGGCGTCATATCGTGGTGGACGCAGGAATGGCACTCGGTTTTTCCCTACCTGATCCGCTACAATGTGGGCCTGCTGGCCTTTATGAGCATGGTTATGGCCCCCCGTGGGCGCCGGGGGTTGCTGCTTTTGGGCAGTATGGCCTACGCCCTGCCCACCCTTGCCGGGCCGTGGGGCTTTGGTTTTAGCCTGCTGTTGCTGGCGGCTGGCACCAAGACTGGCTTCAAACTGCGGCGGTTGCTGTGCAAGTCTTGGCTGCTGGCCTTGCTGCTGGCTGCCGTGGGATACCTGATGCTGCAAGGCGAGATTCTCACCTCCATCATCAATCACGTAAACGCCTATGTGAAGCACACGGGCGACGTAAAAAGCACGGGCGCCGGGCTTTCGCTGGAATATCCCTCTGTGGCGCAGTCTATCATTGAGGTGCAGGATCTGGGCTTTGCCGAGATTTTCCCCTACTTCCATCCTTGGATGGAGGCCGCTGCGCTTGGTTTGTTGGGCTTTGCCTTGGTGGCTTTGCGCCGCCCCGGAGCGCTCTTTTTGCTGCCGCTGGCGGCCTTGGGCGTGCTGAGCGTCAAGATGGGCGGCCGCATGGTCATGTTTGGCGCGCCCATTATGGCCATAGGGCTTACCCTGCCGCTTTACTGGCTGTTGCAGCGCTTGCTGCGGGCTGACCTGCGCGGCGCGGTGGCGGGCATATTGACCAGCGGCCTGTTGCTGGCCCTGCTGGTTGCGCCCTTTGCCGACATGATTCCTGCCATGTCGCAGGGGCCCATCATCAACCGCCGCCATGCAGAGGCTCTTTCACGCGCCAAGGTCATGACTCCGCCCGACGCCATGCTCTGGCTGTGGTGGGACTGGGGCTACGCGGCCAACCATTTTGCCCTGCGCCAAACCATTGCCGACGGTGCCCAGCACGCGGGGCCCTCGCTGTATTTGCCAGCGGCGGTGTTTGCCACCGACAATCCGCGTTTTGCCCGCCAGATTATCCGCTACACGGCGCAGTGCGGCAACGAGCCGGGCAAGGTTTTTGAAGGGCTTGACGGTCAGGGCGCGCAAGATCTCATGGACAAGCTGCGCTCGGCAGAAACGCCGCTTATTGAGGCCAAGTGCAAGCTGTATGTGATTGCGAGCTTTGAAATGCTGCGGCTGGGCTTTTGGATAAGCAACTTTGGCAACTGGAATTTTGTTACGCGGTCGGGCGAGGGCGGGGCGCTTTCCATCGTGCCGCAGGCCCTTGCTTACAAGCTCGATACGGGCGAGGTGCGGCTTGAGGGCAACAGCAGCGCCATCTATGCCTCGTCCATCAGTGTTTTTGAAGAAACAGGCGTAACGCGCCGCAATTATATTCAGGACTGGTTTGACGCCCACCCCAAGGCCACACCCGAAGAACAGCACGAATTTTTGTCAAAGCGCCGCAACATCAACTTTCTTTTCAACCGGGTAACGGACGAAAAACTGGCAATTGATGCGGGCCTGTACAATTCGTTGATGGTGCAGCTTCTGGTGGGCGATCCGCAGGATCCGCGCATTTCGCCCTATTTCAAGCTGGTATACGACAACGTGTTTGCCAGAATTTACGAGGTGCTGTAGCACCTGCTGCGGCAGATTCTTTAGCTTTCGCGTCTTTAGTGGTGATAGGGAACCTTGCGCAAAATGCATTCAGCCCGGTAGAGCTGCTCTAGCAATACAACGCGGGCAAGCTCGTGCGGCAGGGTCATGTGCGAAAGGCTGATACAACGGCTGGCCCGCTGGCGCACGGCCTCGTCCAGCCCCCACGCACCACCTATGACAAAACAGGCTCTGCCTCTGGCATCGTGATCCATCTGGCGCAGCAGATCGGCCAGTTGGGGCGAGGTAAGGTGCTGGCCGCGCTCATCAAGCACAAGGGCTATATCCTGCGGGTCAAGGGCCTCAATGATGCGGCGGCCTTCAAGAGCGTTGCGCTGGTCTTGGGGCAGGGCAGAATCGCCGTCGCGCACTTCGGTTATGTCCAGCTTGCGCCAGCGGGTAATGCGCGTGGTATAGTGGGCAGCGGCATCCTTCCAGAACGGTGTTTTCAGCTTGCCCACACTTATGTATTTCAAAGGTTTGCCAGTCATGTCTTCTCATCTTGTGTTAAATAACACCGCACAGGTTTCTGCGGGTATGGATCTGGCCCAGTCGGCCAGATTTTTACGCGCTGGCGGCGTGCTGATTTTTCCCACCGAAACCTTTTATGGTATGGGCTGCCTTGCCGCACATGCCGATGCTGTGGCAAGGGTGTACCAGCTCAAGCACCGCCCCGTCCACAAGCCCTTGCCCCTGCTGGCGGCAAGTGCCGCACAGGTGGACGAAGTGGCCGAACTGGCGGCTATGCCCAAGGGCCTTGAGCCCTTTTGGCCGGGCCCGCTCACGGTATTGCTGCCCGCCCGCGCCCGTTTGCCGCAGGCGCTTGTAAATGCCGAGGGGCTTGTGGCAGTGCGCGTAACCCCGCACCCGCTGGCGGCGCAATTGGCTGTAGAGGCCGGTGGGCCGCTTACGGCCAGCAGCGCCAACCTCAGCGGCGGCGAGGCTGTGCGCAGCCCGCAGCAACTTGATCCGGCCCTGCTGGATGCCCTGCACCGTATGGCGAAGGAAATGTCGTCTGTCAGCAGTGATGCTCACATGCACAATCATCAGCCCTTGCTGTTGGGCGGGCCCTTGCCCGCCGGGGGGTTGCCTTCGACAATGGTTGAGCCGCTGGGCTCTGCGAGGGGTGGGGCTGTTCGGTTGCGCATGGTGCGCAATGGTGCGGTCAGCGCGGCAGAGCTTGAGGCGGCGGGTTTTACCGTAGAATAAACAAGGCGGCACGCCCAACTCAAATTTATGCGGGCATACAGAGCGGGGTTAGTCGTCCTTGATTTCGGCGGCGTTGAGGCGGTCAAGAATTTCAGCCAAAAATGTCACTATGC
This sequence comes from uncultured Desulfovibrio sp., assembly GCA_964413315.1. Taxonomy (GTDB): domain Bacteria; phylum Desulfobacterota; class Desulfovibrionia; order Desulfovibrionales; family Desulfovibrionaceae; genus Desulfovibrio. The sequence goes on along the minus strand of CAYPRZ010000060.1, from coordinate 4,846 downwards.
TCTTCACTTCTTCAGGTGTGCGGGTGCTCATGGCCTCGTCCACCAGTCCATCAAGCTGCGAATGAAAACTCATGTGGCGGATGTTTGCGGCCTTGCCCTTGTCTGTCAAAAAAACATTGAGCCGCGTCATTTTAAGCGGATCTTTTTCCTTGTACGCCAGCCCCTTGCGCTCCAGCCTGCGCAGCAGTTCTGAAACACTGCCCTTGGTGACCCCAAGGCATTCGGCCAGTCCACCCACGTGGATGCCTTGGTTGTTTTGGATTGCCATGATGGTGTGGATTTCAGCCATGTGGATGTCCACATCTGTGCCAAACTTGCTGCACTGGCGTTCTATTTCCTGAAAGCGCGTCACAATGCCCAGCAGGGCGTGACTGATGGGTGCGCTGCGCGGCCCGTGGGCAGACTCGTGCCCCAAAGTTTTGAGCATGGACTTCTGGATGCGCAGTTCAACCGTATTTTTAATGCCATTTTTCTTCATGGGCTGGTGGTATGGCGTCCATACATTTTTGTCAATCTTGCTTTGGCCGGTAGCGGCTGCAAGGGGTGAATTGTTTCCCGCGCTTGCGACTCTGGGCATGCTGGCTTAGTATGCTTCTGTTACGCGCTGTGGCGCGAACCCCAGACGGAGAACGCATGAAACGCCAGGTTACCTGCCCGCACTGCGGCAAGCCATATTCCAGCTACAGAAATCCCACGCCCACTGCGGATGTGGTCATTTATGCGCCCGACCGGGGCGTGGTGATCATTCGCCGCGCCAACGAGCCGGTGGGTTTTGCATTGCCTGGCGGGTTTATTGAAGAGGGCGAATGCGCAGAAACCGCCGCCGTGCGCGAAATGCGCGAAGAAACCGGGCTGGATGTGGAACTGACCGGTCTTTTGGGTGTGTATTCCCGCCCAGACCGCGACCCCAGACAGCACACGCTGACCGTGGCCTTTGCGGGCAAGCCCCGTAATCCCGAAGCCCTGCAAGCCGGGGACGACGCGGCACACGCGGCTTTTTATCCGCTGGACGCCCTGCCGCAGCCTCTTGTTTTTGACCATGCCCATATTTTGGCCGATTTTAGGGCCGTGCTTGAGGGCAAACGCAGCCTTGCGGGCGTGCAGCCCCGGTTTGATTCGCCTTTGGCTGCGGCTACCCATGGGGAAGGAGCGTAATGAGTTACCGTAATCTTCAGGAATGCGTGCAGGATTTGGAGGCCAACGGCCATCTGGTGCGCATTGATGCCGAGGTCGATCCGCATTTGGAACTGGCCGCCATCCAGCGCCGTGCCTTTCGCGCCAAGGCCCCGGCCCTGCTGTTTACGCGGGTCAAGGGCACACCCTTTCCCATGCTCTCCAATCTTTTTGGCACGCGTGAAAGGCTGCACTTCATTTTTCGGCGCAGCCTGCCCGCCGTGGAGGCCGTGCTGGCCGCCAAGGCCGACCCTGCCGCCGCAGTAAAACGCCCTTTGCAGTCGCTCAAGGCCCTGCCCGGTCTGATCAACATGTTGCCCTCTGTGAGCCGGGTGCGCGCAGAGCAGGCCACTGCCGTGGCCCCTGTGCTGCAATGCCGCTGCAAACTGGCCGACCTGCCCCAGCTTGTCTGCTGGCCCATGGACGGCGGCCCCTTCATAACCCTGCCCCTTGTGTACAGCGAAGACCCTGCCAAACCCGGCGCGGATGCCTCAAATCTTGGTATGTACCGCGTGCAGTTGGGCGGCAACGAATACGGGGCCGACGAGGTGGGGCTGCACTATCAGATTCACCGTGGCATTGGCGCACACCATGCCCGCGCCCTTGAAATGGGCAAGCCCCTGCCCGTGCATATCTATGTGGGCGGGCCGCCAAGTCTTACCGTGGCCGCTGTTATGCCCCTGCCCGAAGGCCTTTCGGAACTGCGCTTTGCCGGTTTGCTGGGCGGCAGACGTACAGAAATGGCCAGCGTGGAAGGTTTGCCCCTGCCCGTGCTGGCGCAGGCCGATTTTTGCATCAGCGGGCATATCATGCCCCAGTGCAAGCCAGAGGGGCCCTTTGGCGACCATGTGGGCTATTACAGCCTCGCGCATGATTTTCCCGTGCTTAAGGTCGATGCTGTGTACCATCGGCAGGGGGCCATTTGGCCTTTTACCGCCGTGGGCCGTCCCCCGCAGGAGGACACGGTTTTTGGCGACTTTATCCACGAGCTTACGGGGCCGCTGGTTCCGCAGGTTTTTCAGGGCGTGTGCGACGTGCACGCCGTGGATGCCGCAGGCGTGCACCCCTTGCTGCTGGCCGTAGGCAGCGAACGCTATACGCCCTATGAGCAGGAGCGCCGCCCGCGCGAGCTGATCACCGCAGGTCTGCACCTTTTGGGAACCACCCAGACAGCACTTGCCAAATATGTTTTTCTGATTGCGCACGAAGACGCGCCCGGTCTTTCGGCCCGCGATGTGCCGGCCTTTTTGCAGCACCTGCTGGAACGGGCCGACTTTGCCCGCGATCTGCACTTCATCACCCGCAGCACCAATGATACGCTGGACTACACGGGCAATGCCCTCAACGAGGGCTCCAAGCTGGTGTGGGCCTCTGCGGGTAAAAAAAGGCGCACGCTGGGAACCGAGCTTACCGGCCCTGCGGCAGATATGCCGCCCCTGCCCGAAGGCTTTGGCCCTGTGCGCGTGTGCGGCCCTGGCCTTGTGGCCATTGGCGGGCCAAAACACCAAGGTGAACGCAACCAGCCGGACCCGCAGATGGAAGTCCTTGCTCAGGCTCTGGCCCAGTGGCCGGGGCGCGAGGCTTTCCCTCTGGTGGTAGTGGCCGACGATGCGGAATTTTGCGCTCAGGCTCTGGACAATTTTTTATGGGTGGCCTTTACCCGCTCAGACCCGGCCACCGACGTGTATGGCGCCAATGCCGCTACGCAGGCCCGGCACTGGGAGTGTGAAGCGCCGCTGGTTATCGACGCACGCCTCAAGCCCTTCCATGCCCCCCCACTGGAAGAGGACGCGGCGGTTATTCACAAGGTGGAAGCTCTGGCAGCGCCGGGCGGCCCCTTACACAACTACTTGTAACATGGGGGAGGCATCGGAATGAAAATCGCCCTATTGCAGTGCAACACCGTGACCGGCGATGTGGCCGGAAATGTAGAACGTATTATCAGCACCGCCCGTCAGGCGGGTGCCGCCGGGGCAGACCTGTGCGTTACACCAGAGCTGGCGCTGTGTGGCGTGGCTCCGGGGCATTATCTGTGTGCTCAGGGTTTTGCCACGGGCTGCCTCAAGGCTCTGGATATTCTGGCTGCCGAACTCAAGGACGGGCCCTCGCTGCTGGTGGGCGCGCCCGTGCCCAGCGTGTATGCCTCTGGCTTGCTCTCCAACGCTGCAGTTCTTGTGGAAAAGGGCGGCTGGCAGGTTGTTTCGCGCAAGGTGTACCAGAATCAGGGCCAGAACCCCAGCGTGGCCGAATCGGCCGACGAGGACGCGCGGTATTTTGACCGGGGCATCTCGTGCGGCATTGTGACCATGGGCGGCTGGCGCATTGGCGTGGTATTGTGCGAAGACGCGCAGAGCGAAGACGGTTCTTTTTGGAAAACCCGTTACGCCAGCGGTCACAACCCGCTTATGGAGCTGGTGCAGCGCGGCGTGGACGCCCTTGTGCACATGGCGGCGGCCCCCTTTAGCGTGGGCGCGCAGGAAACGGACGAGCATCTGCTCTCGCACGTGGCGGCGCGGCATCACGTGCATATGTTTTCTGTCAACATGGTGGGCGGCAACGACAGCCGCGTGTACAACGGCCAGAGCCTTGTATTTGACCCCACAGGCCAGTTGCTTGCCCGTGGCAAGGCCTTTGAGGAAGACGTGCTGGTGGTGGATACCGCACGCGGGCAGAGTGCTGCCAAAACGCCGGAACCGCTGGCCTCGTGCGTTGAGCAAGATTACTGGCGCGCCCTTGTGCTCGGCACGCGCGACTTTGTGCGCAAGTGTGGGGTAGAAAAGGGTATTGTGGCCATTTCTGGCGGCATGGATTCTGCTCTTGTGTGCAGTGTGGCCGTGGAGGCCTTGGGTGCGGAGAACGTTACCGGCGTGCTTTTGCCTTCGCCCCACAGCAGCGAAGGATCGTTGTCAGACGCTGCCAAACTGGCGAAAAATTTAGGCATCACTACCGTAACTCTGCCCATTGGCCCGCTCATGGAGGCCTTTGCAACTACGCTTAAACCCGGCCTTGACCTGTTTGAAGAAAAACCCGGCGATGTGACCTTTGAAAACGTACAGGCTCGCATTCGCGGCACGCTCATAACCTCACTGGCCAACCGGGCTGGAGCTCTGGTGCTCAACACGGGCAACAAGAGCGAGGGGGCCATGGGCTACTGCACCCTGTACGGCGATTCTGTGGGCGCTCTGGCGGTTATTGGTGATCTGACCAAAACCCAGGTCTATGCTGTGGGCCGCTGGTACAATGCCCACCGCGGCGCAGAAATCATACCCGACGAAATTTTCACCAAGGCTCCCTCGGCAGAGCTGCGCCCCGGTCAGAAGGATTCTGACAGTCTGCTGCCCTACGAGGATCTGGACCCCATTCTCGAAGACCTGTTGCAGCCCGCAGAGGCCGAATCTGGCCCACTTTCACCCACCCGCAAGGAGGTGCGCGACAAGCTGTTCCGCGCTGAATTCAAACGGCGTCAGGAGCCGCTGGCCATTTATTTGAGCCGCACGCCCTTTGGCGGTGGTTGGCAAACCCCTGTGGCTGGGCGTTTTAGCCTGCCCGAAAAATAGGCTGGTTGTCTGTTAAAGTGAAGCGCAGGGCGGCGTGGCGCATGATTTGCCAGCCGCCCGCGACAATAGGCGGGGTTTTTTCTTGAAGCCCGCACCGCACTGGGGTAAGAGCAGTG
>CAYPRZ010000059.1:0-14753 GCA_964413315.1 uncultured Desulfovibrio sp. | reverse complement strand
TTGCCTTTTCATTCAACTTTGAGGGTGTTGCACTTGCAAGTTGAATCCGCCTCTGTTTATACGGTGGTTGTCAGCGCGCTGAAAAGCTCGGATTCATAAAAAACGCCCGGCTCCCTGATAATGGGGGGCCGGGCGCTGTGTTGATATGAGGTAAGGCGCTAGCGCAGCCGTTCTAGAACCGCATTGGCAAGGGCCTCGCTTGAGGCAGGGTTTTGCCCAGTGATCAGGTTGCCGTCCACCTCTACATGCGGGGCCCACATTGGGCCGCCAACAAAGTTTGCTCCTTCGCTGCGCAGGGTAGCCTCCAGCATAAAAGGCACAATTTTTTCTAGCTGAACGGCAATTTCTTCTTCATCGGTAAAGGCTGTTATGGTTTTGCCAGCTACAAGGGGCGTGCCGTCAGGTTTTTTTGCCCCCACCAGCCCGGCAGGGCCGTGGCACACGGCGGCAATAATTTTGTCGGTCTTTGCAAAGTCGAGCAAAAGGCGCTTGAGTTCTGCATCGGTGGCAAAATCCATCATTGTGCCGTGGCCACCGGGCAGAACAATGGCGTCAAAGCCGTGGGCCTGAATATCCTTGAGCGGAGCCGAATTTTTGAGCAGTTCCATTATGTCTGGCCACTTGGCCACAGATGCCTCGTCAAGGCTGGTGGGATCAAGGGGCACAGCTCCGCCCTTGGGACTGGCAACCGTTATGGCAAGTCCAGCCTTTGCAAGAGTCAGATACGGAACCGCTATTTCTTCAAGCCAGACACCTGTTTTTTTGCCGTTGGGCAGGGAATCTGCGCTGGTGGTAACCATCAGTATGTTTTTTTGTGCGTTCATATATATGCTCACTGTGTATGTTGTGCATGGGTGGCGCTTTTCAGATTAATGCGCCCAAAAAATTACCCTGCTGTTAAAACTGTTGCGAACAGTATGCCGACAAACTGCTTTAGCGGTTCGGGCGAGCGCATTACCTTGGCCCGCAATATCGCGCCTTCCCAGCCGGAAAGCAGAAAACTTGCCAGTTTTTGTGCGTCAAGCCGGGGGGTGAGCGTGCCAGCCTGCTGCGCTTGGCGCAGACAGTCTGCAAAAATGTTCAGCCAGTCACAAAAAATTTCGTCCAGTCTGTCCCTGAACCGCTCATTCTGGTCGGCCAGCTCCTGCCCCAGATTGCCAATCAGGCAACCCTTGGAAAAGTTCTCCTGAGTGAGGTGCTCGATACTGTGCTCCAGATAATTGCGAATGCGCTCAAGCGGCTCAATGTTCTGGTCGTCAAAAAATGTGTGCAGTTTTTGGGCGTATCTTTCTGCAAAAAGGTTGATAACCTCGATGCCAAAATTTTCTTTGGAGCCAAAGTGGTGATAAAACGATCCCTTTGGTACGCCAGCTGCCTTAAGTACGGATTCAATGCCAGTAGCGTTAAATCCTGAAATAGCAACCATTTCAACGCCAGTGGCGATAATTTTATCTCGTGCGCTTTCCTTCATGGCTTATAATTAGACCGGTCGGCTAGCGCTGTCAATGTTTTTGACAGCAGGAACTGTTACTGTTTAGGTATGTTTCCCTCAGGTGCGATGGCGCGTGGCAGTTGTGCCAATGACTGAGCTGGCTACTCGCGAATTCTTGCAAAAATGTTTTGATCCGGGGCGGCGCTACGGCACAGCAATGGTGAGGCAAACAATACACGACCGGGGCTGCCAACGTGGTGTCGGCAGCCCCGGTCGGCTAGAGTGGGTGTGTATGTCTGGAGATGTTTATTGCGTGGGGTTTACCGAGCCCGCAAAAGGGTAGGGGCCAGCAAATGTGGCCTGCACCGCAAATTGGCAAACGTGCGAATTCCACACGCCCTTGTCAAAATGGTGCAGCAGGTAGCCCGGTGTTTCCATGCGGAAGGTATCGCCGCCTTCTGGTGAAAGGTCGAGGTCGATCTGCATGGATACTGCTGGTGCTGTCATGGCCACCCGGTCCTGCCACATGGTCACGATGGGCCGGTGCATGTGCCCAAAACACAGTCGCAGCTGCGGGTTGTTGCTGACAAGCTGCGCGAACCTGTCCACATTTTCAAAGGGCTCGTCCATGGCACCCATGCCGGTCACAAAGGGTGGGTGGTGCATAAACAGCATGGTGGGCGTTTGCGGGCGCTTGGCCAGCTCGCTCTCAAGCCAGTTGCCGGTTTCTGCATGGCAATGGCCAGAATGTGAGCCGGGGCTCATGCTGTCCATCATGATCATGCGCATTTCCTCGTGCTCAACAGTATAGCAAAGGTAGGGCGCAATATCCTGCTTGGCGGGGCACCACTGTGGCATCACCTCTTGCATGCGGTCGCGCCTGTCGTGATTGCCGGGCACGGCATACACCGGTAGGCCCAAGGGGGCCAGCTCGTCGTGCAAAACGTGGTAGGCATGCAGATCGCCGCTGTCGGCAAGATCGCCCGTAATCACAATAGCATCCGGCTTTTGCACAAGGCATTTGAGGTGTGCGACAGCCTCGTCTAGGCAGCGGCGGGTATCAACCACCCCAAACGACAGGCTGTGGTCACCCCGCAGATGCGTGTCTGAAAGTTGCAAGATTCGCATGGTGTTAATCCTGTATGGCTCCTGCTGCCTTGGCTGCCCTGTTGTGCCGCGCCTGAATGGTAAAGGCCGAGAAGGCACTGGTGGCAGCCGCGATAAGCACGAAGATGCAAATGTAGAAGGGATCGCCATCCTTCCACTGAATAAGTACGGTGCAGAGCCCTGGCACTATACCGGCAACCAGAAATCCGGGGAATTGGTAAACTATAGAAATGCCAGTGTAGCGAACTTTTGCGGGAAACAGGTCTGAAAACAATGCCGCTTCAGGCCCGAATACACCCGCATAAAAAATGCTCAACGGAATTGCAATAGCCAGACCAATCAAAAAGATACTGCCGCCGCTGTTCTGCATCAGCCAGAAAGAGGGAAATACAGAAATGCCGCAGGCAAGGCTGGCAAGCCCATAGATGCGGCCCCGGCCAAAGCGGTCGGCCAGACGGCCCGCAATAAGAATAAAGGGGCACATGAGCAGGGCGGCAAACATAACAGCCGTAAGGGCCTCATTGCGCGAGGTGTGCAGTTGCTGCACAAGATAGGTGATGGAAAAGACCGCCAGCACGTTGAAAAATACGCCGTCAATCCAGCGGGCACCCACGCCAAGGGCAATATTAAGGGGGTAATTTTTGCAAACGGTGACGATGGGCAGGGTTTTTTTGCGTGTTTCGCCATCGGCCTCTGCCTTGCGGAATTCTGGCGTTTCAAGAATGTGGGTACGCACATACAGGGCAATGCCAATAAGCACCACACTCACAAGAAAGGCAAAGCGCCAGCCCCATGCAAGGAACTGCTCGTTGTCCAGCAGCCACGAGAGCAGGGCCACCATGCCGGATGAAAGGCACAGACCAGTGGCCAGCCCCATCTGGGGAATACTGGCGTAAAAGGCCTTTTGGCGGTCACTGGCGTATTCGTAGGTCATAAGCACCGCGCCGCCCCATTCGCCGCCAAGGCCAAGGCCCTGACACAGGCGCAGAGCTTGCAGGATAATGGGTGCCGCAATGCCAATTGAGGCATACGTGGGCACAAGGCCTATGCCTACAGTAGCAATACCCATGATGAGCATGGTGAGGATAAGCATACGCTTGCGGCCCAGTTTATCGCCGTAATGGCCAAAAATAAAGCCGCCAAGGGGACGCGCAAGGTAGCCAATGGCAAAGGTGCTGTATGCCATGATGGTGCCAAGGTAGGGGTCTGACGTGGGGAAATAGAGTTTGTTAAAGACAATGCCCGCCACAACGCCATAAAGAAAAAAGTCGTACCATTCAATGGTAGCGCCAAGCAGGCTGGCAAGAACAACCTTGCGCATTTCGCTTTTGGAAGGAACATATTTTTGCTTTGAGCTCTCGTCCATGCAGACACCCTCCGTGGGTTGTCATCATCGCCCTAGTGTGCGTGCTGTTTTTTTATTAAAAAATTAAATTAATTTTTCGCATAACTGCGTTTATAAGTTATTATCTTAAAATTTTTTAATTGCCTCCAGTTGAAAATAATGTGGATTGGTGCTAGATATGTGAACAGATAGCATGTATAAAAATTTTATGTCAATTGAATATTTATTAAATAAAAATATTCATTTGATACCAAAAGAATTGATGAAGATTATCAAGCTGGTTACCATGCGCCCTGTGTGGTGGAACCTTGATGGCTGAATAGGAGGCGTAGCGTATGACGGCAGGAACAGGCAACAGCCAGAGAACCAGGCATACTGCCGCAAAAAAGGTCACCTTGGCGCATGTTGCCAAGGCGGCAGGCGTATCGCAGGCCACGGTTTCAATGGTGCTTAACGGGCGGGAAGGCGTTTCGTTTGCAGACGAAACCATTGCCGCTGTCTTTTCAGCGGCAGAGGGTTTGGGCTATCGCGGTGGGCGCAGGGCGTTCGGCGGCGCTACCATTCCCTCTGTGCTGGTGGTGGCCCCCAATGTTACTAATCCGTACTATTCTACTGTTATTCAGGCCATTCAGCAGGCTGCCGGGCTCAGGGGCTATGCCACCAGCATTTGCACAACTTACCGCAGTCTTGATAAAGAGCTTGAGGCCTTGCACCTTGCACGAAGTATGGGCATGTCTGGCGTGATTTTTACCATGCTGGCGCACCCGGAAGACGTGCTTGAAAAGGCAGACCGCAAGCTGCCCATGGTGGTTATTGGTGACAGGCGGCAGGATTTGAGCGTGGATACCGTGGAGCTCAACAACTACGATGCGGGCAGCCTGATAGCCCGCCATATGCACGAGTTGGGGCATAAACATCTGGCCTATATTTCAACCACACTGGACGAGGCAAACCCCATTCGCACCCAGCGTTTGCAGGGGCTGCGCGATACCTTTGGCCAACTGTGCCCAGAGGGCAGCGTGCAGGTAAAAAGCCGCGATATAAGCCCGGAAACAGAACTGGAAAATGTGCAGATAGAGCACCTTGTGGGGCGCGAACTGGCACGCAAGTGCTTGGATGATAATAAAATTACCGCCTTTGTAGCGGTAAACGACATGGTTGCCTACGGGGTTATTGATGCCGTGCGCGAGGGGGGCTTTTCCATACCCGGCGATTACAGCGTATGCGGATTTGACAATATTTTTCCGTCAGGCTTTGCGGGCATAAATTTGACAACTGTCGAACACTACATGCGCGATAAAGGGCGTAATGCTCTAGAAATTTTGCATAGCAAGATCAGGGGGGCTGCCTCTGACCGCAATATTACGCGTGTGGAATACAGCCATCAGCTTATTACGCGTGCTTCCACCGCCCCGCCGCGTGTGGTTTAAAGCTGCAAGGCGCAGACCCATCACGATATTTTCTGCACGCAGCAGAGGAAAAATCCCGGCCATGCCGGGATTTTTTTTACACTGCGGATGGTGCTACCTTGTGCCAAAGATGCGCTTATCAGGCCCGTTGCAGCCATTTGTTGAGGCTTGCCAGCATAACGGCGTCAATGGCTTCTATGCTGTGAGCGTCGTCGGTTTCGTGAATAACAGCGTGGTCTTGCCAGTACTGACGGCCTTCTTCCGGGTTGAGCGTGGTGTCGTTTTTGCCAATGACCACAAGGCGCTCAATGGGGGCCGTGCGTTTGTCGCAAAAATTTTGGTAGCTGTTGCAGATGGTCTCGGTAAAATCCCACTGGCGGCCAGAATGAAAGTAGGTGTTGCGCCCCAAAAATTGCCGTAGACTTTGGACGGGCCGGATGGCGGGGTTGATGAGCATGCAGTTGGCAGAAAACAAGGGGGCAACCTGCGAAGTGTAAAATCCGCCAAGCGAGGAGCCCACAAATACCAGCGGCGTTGTGGCAGCCGATTTGAGCTGCTCAACCTGCTGGCACAGCAGCGCTAGGTTGTCGGCAAACAATCCTTCAGATGGGTATTCCAGCGCCTTGGTATTTTCAAAAAGCGCCCTGAGTTTGCCATAGGTATTGCTGGCGGGGCTTGAATTGAAGCCGTGTATATAGATGAGCATTGGTGGCTCCTGATCATGCCGGTGGTTTGGCTGTTCACTGGCCCGGCAGTGCTTCGGGCTCTGTGGTGCTGATATCTGGCGGGTTTGAGGTTTGCAGCATGCTTTCCAGATGTGGCAACACGGCCTTTGCCAGTATTTTGTTACCCGCAGGGGCTATGTGCACGCCGTCTCTGGCGCGCAGGGTAATAATTTTTCCGCCGGGTGCAATCAGCGAATACTGAAAGTTGCCGTTGGCATCGGCCAGCGTGGGCCAAATATCGATAAAGGGCACGTTTCTGGCCTCGCAGGTTTGGCGAATGACCTCTCGAATGGCAAATACCCTTGGCCGCAGGGCGTTGGGCCCCATGATGGGGGGCGAAACCCATACGGATGCGCCGCCGTGTTCTTCAATAATATTGATGAGCTCTTCAACCTTGTGCCGGTATGCCAGTTGCCAACGCGGTGAGATAAACTGGTGGCGCACACCCCCGTCTGAAACGGTCTGGTCGTCGTTTGTGCCTATGCAGATAACAACGGTTTGGGGGTGTTCAGAGCGCATAAAGGTGCGCATGGCCTTGGGCCAGTCGTAAAAGTCAGGTCGGCACAGGCCGGTAGAAGAACGGCCCGCCTGCACAAGCTTGAGGTTTTTTTTGCCTGCAAGCATTTGCGCCAGGGCGGGCCCCAGTTCTTCCATTATGGAGTCGCCCGCAAACAGCACGGTTTGGGGCATGTCGAGCACAAGGCGCGGGAAATGGCGGCTGAGGGTGCGGCTGTGCAGTATAAGCAGCCCCTCAATGTCTTCATCTGGCAATGCCAGTATTTCGCCGCGCAGAATCTGCGGCACGGCAAGCAAAACAAGCAACAGACAGACAAGTAGTTTCATTGACTTTGCGAAAGGTTAGACTGTCTGGCGTACCGCCGCGCCGTACCATACGGTAGGCGCTGCACCGTCTCTCGCTACTTGCGCACCGTATTGTAGGCGTAAGACGTAGGCAGAGAAACAATTTCCAGCGTTACCGTGGCGCTGCCCTGACGCAACATGCCTATGTTGATGGCAGCTTGGCGCGAAATGTCAATAAGGTAGCTGGGCGAGCTTGGTCCTCTGTCTGTAATCTGCACGATTGTTGATTTCTTTGTTTTTTTATTGGTGACCTTAACCAGTGTTCCAAAGGGCAAACTTCTGTGAGCGGCAGTGAGCTGCGTGCTGTCAAAAGTTTTGCCACTGGCAGTACGCTTGCCGTGTGCGCGTAAACCGTACCATGCGCTGGTTCCGGTATATTTTTGGCCCACGGCAAACTGGTTTGTGGTTTTTTCAGTATTGCTCTTGCCCTTGCGGGTCGTTTCGCCAGCGTGCGCGGGCACGCCTAGCAGGCTGCAACAGAGGGATAAGAGGATAAAGAGTTTTGTAACATACGGCATGAAGCCTCCTGTAAAGCACTAGCGAGAAAGCCCCTGTTCAATCTGGGGCAGAATGGCGCGAGCCAGCAGAGTATTGCCGGCTTGAGTCACGTGAACTCCATCCTTGGTTCTCAAGGCTGTTTTTTTTCTGTTACTGTCAACAATGAACCGTTGATAGTTGCCAGCGGAATCTGCCAGCGTTTGCCACACATCAATAAATACCACGTTTCTGCGCTCGCAGGTCTTCCGAATGACTTCCTTGATCGCAAAAACTCTGGGCCGCAGGTAGTTGGGGCCCATTATGGGGGGCGAAACCCAAATGGATGTTCCGCCATTTTGAGCAATAATATCTATGATTTCTTCCACCTTGTGGGCATAAGCCTGCTCCCAGCCGGACGAAATATAGTGATAGCGTTTGCCCGCATCAGACACAGACTGGTCGTCGTTGGTACCTACGCAAATGACCACCAGTTTGGGGTGCAGGCTTGTCATGTATTCGCGCATGGCCTTGGGCCAGTCGTAAAAATCGGGGCGGCACAGCCCGGTGGAAGAGCGCCCGGCTTGCACTATTTTAAGGTTGCCTTGGTTTGGCAGCATGCCTGCCACAACCGGCCCAAGGCCTTCCATAATGGAATCGCCCGCAAAAAGCAGGGCTGGCGGGGGGGCAACGGGTGTTTCTGTCTGGCGTTCAGACTTAGTACTCTGGCTGGTACACGAAATCAGCGTGAGGCAGAGGCAAAGCAGAAAAACAAATGCTGCCGCAGTGGGCAGGTTCTTTTTAACGGGATGCCTGCGGCGAACCGGCAGGAAGGGCAAACTCATAAACTTTTTCCTTCTCAAGAATGCATTTTTTAATGCTGGGCACAACCTGCTCAATAATCATCAGGCTGCCCGCATACTCTACATGGTACTTGTCCGCCTTGCGGATACGCACCATTTCCCCAGATGGGGTTTTCATAAAAACTTGGTACTGGCCGTTTTCGTCTGCCAAGGTGGGCACAGTATCCACGTATTCAATATTTCTGTTGCTACAGGCCTTGTGCTGCAATTCAGAAATAAGCGGAACCCACTTGGCGTATACTTCAGACATGATCGGCAGGCCTATCCATATGGGAACAGCGTTGCCCTTGCGGGCAATATCAATCATGCTTTCTGCAATTTCGACGTATTTTTTCTTCCATTCAGCAGATGTGAATGAATACCGCCTTTCGCCATCAAAAATATTTTGCAGATCATTGGCGCCGAGAAAAAACAAAACAACATCGGGCTTGTGCTTCTGCATGAATTCTTCAAGTTTTTTCGGCCAGTTCCAGTTTGTGTTTACGCACAGCCCCGTAGAGTGCTTTGCCACAGAGATAAACTGGATGTTGGGGTCTTTGTTGTAATAATTACGCATAATTGCCAGTTCGATGTCTTCCATAAAGGAATCACCAACAAGCAGTACCTTGTAGCGGTGTGACAGGGGTTTGGCAAAAATGCTTTTGCCAGCTGTTTGCCGCTTAGTGGTCTTATTGTTCTCTGCCACGCCCTTGTCAGAAGGAGCCTTGGCGGCTTCTTCCACCGAGTTGTTGGGTGTTTTGCCAGCTTGTGCGACAGGTGCGGAAGAGGGGGGAGTTGCGCCAGATGCTACACCAGAATTTGCGCCTGAATTTGCACCAGAACTTTCGCCAGAACTTGCTCCAGACCCGGAGGCAGTGCTTGTGTCAATTTCTGCTGCAGGTTGCGTGCTGCCTTGGGCTGCTTGCATTGCTGCTTGGTCGGTCGCGGGCAGTGCCGTTGGGGTTTTAGCCGCCACGGCCGGTGCGGGGCTGCTTGCCTTGTCTGGGAGTGTGTTCTCCTGTATTGCCGGGGAATCTTCCGGCATATTACTGACTTGTGCGGGTGAAGTTTCGGAATCTTCTGCAACCTGCACAGCCGTGTGATCGGCTACGATAACATCATAGTTGGCAATATGTGCAACTGTAGCAGCAAGTTGCCGTGATACAAATTCTCCACCAGTCATGCGGCTAATGCCGCTAACGATTTTGGAAAGACTTTCAAACTGCTCTTTTTCTTGCATTTCAAGTGCAATTTGGTGTCCGTTCAAAAAAGTATAGCATAAAATTGCCACAATGCACACACAAAATATATTGCTGTTATAATTGGGCTTTTTCATAGTTAAAACCTAAAGTAGATAAAGGGCAGCACCCCTTCGGGCCCCATGGCCATGATAATACTGGCCGCCAGCCCCACGCCCACCCCTTGGGCTTGCCAAGGCAGCATTGCTTGCAAGCGCACACTCAGTGCCATCACGTCCTTTCCCCACTGTTGAATGCAAATACCCATGCCAATGGCGGCCAGCGCAAACAGCGGAAAGCCGCTGCCTTCTGCGCTGCCTTCTGCCAGTCGGCCAAGAACAGTAAGGGCCATATCAACGGAATCTGCCCTAAAAAAAACCCAAAGCAGACAAACAAAGTGGAATGTCAGCAGCCACGCAAGTGCCTTGGCCCACGGTTGTTGCAGCCAGCGGCTTGGGTGCTTGCCCTGATAGGCGGCAAAGGCATGGTAGATTACCAAACCCAGCCCGTGCAGCCCCCCCCAAATTACAAAGGTCCATGCCCCGCCGTGCCACAGGCCGCCAATCAGCATGGTGAGCAAAAGATTGACGTAGGTTCTGGCTTTGCCTCTGCGGTTGCCGCCAAGGGCGGCTATATAGAGGTAGTCGCGCAGCCAACTGGAAAGGCTGATGTGCCAGCGATTCCAAAAATCTTTGAGGTTGGTTGCCAGATACGGGCTGTTAAAGTTGGAAGGCAGGCGATAGCCAAGCAGTCTGCCCACACCCAGCGCAAGGTCTGTGTAGCCAGAAAAATCGCAAAAAATCTGGATAGCATAGCCATAAATGCCAACAGCAATGGCCGCGGAGGAATAGCTTTCTGGGGCGGCAAACACCTGCCGCACAATGTGTTCTGAAAGGTAGCTTGAGAGCACAACTTTTTTGAAAAGTCCGCTCAAGATAAGCAAGAACCCTTGTTGTATCTCTGCGGAATCTGTAATCGGGTGATCCACCTGCTGCACAAAGTCGCTGGCCCGCATGATGGGCCCTGACATGATGGTAGGAAAAAACGAGATATAGGCAAAAACCTCTAGCAGACTGTAGGGCTTTTTGATCTTTTCGCCTTTGTACACATCGGCAATGTACGAGATGGCCTGAAATGTAAAAAAAGATATGCCAGCTATGGAGACAAAATGGCTGTTTGTCAGGCCCTTTATCATGTCAGACAGGCCCAGCATCACACCAAAATCCTTTGCCATATCTACCATAAAGTCGTGGTATTTGAATACGGCGAGCAGCAGAACGCAGATGCCCACAGAGACAAAAACTGTGCGAAATTTCTTTTTATTTTTTTTGCGGGCCAGCAGCAGGCCGCTAAGGTAGGCGGTGGCAGATACGG
Organism: uncultured Desulfovibrio sp.; assembly: GCA_964413315.1. GTDB lineage: Bacteria > Desulfobacterota > Desulfovibrionia > Desulfovibrionales > Desulfovibrionaceae > Desulfovibrio. Next base: position 3,946 of record CAYPRZ010000059.1, on the reverse strand, counting down.
CCACAAGCACGGCAATGCCCCACCTGCCCGTTTGAGCATAAAAAAAATAGTTGCAGATGCACAGAGTCATAAGGTGGGCTGCACGACCGCAACGCGTGTACCAACACAACACCACTACGGGCAGAAAAAACAATACAAACTGAGTGGTAACAAAGTTCATGAGCGTTCTGACCCCTTCAGGACCTGTTCTGGCGTTGTTGCCGGGTTATTTGTGCAGAATCTTGAAGCTGTGCCTGAGGGCGCTGCTGAAGCGGGGCGTGTGCTTGCTGCCCACGCAACCGGTTGCGCAACTCTGGTATCCGTTATCACCTCTGTTTATATTCAAAAAATGCAGATATTACTGCATGGGGTCAGTTGATTTTTTTGAGCGTGCCGTCTGCAATGCGAAACTTCAGGCTAACCGTTTGTGCGTCAAACGGTGACCTTTTGATTTGTGAAAGCATGATGACGTCTTTTTTTATAAATATCTTGCCGGGCGTGCATTTTTCGCAAACAAAAACTGGCGGTGTACTGCGAAATCCGCTGGCTGTGCGGTAGAGACCCCATATGTAGGTTGCCTGTGCCGCTGCACCGTGGGCTACCTGCCCCTGCACAAAGGCAAAGTCTGAGGCAGCGTCTTCAAAATGGGCCATGAAATCTGGGGCAATGTAGACGCAGCGTTCAATGGGCACGCCTGAATCAGTACAAGGAACATTCAGGCCATTGCCGCCAATATCAGCGACAAGAAATGTGGCGTGCTCTGTGCTCAGTTGCATTTTATCAAACACGGGAGTCTGAAGGGGAGTGCTTAGGGGGGCTGGATGCGTTCGGCTATTGGGGGCAGGGGCTTCTGCTGCTTTTTGGGGCGTGCCCTGATTGGCTGGCCGCACACCTTCTATTTGGCCCCATACTTCGGGCTTGGGGCCAGCTTTGGCAAGTTTGGCAATGGGCATGGTCAGTTCTGGGTCGCCTTGCGAACGGGGGGCTATCTGACCGCACCAAAAAAATATCTGCAAGCCGTCTGAGGTTACAAGGAGCTGACTAAAATATTTTTTCTGGGGTTCAGTGCCTTCAATCAGGAATTCTTTGATGGTGGATATTTTTTTGGGAATTTCGCGTCTAGCCCATTCGGACATGAGCTTGAGTGCTACTTGTGGCTTGTCAAACATGTCTTCAAGGGACAGTTGGCGGCCATCAATGAGGCTGTAATTATAAATATTTTTTCCACAGTAAGCTTTTCCGGCACTTTCGCAAAATGTAAACTCAATTCCAATTACAGTTGAAGATGGCCGGTATATGACATAGTTGCTCGAAATGGCGCGCTCAAAGTGAAACACTTCCGAAGAATTATCAGGGGGGCCATCTCCAGCGTCTTTTTCGAAATTATCAAGATCCTTTTTTATGACTTTGAATATTTTTTTATCAATGACCTCATTGCCCGTTTCCGGGTAGTACATGGTGATTACGCCACCATCCTTGGCAACGCGATTGATAAAACGCTTCGTAATGCCGGGGTAGTCGGGCTGGTCAGTGGCACGAACAAAATCTGTTGCCCAAGCATGTGCCTGAGTAGTTGCACCGATTGTGAACGCAGCCATGCAAAAAAGAGTAAATATAACTGTACAATAGTGACGCGTCCCAATTGCACCCATGTCTTGTACCCCACTTGTCCGGACTCTGTTTCTGGTTAGTGGTATCAAACACACGCAACTTCGGAAAAAGCAGAAAAGCATCTGGAACTGAGGCAAATGCGCAAAGTAAAATTTGATTGCAATAAATATCACAAAATCGTGTAGAGCGCAAAGAAATATTTATTAAGACATGCAATGTATACATAAATCGTATGTCAAAACATCGCGAGAAGGGCATTGCTGTGCTTTGGGCTCACGCCCAAATAAAATATGCTAAGTAGAATGAAGTGCCGTGTCTGTAGTAAATTTGGATGAAACCAGAATTGAGGCGCGCTCTTTATTTGTGCGCCAGTTTTGCAGAGCAGATAAAATATATCGTAAATATAAATTGTGTGGCTGCCGCAAGGTGAAGTGTGTTTCGTTTTTTGCCTGCCCGTGTAGAAGGCGGGTAGATTGGGCTGTGCGGTTGTTCTTAACCTAACAGCATAAATATTAAGGAAAAATTTTATTTTGACATTTTATGACTAAAAAACTAGTTATGTAGTTATGAGAACAACCTACCTGAACACACTCCCAGACCACTGGCAGCCTGTGGCAGCCGTATTTGCGGCCATGGGTGACACCACGCGCCAGCGCATTCTGCTTTTGTTTGAGCCGGGTGAGGAACTGTCTATCAAGGACATTGCCGCAGTCTTTGATTTTGGCCGATCCACCATTGTGCACCACCTTGCCGTGCTGGAAAAAGCCGGAATCCTCAGCGTGCGGCGCGAGGGCAGGCAGGCCCTGTATTCTGTTTGTCATGCTATTGTTCTGGATTCTCTTGAAAAATTACGCCTCTTTATTGAGGAAGACACGCAAGAAACCACAACGTTACCCCAAATTGCAAAGGGAACAAATCCATGAGTCAGTCGTCTGAAGCTCTTCCGGCAGGTAATGGAAGAAAAATATTGCTGAGCATGGGCACTACCTATGCCATGGGCACATTCAACGACAATTTTTTTAAACAGGCCGCGCTGCTGCTTGCCGCCAGCGCAGGGCTTGAATCCATTCAGGGTATTGCCTCTGCCATGTTTGCGTTGCCCTTTGTGGTGTGCTCTGCGTGGGCGGGGTGGCTGGCCGACCGCATGCCCAAAAATAGGCTGGTGGTGTGGTCAAAGTTCATGGAGCTTGCGGCCATGCTTCTTGGTGTGTGGGCGCTGACCAGCATGAACTGGACAGCCATTGTGGCCGTGGTGTTTTTGATGGGGCTGCAATCTACAATTTTTAGCCCAGCCCTCAACGGGGCCATACCCGAAAATTTTGCTGCCACAGAAGTGCCACGGGTCAATGCCCTGCTTAAGCTGGCAACCACAGCAACCATTTTGCTGGGCATTGCCGCTGGCGGTCTGGTGCTGGATTTGCCCGATTTTGCAGCCTTTGCCACGCTAATCCCGCAGGGCGAGCACGGCTTTGGCAGGCTGGCAGTGGGCGCTGTGGCTGTGGTTATAGCGCTTATTGGCCTTGGTTCTGCCTTTGGCATTGGCCGGAGCGCGGTTTTTACCGGTGCAGCCGCACCCTTCCCGCTTCTTGGGCCGGTGCATTCTGTGCTGCACGCGCTGGAATGCCGCAAGCGTGACCCGCAACTTTTTTTAACGCTGGCGGGCGAGGCCTTTTTCTACTGCCTTTCATCCTTTGCCTTGCTGTGCATCAACAACTTGGGCATTGCGCAGTTGGGATTTTCGCTCACGCTTATCTGGGTAGCCAGGATACGTTCTATGTGGGCACGATCAAGGGTGTGGGCCGTATTTATCAGCAGACATTTGTGGACACTTATTCCAAGTGGGCCGCTGCCAAACTCTATACGACCAAGACCCCTATCACAGGCGCAGAGCTGCTGAATGATCGAGTTTTGCCCTTCTTTTCCTCAATGGAAATGGGCCTCATTCGCATTCTGACAGACAGAGGCACGGAATATTGCGGAAGGGTCGAAGCTCACGATTTTGAGCTATACCTTGGCATTAATGACATTGAACACACCAAAACCAAGGCCCGACATCCTCAGACAAACGGCATCTGCGAACGGTTCCATAAAACAATTCTGAACGAGTTTTACCGGGTTGCGTTTCGGCGCAAGCTGTATCAGTCTTTGGAGGAATTGCAGACCGACCTGGATGACTGGATAGCCCACTACAACACAGAGAGAACCCATCAAGGCAAAATGTGCTGTGGCAGAACGCCCATGCAAACACTCATTGAGGGAAAAACGCTCTGGCAAGAGAAGGTCGGACAGCTTAATTAATCGGACAGGCAACGCCGTCAAAACGGAGTGACTGTCAGATCAAGTCTAAACTAGTACA
>CAYPRZ010000058.1:0-15009 GCA_964413315.1 uncultured Desulfovibrio sp. | reverse complement strand
TGCATATCTGGCTGCCACCATTGCCACTTTCGAGCAGCAGCACATCAAGGCCCGCCCTACGGGCGTATATGCACGCGCTGGTTCCGGCAGGGCCAGCACCGATAATGACAAGTTCATGCTCTTGCATGGTATCCGCCAAGATTTGGTTTTTCGGGGCGCGCTTCCCCTGCCGCTGCGGTTGCCCGCAGCGGATATCCGGCAAATCAATCATGCCAGAAGGGGCGCGCCCCAATTAATTGAAGAGTATATGCACCTACAGTTTGGCGCAGGTAACCTGCTGCCCGCTGGCAGGCGCGGGTGAACCCGATGCAGATTTGCCCCCGGAAGTGATGGGCTTTTTGCAATGGGGGCAAAGAACCGTGCCGCGCACCTGCGAGGGGCGCAGAAAACGGTGAGATACCTTGTTGCAGTGTTCGCAGGTAAAGGTAAGAAAAGGCATGATCTTTCTCCAGAAATTTATTGTTCCAGCAGTCCCATGACTACCATCTCAACCTGAACCAGCACCTTGGCGCCATCGGCCATGCCTCCCCCAAAAAGCGTCTCGCCCTCGTGGGTTACAGAGCCATGCAGGTGAACGCGTACTTCATTATTCTCGCGCCACATTTCGCCTGTGATGCCGTTAACTTCCAGAAACTTTTCAATGGTTTTGGATTTCACCGGCGGCGGCATGGTTGTGCAGGTTACTGGGTAGTTGCAGATAATTTTTTCAAGGGAGCCAATACTTGAAAGAATAAAGGCCCGTTCAAGCTTTTGCTGCTCAAAAAAATCCCGCAGTCCCTGAAACAGGTCAGAGCCTGGACCAAGGCGCAATTTGAACCACTTAGGTTGGGTCAGTTCGGTTACTTGCATTAAATCCTCGATGCGTGCCACGATAGTTATATACCGTAACTACAGGGCATTACTTGAGGTTGTAGATTTTTTTGAGTTCAAATTCTTCAATCAGCCACTTCATGCCTTCCTGAATTTCAGGGCTCACATCGCGCATGGGGCGCTTGCAGTGGCCAACGGGAAAGCCCAGCAGCCGCACAAAGGTTTTGACCGCCACAGGGTTGGTGGCAGCGTAGCAGGCTTCCATGATGGGCAAGAGCTCGTTGTAAATCCTGCGGGTGCGCTGCACGTCTTCAAAATTTTTCCAAGGGCGTGACATTTCAGCCATGGCGCGTGGATGGATATTGCCCGTCACGTTGGCTGTTCCTGCACCGCCAAAGGCCAGTACGGGCAAGGTAAGGGCATAGGCGGGCGAATCGCAGCACAGGATGGGCAGTTCGCCGTGGGTACCTTCCTGAATGGTGGCAATCTGACCCACATTGGGCATGGCTTCTTTGTCGGCCACCAGATTGGGCACGGAATTGAACAGAGTGATGACAGTTTCTGCATTGACATTGGCCACAACTCTGGCGGGGTTGTTGTACAGGCCCACGCTTATATCAACAGAAAGGCAGACATCAATAAGATATTCCAGCACAGATGCCTGATCAGGGCACAGGTAGGGCGGCACAACAACAACGATACCGTCGGCGTCCTGCTCTTGCGCATAGCGCGCAAGCTCTATGGTTTTTTCGGTGTCACCGTGGGTCACACCAAAAAACGCATGAATCTTGCCCTTGCAGTAGCTGGCCATGTCTTTGATGACGGTCTTTTTCTCTTCAATGGTCAGGGTCGTGGGCTCGCCGGTCGAGCCCAGCACAAGCAGCGTGCTTGTGCCATTGGCGGCATGAAAATCCACAAGATCGTGCATCACGCCAAGATCAATGGCGTTATTTTCGGTAAAAGGGGTAACAATAGCTACCCAAGAACCTTCAGGATAAATCAACTTTCCCATCTTCAATCTCCTTTAATGCTCTGCCTCAGGCAACAACACGGGCCTGCACGGCCTTGCTGCTTATTTTGCAATACGCACCGGTAACAAACACAATGCCAAGACCAATCATATCTGTGATACTGCCGGGAATAATCAGCAGACAGGCGCCCACAATGAGCAACAGTGATACCGGCAACGGAATGGGGCGGAAAAACCAGCGTTCCATGCCGCCAGCTAGGGCAACGGTGCCAATGGTGGCGGTAACAAAGACCTGAAGGATGTTCGGCCACTCGCCCTGCATGAGCAGAGCTGGGTCATACATGAAGAAAAACGGCACAATAAAGGCCACGCTGCACAAACGCGAGGCAATCAGGCCCGTGCGCATCATGGAGGCCCCTGCCACTTCTGCCCCTGCATAGGCAGCAACAGCCACCGGCGGAGTAACCATTGAGATAACCCCGAAATAAAACACAAAAAAGTGCGATGAAAGCACACTGAAGCCAAGCTCGCGCAGGGCAGGAACCCCCAAGGTAGCCACAAGTACGTAGGCCACGGTGGTGGGTGTGCCCATGCCCATGAGCAGTGAGGCAAGCATTATCAGAATCAGCGCCACTATAGTGCTGCCGCCAGAGATGGAAATGACCATCGAGGCAAGATTAAGCCCCACACCCGTGAGCGATACAACGCCAATGACAATACCTGCGCCAAGGCAGGCAACTGCAATCAGAATCATGCGTCGGCCAGCCGTAGAAAGTATTTCAACAAAACGGCGCGGCCCGATGGCAAACTTTTTGTCACCCCACGAAACCACCACGCCAGTTGCCGCAGCAGCCATTGCCGCCCTGAAGGGCGTGTAGCCGAGCATCATGATCACAAGCAGCACAACAATGGGCAGCAAAAGATAGAGCCTTTTGAGCACATCCTTCATGCGGGGCAGTTCATCCTTGGGAACACCCACAAGACCCAGCTTGGCCGCCTCAAAATCCACCATCATAAGAATAGAAAAAAAGTACAAAAAGGCAGGGATTACCGCCGCCTTGCACACCTCAAGATAGGGTATGCCCAACGTGTCTGCCATCAAAAATGCGGCTGCGCCCATGACCGGGGGCATGATTTGCCCGCCTGTAGAGGCCGCAGCCTCCACAGCACCGGCAAATACAGGTCTGTACCCGGCCTTTTTCATCATGGGTATGGTAAACGCACCCGTGGCGTACACATTGGCGGCAGCAGAGCCAGAGATGGTGCCAAAAAATGCACTTGTAATAACGGCAATTTTGGCAGGGCCGCCACGGTAATGGCCTGTGAGCGCGCGCCCAAGGTCCATAAGCACATCACCCGCACCGCACCGCTCAAGAAAGGTGCCAAAAACGATAAAGGCGGCAATGTAGGTGGCCGAAACCCCGATGGCTGAAGAATACAGGCCCTCAAGCCCGAAACCCAGATAATCCACCACTTCATTCCACGAAAAACCCTTGTGGGCGAGCATGCCGGGGATATGGCTCCCCCACAATGCATAGGCCAGAAACAGCAGGCACACCACCAGCAACGACGCACCCACCACGCGCTGAATAAGCACCAGCACCAAAAGCAGGGCCGTAATACCGCTGATAGTCTGCCCAAGTGTCAGCTCGTCAACCATGACAAGACGCTCTGCAATCTGGTCTGCCTGAATGGCAGGAACCGCAAATGCGGCCAGCGCAACCAGCGCAAGAACAAGATCAAGGGGCCTTGGCCCGCGCTTTTTGCTGGAGGGATACACCAAAAAAGCCAGCGATGCTGCAAACATGACATGGATGGGCCTGTGCACATAGGCCACGGGCATTCCAAAAACCGTGGTTACACAGTGGTAGCCCGCAAACAACAGGCAGCCAAAAAATATAAGGTATTGCACAATCTTGGCAAAACCCTGCTGCCCTGCAACTTCGCCAAGATCGTTGCTTGCCTCGCCGGCAAGCTCTTTTTCCACAGCGCTACGGGCCAGATTAACCTTGGCAGACGTGCCTGAAGCGTCCTTTTGTTCGGAAGAAGACATTATTTTACCCAGCCCTTTTCCTTGTAATAACGCAACGCACCGGGATGGATATATTCTACCTTAACATGTTCGGCGCTTTTGCTGGGCTCAAAGACAGAATAGGTCTGATGTACGTTACGAATCATATCGGGCTTTTCGCACAGCACCTTGGTCAGAGCATACACGGCATCGTCGGGCAGATTGGAGCCCACGGGCAGAACAACGGTTTCAGCCATGTGCTGCACGTCTTTATCTACAAAGTAGTACTGACCGGCCTTGAGGGTAAAGGTCATGTAGCCATCGCTGCTCAGCTTGTCGAGAACAGCCTGATCGATGGGCAGCATCTTCATTTTGACGGTGGTTATGAGCTCGTTGATGGACGAAACAATGGGGCCCACATAGGCATCGGCGTGGCCGTCCTGAATCAGCGAGGAGGCTTCGGCGTAAGAAACGTAGCTCACAGAGCCGCCCCAGCTCTTGATATCGTCAAACGTGAAGCCGTACTGGCTAAGCATGTTCTCAGAGGCAACCGCAGGCGACGAGCCTTTTTTGGAAGTCAGCAGGCGGATTTTAGGCTTGCTGCGGGCGATTTCTGCAATGGAAGTGTAGGGGGAGTCGGCCCGCACAAGAAAAAAGCTCATGGGCATGGGGGCCACATACATCATGATTTTTACGTTCTGCACAGGCTTGCGGTTGGCGAACACGCCCTCGGCCTTAAGGCTTTCTTCATAAAGCTTGATCATGCTTGTGCCCAGATCAGCCTTGCCCGCATCGATCTTCAGCAGATTTTCTACAGAACCGCCAGTATTGACGCTCACGGTAGTGCCGGGCATGACACTGCGGGCAGCCTCGCCAATTACGCCACCAAGGGCGTAAAAGTCACCGCCAAGAGGACCGGAAGTAATGGTAAATGTTTTCAGCTCCGCAGCCTGGGGCGCATAAACCATCCCCGCCGCCAGAAGGATCGCGGCAACAAACAGCGAAATCAAACCCTTTTTCATAAAACACTCCTGTGTACGGTTTTTTCCGGCCTTAGTAAGGCGCGGCAGCATCGCTGGTTTTTGGCAATATCTGGGGGGGGGGCCATAACCATTATAAGCTCTATCAAGATTCATACCAAAAGCACGTAACCCCACCCAGCCCTTGCGGCTCTAGCATTTTGTGCCTCCACCCCCTGCCGGGGCAGAGAGCAGCTAGACGCAAAATTGAAAACACCCAAAACAAATATATGCAAAAATTGCAATATTTCAAATACTTGTTAGTATTCTCATAATTGAGAATGAATTTCTCAAATATGAGAATACCCGAAAACCGCTTGCATCCACCCCAGAACTGAAAATCTGTCTGCTTTGCAATTTCACTATGCTAATGCAGCAGATTGTATTCCTGAAGTTTGCGATACAGCGTAGCGTTGCTGACTCCCAGACGCTGTGCCAACAGTTTTTTCTGCTCTGTACTGCCAGCAGCACCAATCAGGCGCTCCAAAAGCTGTTTTTCGTGTACTGCAAGCATTTCTTTGAGTGTAGATGCAGCGGCCCCTTCTGTCTGTCTGGCAAAAAAATGCTGCGGCAAATCATTGGCCCGTATCAGCGGCCCCTCAACAACATTGACAAGATATTCAATGATATTGCGCAATTCGCGCACATTGCCCGGCCAGTCATGGCTCATAAAAGCATCAAATGCCACAGGATCAAGCCCGCGTATGTCGCGCCGCAGCTCACGCCCGTAGCGGGCAAGAAAACTTTCTACAAAAACGGGAATATCCTCCCGTCGCTGCCGCAAGGGCGGAATATGAATAGGGATGACATTCAGGCGGTAATACAGGTCGTTACGAAAGGTTCCCTGAGCAACCATTTCTTGCAAATTACGGTTGCTGGCGCAAACGATGCGCACGTTTACGGGAATGGAAGCAGACCCACCCACCCGCTGCACGCACTTGTCCTGAAGCACACGCAGCAGTTTGGCCTGCACGGCCAAAGGCATTTCGCCCACTTCGTCCAAAAAAAGCGTGCTTTCATGCGCCAGCTCAAACTTGCCCACGCTACCGCCCTTTCTGGCCCCCGTAAACGCGCCCTCTTCGTAGCCAAACAGCTCGCTCTCCACCAGATTTTCGGGAATTGCACCGCAGTTGACTGCCGTCATCAACCGCTTGCCACGCCCGCTCATGCTGTGGATGGTGCGGGCCAGCACCTCTTTGCCCGTGCCGCTTTCACCGCTGATAAGCACTGTTGAATCGGATGCGGCAATTTTTTGCACCAAGGCCAGAATGTCGCGTATGGCTGCGCTATTGCCCAGCAGGGGCGTTTCTTCCAGCTGTTTACGCTCACCGCTCACAACCGCATCAAGCTGGTGCTCAAGAATGCGCGAGTGCTGCTGCGTAACAAGTTTGCTCTCAATCAGCATGCTCATATACTTAAGAAATTCCTGAAGCTTCTTTTGATTTCCCAGCAGCCGCCCCCGCTCGTCTTCGTTAAACGCAACAATGCCAATAACGCCAGCCACCTCGTTGTTCAAAAAAATGGGGTAAGCCATGTCTGCAAGTTCATTGCAGTTTTTGCGGTTGGCGCACACTCGGCAAGCCTGATCGTTTTGCACGTTTTTGATAAATGCTGGCTTGCCTGTTTTGAAGTCCTTGTCGACAAATGCGCTGTGCGCGATTTTTTGGCCGAGAAGCGATTCATATTCCGCAGTGCCGCCCACACGCACCTGATTGCAGTCAACTACCGTAACGGGCGCGTCCAGAATGGAGGCCACCGCCAGCACATAGGCCTGCACAAAGGGCTGAATTTGCATAAGACTGGAAAGTTCTGCCATTGCTGCTGCTCTTGGGGATGAAACTATTCTTGGGGTGCAGAATGCATGGCTCACCACGGCATATCTGCACCTGAAAGTACCTGAGCGATACCTTGCGCACTGGCCAAGCGCAAGTACCGCCTGCTTGCAACCGCCTACGCTCTCTGCCAGTATGCGCCCAGCCAGCGCGGAAACCCCGCGCCACAGGAGGAAGCTTGACCAGTATTATACTGCGCGTGGCAAATGCCATCACCCGTTACATGGGCGTACTTATTCTTGCCTGCTCAGCTCTTGCGCTCGGCAAGCCAGAACTGTTCCGCTGGGTTGCCCCCCATGTAACACCCCTCCTTGGCTGTATAATGTTTGGCATGGGCATGACCCTGCGGCTCAAGGACTTCAGCCTTGTTTTTTCGCAACCTCGCGCCCTGCTGCTGGGCCTGCTGGCGCAGTTTGTGTGCATGCCGCTGCTGGCCTTTGCCCTGTGCCACCTGTTTGCCCTGCCGCCCGATCTGGCCATGGGCGTCATACTGGTGGGCACGGCCCCCGGCGGCACGGCCTCAAACGTGCTAACTTTTATTGCCAAGGGTGATGTGCCGTATTCCGTGGCGCTTACCTCGCTAACTACGGTGGTTGCGCTGGTTCTCATGCCCGTGCTCACATGGCTGCTCGGCGGCGTGTGGGTTCCTGTGGATATGGCGGGCCTGTTTGTTTCCATTCTCAAAATCGTGGTCATTCCTGTGCTGCTGGGCATTGTGGCACACCGCTACTGCGCAGGGCTCACCAACCGCGCACTGCCCTTTTTACCCCCACTTTCCGCGCTTATCATCACATTGGTGGTGGCGGGCATTATTGCCATCAATGCACAAAGCATTCTTCAGGCCAGCACCGCCATTTTTCTTGTGGTTGTGTGCCACAACGTGCTGGGCCTTGCATTTGGATATGCCGTGGGGCGCATGTGGAAGTTTGACGAGCCCCGCAGCCGTGCCCTGTGTTTTGAGGTGGGCACGCAAAATTCCGGCCTTGCCACGGCCCTTGCACTGGCGCATTTTTCGCCCGTTTCAGCCATAGCGGGAGCGCTATTCAGCGTGTGGCAAAATATTTCTGGTGCGCTGCTTTCCAACTATTTTCACGCAAATAAAATCGGGCAAAACAAACCCTGATACTGCGCGCGGGCAGCACGGTAGAGCGGGCACGAGTTTTTGCGGCTTTGACTCTGGCACACGCCTATGACAGTTTGTGTACTGCGCTGCCAAGACATGCCCACAGGCGATGACAACGCACAAAAATTTTCACATTCAACCACTTACCCACAAGATGGATGAAGGAAGCGCCATGAGCAAGGAAGTTATCAACACCACCAATGCCCCCGGAGCCGTGGGCCCCTACAGTCAGGGCATCAAAACCGGCAATCTGTTCTTTTTCTCCGGCCAGATTCCCATTGACCCCGCCGTTGGCAAGCTGATTGAGGGCGACATAACTGCCCAGGCCGAGCAGGCCTGCAAAAATGTTATGGCTCTGCTTGAATCGCAGGGGCTCACCGCCGCCAATGTGGTCAAGACCACTGTTTTTATTACCGACATGGGCACCTTTGCCGCTGTTAATGAAGTGTACAAAAAGTACTTTACGGCCCCCTGCCCTGCGCGCTCGTGCGTAGAGGTCAGCAAGCTGCCCCTTGGTGCGCAGGTAGAAATTGAGGCCATTGCCTCCCTGTAGTCTGCACACCCTGCCTGCGTTGGCAATACCGCGCATCCGCAACGCGGCCCCTTACTGCAAGGGGCCGCGTTTTTTGCGCTGCGCGGCAACAATACAGGGTGAGGCAGGGCTATTAAGGGGCGACAGGAACAAGGCCTTGCCGATTTACAGAACCTGTAAAATAGTGGATTATACAAAGGATAAACAACAGACGCGAGGCGCACGGCATGGATGACCAACGAGCGGATACGGCAGGGCAGTTTACCCTGCAAATGCAGCAGCTGCTTTTGCAGCACAGCATTGCCGCCTGGCCGCGCCGTGGGCGCACCCTGCTTGAAATAAACTGCGGCAGGGGCGACTTTTTGCCCTTGCTGTGGGAATGCGGCTTTGACATGACCGCCACAGAATCAAACCCCGACCTGCGGGCCGATGCTGGCCGCATGGCAGACCGAGCCGAAGTACTGGCCGCCACAGACGACCATCTGCCCTTTGACGATGGAGAATTTGACTGGGTTGTGCTGCACCTTGTTTCTGCCGGGGCTCAAAGCGCACGCACGGCCATGGCCGAGGCGCTGCGTGTGGCCTCTGCCGGGGTTGCCATAACCTTTTGGAATGCCGCCTCACTGCCTTACATGCTGCACCGCCTCACAGGCCGCAAAAATCCGTGGCACGGACCGGCCTTTTGCTGGTGGCAAATATGGCGCGCACTCAGAAGCCTAGCCGCAGGTAGTATCAGCGGTGCAAGCGCTCTTGCGGGACCGCAGGGAACTTGGAACCCACGGTGCGGGCTTGCGCGCTGCAACAGGGTTTTGCCTTGGCTGCCCATGGGTGCATGGGGAATCATTCGCATCGATCTTAACAAATCGCGCCCGGTCACGCCGCTACCCTTGCGGATTGGCCGCAGACGCATGCGCCGCCCCGAACCAGTGATGGAGTGCGGCCACAAATCACAGGCAAAAGCCGTCAACACTGAAAGGTAAACGTCATGAGTCTGCCCGCCGTTGCCTCACTTGTTGCCTTTATCCGCAAACACACCTTTGTACTGGCGGCCATACTGCTTGTAATACTTGCTGCCGTGGGCGGCTACAGCGGCTGGCGGCATTACCAGTACCGCCAGACAGCCGAATTTGCCTTTTCGCAAATCAAGGGGGCACTGCACCCTGCCAACCCCGCAGAGCTTGCCCGCCATGTTGATTTTGGCGCTGTCACCAAACATCTGGTCAAGGCCATAGTGCAGCACTACCCCGCTCTCAAACAGGGCCCCAATCAATTGCGCGACCTGGGCGACATGGTTCAGGTTGGCCTGCTCAAGCAGGCCCGTGCCAAAGAGGAACCCGCCAAGGAAGAAACCGACGAAGTTGCGCGGCTCAAAACACCCCTTTATGTTTTTCCACCCACGTTTTTCACCCAGCTTTGGGAAAGCATGACACTGCAAAATCCCACAGAAACAACGGCCTTCATTGCCGCCAAGGTGCGGCATCCTGTGCTGAACAAAGAGTTTTCGCTCTTGCTGCGCATGGATAAAACCGCTGACGGCTGGCGGGTTGACGATTTTGTCAATGCCGATGCCGTTGTGCGCCAGTTCCGCGAATATCAGATGGAACGCATGATAGCGCAACGGAAGATCATTCTTGACAAAAATGCCAACATAAAGAAACGCATGGAAGAGATACTTCCCATACAATCGTGCACGGTGAGCGCAGGCCTTATCTCTGACGGCCAAACACTGCTGGTTGTGGTTACCGTTAAGGGCAAAAATAACGGCACTGCCATGATTGGCAGTGTGGATCTTTCGGCCAAAATATGCGCTCCCAATGGAACAGAGCTGATGCACCGGTTTTTGAACGCCATTCAGCCCACTGCCGCAGGCGAAACTTTTGAACGCAGCTGGACCATTGAACTCGACGGCGAAAGCGAGCTGGGCAAGGCACTTCTTTCTGCGCGCAAACTCAGCTGCGAGGCCTCGTGGAAGACTCTGAGCCTTGGCAGTGGCGAAGTGTTGCACTTTACCGTAGCGCCCGCGCTGCTGGAAGAATTTCAGTAATTTTCACAATAACCTGCCCACAATGCTCTTTTCTCGCGCAGGCTAATATGTAATAGTAATGTGGTTGGCGGGCCGGGCAAAGCGACCCGTGCCAACCGCACATAAACTCAAGGAGCCGCAAAATGTCGGGCCTCAGCCGTTCCATACACCTTACGGTGCATATCCATAAAGACCCCGCAGCAATGGCCGAACGCGCCGCCCACATTCTGGCGGCTGCGTGCGAAGAAGCCATTGCCGACCGTGGTATTTTTCGCATTGCCCTTTCTGGCGGGCAAACCCCCACGCCGCTGTTTCGTCTGCTAGCGGGCAAAGACTGGGCCGACCGCCTTCCTTGGGACAAAATGACTTTTTACTGGGTTGACGAGCGCTGCGTTGGCCCCGATCACCCAGACAGCAACTACGGCCTTGCCCGCCGCGAACTGCTCAGCATGGTTCCGGCAACCCACTTTTTCCGCATGCGCGGCGAGGAAGACCCCGTTGAAGCCGCCGTTAAATACGAGCAGCAGATCAGGGCCGAATTCAACCTTGGCCACCACGAGCTGCCCCGCTTTGACTTTATGCTGCTGGGCATGGGCGAAGACGGCCACACTGGCTCCATCTTTCCCAACTCGCCCGCGCTGGCTGAACGCAAACGCCTGGTGATCGACCAGTACGTGCCCGAACGCAAGGCCGACCGCCTTACGCTCACCCTGCCCGTTATCAACAACGCGCGCTGCTGCATGTTTTTGGTTACCGGCAAGGAAAAGCACGACGTGCTCTCGCGCGCGCTCAACCTGCTGGCCGAGCCCACCCTGCCCGCGCAAAAAGTACGCCCCGGCTTTGGCGAACTTATCTGGGTTGTGGACGAAGCCGCCGCCAGAGGCGAATAGCCGCTACGCGCACCTGCCTGATTTCTACGAACAAGCCCCTCTTTCGAGGGGCTTGTTTTGTTTGTGCTGCTTGATTTGCAGGGCAGACAACAGTGCTGCAAGGCTTGTGACCAAAAGCTTGTGGGAGAAGTATGAGACTAGAAGCCAGTGGCTGCCCCAGCAGCTTCTGCCTGTGGCGGCTCCGTTGCCTTGCCCGCGGCCTTGCCCGCCACAGGTGCAAGACTTTGCCCTGCGGGCTGAGCTGGGGCATCCGTCCCCGGCACATGCTCTTGCCCCAGCAACACACGGGCCTTGCAGATTATTTCAGGCCTGTATTCAAAGTGCATAAGATCATATTCGTGCCATTTACCGCCCCAAATGAAGCCTTCATTTTCAAAGGCATCAACAAAGGAGGCTGGAAAACTTTTTAGCAGTGGGTGCGGGCGCAGCTGGCTCCACCGCCAGTAGGTGGCAATGCCGGGGCTTATATCAAAGGCAATGCCAAAGGCGTGGGGGCTCAGGCGGTTTTCGCCCGCTATGCGCCGCCAAGCAAAGCCACCGTCCATCTTGAGCAGGGTTTTGAGGCGCGGCTCTTGGGCAACCTGCGGTGCAAGAATGGCATCGGCGCGGTTCATGGCCTGTGCCGCTGCGGGCGAAAGGTGCAAATGCTGCCCATTCAGCCGGGCCTGCACAAGATGGCTGCCCACGGCCTTGGGGCTTGCGCCGTACAGGGTTTGCAGCAGGTCGTATGACCGCCGCCGCCCCGGCGACACGCCAAGCGGTGTTTCGGGCCGTTCCGGCTCCAGAGGATAAGGTTCGGCCATGCTGACCCGCACGCTCACCACCCATTCCGATTCCTGCCCGCCGCCAGCCTCGTAGCCGGGGGCTGCCGCGTACAGCACGCGGCGGCCATCGGCAAACACCAGCCACTGGCCCTGCGCATCGGCAGTCATGCCTGTTATCTGGGGGTAAGCCCGCCGCAGACAATACAAATCCACACGCCCGGTGTCGTCCAGTTCTGCTGCCAGCTCGGCTGGAAAATTGGCTGGCAAATTGGCTGGCGGAGCCACTGCGGGGGAACCGTCAGACATACCGCTTTGGGCCGTGCTGGAGGGCACAGAGCCTTGGGCATGTACGCCAGTAGCACAGCACAAAAAAATAAAGAGCAATAATATTGGCATGCAGACAACCTAGCCGCCTCCGGCTTGTCAAGGCAAGCGCTTTTGCGTACATCTGCGCCATGTCTGCTTGGAAATTCTATTTGGTCACCTTTGGCTGCAAGGTCAATCAGTACGAAACCCAATCCCTGCGCGAAGCTTGGCTTGCTCAGGGCGGTGTGGAATGCAACGCCCCCGCGCTGGCGGATGTAGTGTGCGTAAACAGTTGCGCCATCACCTCCAAGGGCGAAAGGGACGCACGCAACGCTGTATTCAGACTGCGCAGAGAGGCCCCGACCGCACGCCTTATTCTTACGGGCTGCGCGGCGCGGCTGTTCGCCGATTACAAACCGCGCCCCGGTGCATTCTGGGCTGCGCCCGACCTGCTGGTTCCGCAAGAGGAAAAAAGTCGTCTGCTCAACGGCCCGTGGACTGATCTGGACGGCGACCTTAACGGCGACTGCGAATCGCAAGCACCTGCCGGGCTTGTTGCCACGGCAAAACCCGCCGCTGATACGGCCACGGGCAGTGCACAGGCGGCCTTTCCGCCTTTTCAGATTTCTGCCTTCAAACGCGCGCGCCCAGTGCTTAAAGTGCAGGATGGCTGCGCCCACCGCTGCACCTACTGCATTGTGCCCTCCACACGGGGCAAACCACGCAGCCGCCCGGTGGATGAAATTGTTTCAGAGGCGCGCCGCCTGCTCATGGCCGGGCACACTGAAATCATGGTTTCTGGCATCAATCTGGGCCAGTATGGACGCGGCGCGGACACTGGCGATTTCTGGAGCCTGCTGCGCACGCTGGATACGGCCCTTGCGCCGGAATTTGCCGGTCAGGCCCGGCTGCGCATCAGCTCGCTGGAACCCGGTCAGCTCGACCAGCACGGGCTGGATGCCCTTATGGCCTGCCGCATGCTTTGCCCGCACCTGCATATATCCTTACAACACGGCAGTCAGGCGGTGCTCAAGCGCATGGGGCGCGGCCACTATACCCCCGCCATGCTTGAGAATGCAGTAAACGTGCTGTCGACCCACTGGCCTGTCATGGGGCTGGGGGCAGATATTATTGCGGGCTTTCCCGGCGAGACAGAAGACGACATACGCCAGTTGCTGGAGCTGATCGAACGCCTGCCCATGAGCTACGCGCACGTGTTTCCCTATTCGCGGCGCCCCGGCACGGCGGCAGACCGCTTTGACGGGCAGATTGCCCAGAGCCTCAAGCTTGAACGGGCGGCCCGACTGCGTGAGGCCGTGGCCCGCAAGCAGCAGACCTTTTTGGCAAAGCAGCTTACACTGCCGCGCATGCTGGTGGCGGCAGACAATCCTCAGGCCTTTACCGAGCCCGCACCCGCTGAACCTACTGCCGGTGAAGCTGCCGCAAAGGACACATTGGCAAGCGCTGCTCCCTCTGAGGTTAATGGAGCCAGTGCGCCAGAGGCCGCTGCCAAACCGAAAAAAAATACCATCAAGGGCGTCAACGAATACTACGCCGCATGCGCCATCCGCCTGCCCGCCCAAGGCAAGCGCCCCGGCGCGGATGCAGGGCTTTTGCCCGCGCGGCCTGTGGGCCTTACCGAAAAAGGTCTGGTGGTGGAGCTGATAGAATCAGAGTAGCGGGTAACTGGCGGGGGCAATCTGCCACTGAGGAAGATAAAATAAGGAAAGGAAACCGCTGGCTTCCTTTCCTTATTATTTTGTAAACAAATGCTTGTGTGCGATGCGCACACGCTGGTGCTGCTAGATGCTGATCTTGGCTCCCAGCAGTTTGACAAATTCGGCGATCAGGGCCGGGTGGGCGGGCCACGCGGGGGCGGTAACAAGGTTGCCGTCCACAGTGGCGCTGGAGAATGTGGCGTTAAAGTCGCACCACGTCGCTCCGGCGTCCACCACATCGGGCTTAACCGCCGGGTAGGCGGTGCAGCTGCGGTTTTTCAGCACGCCAGCGGTAACGAGAATCTGCGGGCCGTGGCACACGGCGGCAATGGGCTTTTTGGCATCGTTGAATTCGCGCACTATTTCAAGAATACGCGGGTTCAGGCGCAGATATTCGGGGGCGCGACCACCGGGAATGACCAGACCCGCGTAATCGGCGGTGTTTACCTGATCAAAATCATAGTTGATGCCAAAATTGTGTCCGCGTTTTTCAGAATAGGTCTGGTCGCCCTCAAAATCATGGATAGCCGTGCGTACGCTGTCGCCGGGCTTTTTACCGGGGCATACGGCATGCACGTCATAACCCAGCATCAGCAACATCTGAAAAGGAACCATGATCTCGTAATCTTCAACATAGTCGCCAGCAAGCACAAGAATTTTCTTCATATGTTCCTCCAAACGGGCGGCTGCCCGTTAACGCGGCCTTCACGACCGATTGTTGCACGGCGGTGGGCGGCAAAACACCGCCCTTGCCTTGACCGTATATATACTTATATATGCACACAAAGCATGTGGGCAAGCCCCAAGGCAGCCCAGCCCCGGAGCATGCCATGCGCCTGAAAGCGCGGGCATATCTGGCAAGCGCCACAAGCATGAGCCTACAATAACGCTGTTTTGTTGCGGTACAGCGCCGCAACTGCCACAGTACGGTAACGATTGAGGAGAAAAAACATGCCCATGTATGATTTTGTCTGCACTGCCTGCGGCAATAAATTTGAAGACCTTGTTTTT
>CAYPRZ010000057.1:0-15599 GCA_964413315.1 uncultured Desulfovibrio sp. | reverse complement strand
GCGTAAATGCTTGATCACTTCCTGCTGGCTGAGGGTATCCAGAGAGGCAAACATCCTCCGTATGCGGGATGGCCGTTGAGAAAGGATTTCTCCCCAGACTTTTTCCAGAAAATCCGAATCGTTCCACATTTGATAATTTTAACCTTAAAAAAGAAAAGCCTCTCCGAATTGAGAGGCTTTTCATGGTGACAGAGTTAATCTTCCTTTTTGGCAGCCAGTTCCTTCTGGCGGGCCGCAGCCTTTGTCCACATACCCTTAATTTTTTCCATGGCGCTTTCCTTGCGGTTGACCCACACGCGAGCGCCGCCCTTTTCCACGTCCACGCCGTTCAGCAGCATGTAGCCGTCAGAAATGGGAGTATCACCGCCCACGATAATGGGCTTCTTCCACTGGTCTATGTAGCCAAGGATGGTGCCCATCTTGCCTTCGTACCACGTCATGGGATTCATAAGATAGGTGGTGAGCACCTTATCAAGGTTCTTTTTTTGGTCGTACTGACCTTTTTCTATCTGCAAGCGCGAGGTGGTCAGCGCGCCTGTGGCAGGGTCTTTAAGCAGCATGGTAACGCCAATGACGTTTTCAGGCTTGACGTTGTAGCCATACTTGGGGTCGCTAGCCACCATGCGCACCAGCTCTTCGCTGGCTGCGGTCATAACGTACACATTAATGCCATTTTCCATCAGCTTGGCATACAGTTCCTGCATGCCGGTAAAGGGCTTGGGCGGATTAATGCTCGTTTCCTTTACAGTTTCACCACTGTAATATCTGGCTTTGAGGGGCTTGCCGTATTCCATAAGCCCGTCTACATGGCCTTTGAGTTCCTTGAGCGTAAAGCCAGAGAAAACTTGGGCAACCCAAGGGTAGCAGATGAGGTCGTCCGTTTCGCAGAGGCGGTAGTAGTAGCTGACCAGCCCTTCCTTAAAATCCTTGGTGTCCTTGAAAGGAATGAGGCACAGTTCCGGGGGCAGTTTTTCGCGCGAGAGAGCGCCCTTCATTTCCATATACGCCAGCAACGATTCTTCCAAATCGTAGCGGTAGCTCGTATTGTCCATGTCAAAAACTGCAAAATTGCCCTGATTGGCGTTTTTCTCAATCACAGTTTCCAGCTGTTCCCTGACAGGGGCTGGCCAGTGTTTCAGCTCTGTGGCTGCATTGGCGGATTGACCAATGGTAAATGCAAAAACAAGGCAGCTGATACAAAATGCAAAGCAGGTTTTTCTCATCACTTGACTCCAAGCGTTAAGTATAAACATCCCCAAAAACTACATATACCGACCCACTATCCCGTATTGATTCAAATTACGCATCGTCAGGATGCTCAAACGACTATTTCAGAATCAGTATAACATTCCTGTGCACGGGAAGGTCAATGGGGTTTTACATATTGCTTAACTTTTTAATAAAAAAATCTTCAGCAATGCGTAATCGCGCAAACTGCTTATTGGCCGGGTGTATACAGCCAAAGCCCACGCCCCGCCTAGGCAAACAGCCCACACAACAAAACATCCATGCAACAAAAAAGGGGTTCCAGTGAAGGAACCCCCTTAATACTGCGGTTACAGCTTTGCAGGCATGCGCCTACCGATATTTTTAACTTCTGTAGGCATTGCCCAGAGCGTCGGCAGCCATAATAGCTGCGGCAACGCCGTCTTCTGTAATGGGAAAGGGCATGGCGTGGATAGATTCTTCTGGCAGGCAGGCCTTGCGGGCCACCTTGCGCAGGTCATCGGCGCTAATATCCGTAACGCCAATATCTTTAAGGCATACGGGCAGGCCCACAGTGGTGCAGAATTCCAGCACTTCTTCAATTTCTTCTGTGGGCGCGTTTTCCAGCACCAGTTGCGCCAATGTGCCAAAGGCCACCTTTTCGCCGTGCAGGTAGGCGTGGGTTTCTTCCAGCGCAGTAAGGCCGTCGTGTATGGCGTGGGCTGCGGCAAGACCGCCGCTTTCAAAGCCAAGGCCAGAGAGCAGCGAATTGGCTTCAATCACGTTTTCCAAAGCCGGGGTTGCCATCTTGGCCTGACAGGCCAGCACGGCCTTGTAGCCGTCTTCCAGCAGTATGCGGTAGCAGGTGCTGGCAAGGGCCTGCGCGGCAAGGGTTCCCCTTGCGGGCGGGCAGTCGCCCGTGCGTGCGCCGCAGGGCAGCCCCGCGTTGACGGCAGAGCACGAGCGCCGGGTGGCCCGTGCCTCAAAATAGGTGGAAAGCGCATCGCCCATACCCGAAACCAGATAGCGCACCGGCGAGGCGGCAATGATGGAAACGTCCATCAGCACCACATCGGGATTACGGGGAAAGTAGGCGTAGTCTTCCATTTCGCCGTTGGGCTTGTAGATGACCGCCGAGTGGCTGGTGGGTGCATCGGTTGCCGCAGTGGTGGGCACAACAATAAGCCCCTGCCCCGCCGCCACGCAACGCGCCGTATCCAGCGCCTTACCGCCGCCAAGGCCCACGGTGCAGTGGCAGGAATGCTTGCGGGCAAGCTCGCCCAGACGGGCAATTTCATCGCGCGAGCATTCGCCCTGAAAATCCGTTTCCACAAAGGTAACGCCAAACTTGGCCGCTGTGGCGTCCAGCGCCTCGCGCACCCGCTTTACGCTGCTGCTGGTGGCCACCAGCAGGGCCGAAGTGCCGTACTGGCGTACAAAATATCCCAGATTGAGCAGTTCGTTTTCGCCCTGCACATACTTGGACGGACAGATAAACGCTCTTCTCATGGCATGCTCCGCTTCCGGCCTGTGGCCGGTATTGCAGGTTAGAAAGGCGGTAGCCCTAGGCTTCTGTGCTCACTCCCAGCAGTGCGCGGGCATAATCCTCGCCGCTGAAGGGGCGCAGGTCTTCCATTTTTTCGCCCAGCCCCACATAGGTGATGGGCAGGTGGTGCTGCATGGCCACGGCAATGGCCACGCCGCCCTTGGCCGTGCCGTCGAGCTTGGTGATGATAAGTTCATCAATGCCTGCGGCTTCTTTAAAAAGCTTGGTCTGCGAAAGGGCGTTCTGCCCGGTGGTGGCGTCGATCACCAGAATGGTGCGGTGTGGCGCACCCGCATGTTTTTTGCCCAGCACCTGACGGATCTTGGTCAGCTCTTCCATCAGGTTGACCTTGGTTTGCAGACGGCCCGCCGTATCCACATACAGCACGTCCACGCCTTCCTGAAGGGCGCGGTCCATGGCCTCGTAGGCCACGGCTGCGGGGTCGGAACCGGCAGTGCGCGCATGGAACAGCGCCCCCACACGCCCAGCCCACACCTGCAACTGCTCTATGGCGGCAGCGCGGAAGGTATCGGCGGCGGCAATCATGACTTTTTTGCCCTGCATGCGGTCGCGGTGGGCCAGTTTGGCAATGGTGGTGGTTTTGCCCACGCCGTTGACGCCGATCATCAGCACCACTTCGGGCGGATTAACGGCTGCAATGCGGCGCGGCGCACGAAAAATCTCTTCCACCTCGGCCATGAGCAGCTCACGCACCTTGGCAGATTCTGTAACTTTTTCCTTGCGGGCGCGTTCTTTCAGGCGTTCAACCAGCTCGATGGAAGGTTCGTAGCCAAGGTCGGCCATGATAAAGAGTTCTTCCAGCTCTTCCCAAAAGGCGTCGTTGAGTTCGCCATGCCCGGCAAACAGCGCGTCCAGCCCCTTGGCAAACTGCTCGCGCGTGCGCGAAAGCCCTTGGCTGATTTTGAGAAACAAGCGGTTGCGCTCGTCTTCCTCGTCTTCCATATCCAGAGCCAAGGCGAGGCGGTACTGCAATTCAGAGCGAAATTCCTCAACCTGCCGGTAATCCATGCGGGTGAGCCATGCCTGAAATTCGCGCACAAAATTCTGGGCTTCGGCTTCTGGGGCATCAAGGGCACGCAGCAAAAAGGACAGACGCTGCCACAGCAGGTCGCCCGCCTCGTCCACGCCCTCAAGCACAATGCCAAGCCAGACAGAAAGCTTGGGCTCTGCCCCGCGCAAGCGCAGGGTAAGGGCCTCGTCTGCGGGGCTGACCACAATGGGCTGGGCAACCTGCGCCGTATCTGGCGCGGCGGCTTCGGCAATGGATTCTGCGCCAGCTTCTACCCCAGATTCTGCGGCAACCTTGGCGGCTGCATCATCCTGCGGGGCGGTGGCATCAACCTGTTCCGCGCCGCCAAACATTTTTTTAATGGCTGAAAAAAAACCCATACGATCTCCTTATCTTCCGCCCTCTTGAGCCGAGGGTTTGCTTTCATTGCGGGCTTGCCCTTCCAGAGCTTCCAGCACCTGACGCAGGGCCTGTTCGCATTCTTCCACGGCAAGAGCCGCCGCAGCGGCATTCGCATCATTTACAGCCCACTGCATGGCGTGCGCGGCAGATGCCAACCGTTCAGCGCCCACGCAAGGCGCTGCTTTTTCTAAAATCTGCCCTAGGCGACACAGATTTTCCGCATCCTCTGCCGCATAAAGCCGCAGCAATAGCCCCGGCGCATGGGCAAAGGTTCGGCCAAACAAGCTGGCAGTGATGCGCCACGCTTCGGGCTTACGCAGCAAAAAGGCGCGCCCAAGCTCTGCACTTATCACGGCTCCTGCGGCAACGCCCCCGGTCTGCGGGTCGGGCGGCACATCGGCAATTGCGCTCGCTGTCTGCGGCTCTGCCGAGGGGGTCAGCTCTGGAGCTGGTGCAGGGGCAGCCACGGGCGTAGGGGCCAATTCAGGTGACTGATCATCACCTGCCGCAGGCGCGGCAGCAGAGCCCAGCCGTTTTCGCACATCCGGGTGAAAAGGCGTGCGCATGAAAAACAGCACCCGCACCCGCGTCAGGTCACCCCAATGCCACAGCAAAAGCAGCAGCACCAGCGTGCAAAAAACGGCAGAAAGACTGAACCGCGCTACTTCCCTGCGCGCCTTTTGCGCCAGATCTTCGTCGGTAATCCGGGGCGAAAGATACACTTCCACCGACCCCACAGGGCGGCCTTCCATCTTGAGCGGGTTCATGCCCTGCACGCTGTTTTCGGGAATTTCGTCATCCCACGGCACAGGCTCCCACTGGTAGTTGCGCCGCTGCCCCTCAAGCATGCCCTTATTGCTCTGCACCTTGATGGCATAGATGGATTCGTCAGCCATGGCAGCCATCACAATAGTACGCGCGGCCAGCTCGTCCAGCTCCCACGCGGGCAGCGAAAGCAGGGCTGCCAGCTGCGCCGCCATACGTCCAGCATCGCTGCCAAGACGGTTTTCTGCCTCCTGTCTGTCCTCATTGACGTTCCACACGCCCATGAGCAAAAACAGCAGCAGTGCGGCGGCCCAGACAAAAAGGGCCAACCTGCGGCGCATAACGTTATTTATTTGGGCCATATATCTTGTCGCGAGAACCGCATTCCCGCGCTCCTTACTGTTTATGTGGTCTGCCGAGCAGACGGAATCGCAGCGCACGGCCAGCAGCAACGGCATCGCCATCGCGCAGGGCCAGCAGGCTCAACAGCCAGATGGCTGCACCACCGCTGATGGCTACGGCCAGTTCCAGCCATATGCCGCAACCGCGCAAAAGCTCCAGCAGCTGCCACGCTGCCAGTGCGGTAACTGCCGCTGCCACGCTCTGCCGCAGCATTGAAATGACTGCGGGCATGCAGGTCATGGCCGAAGCTGTACCCGCGGATTTTTTTTTCAGACTGCTGGAAAGAATATACAGCAAAAGGCCACATTGCAGCCACAAGCCAATACTCACGGCCAAGGCCGGGGCCATAACCCCAAGGCTGCCCGAAAGACTATGGACCAGTGCCGCCCCAACCGCAAGCGTGGCCACCACGGCCCACACGGCGCTTGCTGCCGTGCGCCGCACCTCACCCAGAGCGTTGCAGGCAGCTAACAATGAACGGTTGATCGCAAAAGCGGGCAACCCCGGCAGATAGGCCCACAGCGCCAGCCCTGTTTCGTAGGCGGCATTGTCGCCAAAGGCTCCGTGGCGCAGCAGCCCTTCAACCAAACGCGGCCCCACGGCCCACAGGCCAGCGGCAGCGGGCAGGCTCAGCAGCAGGGTCAGGCGCAGGGCCGTGCGCAACTGTTCCGCAAACAAGGCAAAATCTTTGGCCGCAGCAAGGCGGCTCAAGGTAGGCAAACTGGCCATGCCAAGGCACACACCCACAAGCCCAAGGGGCAGCTCCAGCAGGCGCTCGGCATAGTACAGGGCGGCAACCTGCCCGCGCCCAAGGCTTGATGCCAGCGACATGGCCGCCAGCATGGCCAGTTGCGGAGCGGATGCCCCCAGCAGCCCTGCGGGCAAGCGGCCCAGACATTCCCAAGCAAGGGACGCTGCGCTGCTGCGCAGCGCAGCTTGCCCTGAGCGTTGCTCTGCGCTCTGCCCCGCATGCATAGGCGGCAGCAAACGCCGCACGGCCAGCCACTGGGCAAACCACTGGGCAAGGCCGCCGCACAGCATGCCCACAGCCAGCGCTGGTGCGGCGGGCAGCAGCCCCAGCCCCGCAGCAACGGCAAACAGCAAAATAACAATGTTGAACAAGGCTGGCGAAACCGCTGGCAGCCAAAATACTCCAAGGCTGTGCAACAGGGCCATGCCCAGAGCCGCCATACCCGCCGCCAGCGTATAGGGCAGACAGATACGCAGCAGATAGATGGCCTCTTGCCGCTCCGGCCCATAAAAACCGGGGGCCAGCACATCGGCAAACAAGGGGGCGGCAATCATGCCAAGGGCGGTGAGCAGAACCAGCACAAGGCCCAACCGCAGGGCCAGAGCCTGAGCCAGCATGCGCATGCTGTGGCTGCGCTGCAAACACATAGCATGGCTAGGGGCATGGCCAAGGCGTTCAAGGTGCACAAGGCTGGCCGTAAGCGTCATGGAAAGCGACCCCTCGCCAAGCATGCGCCGCAGCACATGGGGCAGACGCATGGCCGCCACCAGCGCATCGGCGGCAGCGCCGCCGCCCACAAGCCAAGCCATGCTCATATCGCGCAAAAGGCCGAGCACGCGTGAAACAAGGGCAAAGCCGCCCAGCAGGGCCGCAGTGCGGGCAATGCCGCCTTGCTGCGAGCTGGGCTGCGAGGCCTGCTGCGAGCCCTTTTGCGAACAGGGCTGGCCGTGCGTGTCGCCGCTTTCAGAAGCGATCATTCTTCCTCGTTTCTGCCTTGCAAAAATTCGGGGGGTGGCCCGTCGGTCAATTCTGCCGCACGCCCACGCCTTTCATAAAATACGCGGGCTGCGGGCACTCCGCTTTTTGCTTCCGGCCACGTTTAGGCCAGAAGCAAAAAGCAGTCAAAACCTAAGGACGGTGCGGGTCTGGTTCCGACTTCCACGCAGCAACGGCTTCGCGCACAAGGCGGTTCTGTTCTTGGGGCATGCCGTCCTTGAACAGTTCGGCAAACACATGGATGCGCGTGCCGCCGCGCGGTGCAAACAGGCCCTTGACCCTGCACCAGCAAGGGTTGAGCAAGGTGCGCAGGTCTTCCAGCACGGTGTTGGTGATGGTTTCCATAAAGGACTGGTGATTGCGGAAGGCAAACATATAGAGCTTGAAGCTCTTGGATTCCACACACAGCTCATCGGGAATATATTCCACGGTGATGGTGCCGCAGTCGGGCTGACCGGTCACCGGGCACAGCGAAGTAAATTCGGGAAAGCTGATGCTGATCACATAGGGGCGCTGGGGAAAGCAGTTGGGAAAGGCCTCCAGCAAGGCTACGCTGGGGCCGCCCTCTGGGGACTGAAGCCGGCCTGTGCCGAGAACCTTCAGGTCCTGGGTCTGATCCTGGCTGCGGGTACTCATGGGATACTCCTTAAATAACACGAAAAATAACGCTGTCGTGCAGCGTGGGGGGGCCGCCCAGTTAGGCACGGCAAAGGCGGCATGCGCAAGCAAGGTTGCCCTTTGCGGCGCACAAACGCAAACACGCGGCCTTCACGCCTGCAAAGAATGGCATGACACTGGGCGCGTATCGGACTTGTAACCCATTGCGCTTGCGGCTACAATATTCTATTGCCCACTCCAATCCGATTGCATTCCATCGGCTAGTTCTTCGGAGCACAGTATGAATATCCTGCTGCATGTCCATGCCTGCAAGCGGGGCCAATGTCTGCCCCTGTTGCCAGTTGCCGCCACGGATACAGATTTTTGCCGCAGCCATGGCCTTATGACGCCCGAACCGTGGGCAGTGCCGCACCTGAGGGTAGGCACCTGCTTTTGCGGAGCCTGCGGCACGGCTCTGCTCAAGGTTACCGGGCGCGCTTGGATGCCCCTGCCCCCCAACTCTGGAGGGCTTGGCGGCAATAACGGCAATGCGCAAGAACCCTGGCAGGCGGCCCACGCCGTGGAATGTCTGCTGCTTACTGCGCTCACAGACCTGCCCGAAGGCCCGCTGGAAGTAACGGCAAAAAAAGCGGGCCACAGCCTTGCATGGGTGACGCTTTCTGACAAGGGCGCACGCGGCCAGCGGCTTGACCTGAGCGGCCCGGCCATTGCCGAAATGATTGGTTCGGCCATGCCGCTGTGCCACAGTCAGGGCTTTTTGCTGCCCGACGAACCGGCTCCGCTGCGCGCCCTGCTTACAGAGCTTGCTCTGGGCATGGGTTTTGACATTATCTGCACCACCGGCGGCACGGGGCTTTCGCCGCGCGACATAACGCCGCAAACCACTGCCGCCCTGCTTGATACGCCCCTGCCGGGCTTTACACAGGCCATGCTGGCCGCCAGCCTTGCCAAAACGCCCCACGCGGTCATATCGCGCGCGGCTGCAGGCACTCTGGGGCAAAGCATCATCATTAACCTGCCGGGCAGCCGCAAGGCCGTTGTGGAAAACCTTGCCGCCGTGCTGCCCGCCCTGCCCCACGCCCTTGCCAAGTTGCAGGGCGACCCCGCCGACTGCGGCGGTTAAGGAGAAACCATGCGCTTTTTTTCGCTCTCCGGCACAAGGCTTTCCACGCCTTTTGGCCAGTTTGGCGACATCTGCCGGATGATCAAGATCGAGCATTCTGTTTTTGCGCTGCCCTATGCTTGGGCGGGGGCTTTTTTGGCCGCGCGGGGGGGTCCCTCTGCCCGCAGCCTGATTTTTCTGACCATCGGCATGATTGCGGCACGCTCGTTTGCCATGGCCTTTAACCGGCTGGCCGACCTGCCCTTTGACCGCGACAATCCGCGCACCCAGCAGCGGCCTCTTGTTACGGGCGTTATCAGCCAAAAGCAGACCTGGGCTTTCTGTGCGCTTATGGCCATAATATTTATTGCCGCCTGCGCCGCGCTTAACACGGTTTGCCTGTGGCTTGCCGTGCCCGCCCTGCTGTTTGCGGCCATTTACAGCCTGCTCAAGCGCTTTACGGCCCTGTGCCACTTCTGGCTTGGGGCAACCCTTGGGCTGGCCCCGCTGGCTGGCTGGCTTTCGGTCAACCCCTCAAGCCTTGGGCTTGCAGCCATTCTGCTGTTTTGGGCAGTAACCTTTTGGGTGGCCGCCTTTGACATTTATTATGCTTTTCAGGACATGGATTTTGACGTGGCCTTTGAGCTGCATTCCGTGCCTGCCAGCCTTGGGGCTGATACAGCCCTGACGCTAGCGGCCTTTTCGCACGCCATGACGTCCATTTTTCTGCTGCTGGCGGGTTATGCCGCCAACCTTTCGTGGCCGTGGTATATTGTGTGGTTTGGCATCAGCGTAATGCTGCTGGTAGAGCACAGGCTCATGCGGCCTCAAGACCTGCGCCACGTGAACACGGCTTTCTTTACACTCAACGGCATCATTTCACCGGTCGTGCTGATCGGCGTGCTGCTGGGCATTTACATCTGACGGAGGCGGCATGCCGCGCAAAAAACAGTATCAATGGAAAATCAGCGACGAGGCCGAAGGGGTTGATTCCCTGCCGCCCAGCCGCTCTGAAAAAAAACGCCAGAGCCTTGCCCTGCAAAACATGGGCGAGGAGCTGACGCGCCTAGGCCCGCAGGAGGTCAAAAACCTTGACCTGCCCGCAGACCTCAGGGAAGCACTGCAGCTCTACGCCCGCATAGGCGACCACGAGGGCCGCCGCCGCCAGATGCAGTTTATTGGCCGCGTCATGCGCGAGATTGATCCCGCGCCCATACGGGCCATGCTGGATGCGCGGCGCGAGGTTTCGGCAGCGGCCACAGCCGCCCTGCACAAGGCCGAGCAATGGCGCGACCGGCTGTTGACCGCCGACGAGGCCGAGCTTGCCGAGCTTGTGGATACCCTGCTGGCCGCACGCCCCACACAGCCAGAATCTGATTCCAAAGAAGAAGCGGACGCCCAACAGGGCAAAAAGCCCCTTGGGGCTGCGGAGCTGCGAACCTTGGCCGTGGCCGCCCGCAAAGAAGCGGTAGAAAACACCAGCCCTCAGGCACGCCGGGCGCTTTTTCGCGCCATACACGGCATGCTTGCCTGAGTGGGCTGGCTTTAAACCCCCGTAACCCGCGCAATTATAAAAAAATAAAAAAAATTGTGCAGGAATGCTTGACGGTCAGCGGGTGTTAGTATAGAAACCTTCTTCGTTGCTACGACGCCCTTGTAGCTCAGTCGGTAGAGTGCATCCTTGGTAAGGATGAGGTCAGCAGTTCAATCCTGCTCAAGGGCTCCACAAAGAATCAAAGGACTTACGGAGAAATCCGCAAGTCCTTTTTTTTGGCCTTTTTTCAGGGGACGCTATGCCCCGTCTTTGAGGTAGAGCCCAATGACCGGGCAACAAAAATGGGCCGCCCAATGGACGACCCAAACAGTGGATGCAAAAAATCAGGGCAGGTGTAACTACAAAGTTACGGCTACTTCGACAACTGCGGCTGCTGTGGCATCAAGGACTTGTAAGGCCCGCGCAGGTTGTACACAAAGTTGGCCATGCGCAGGTCGCCGCTAACCACAAGCATGAGCAAAAGCTTGGATTGTGTGTCCTCGCGCACCACGCCGTAGCCCTTCACGCCCTTTTGCTCAAAGGTAAATTCCCACTGGCCGTTGCGCAAAACTGGCGCAGTGCCGCCCAGCCGCTGCGAATTGCCCTTGGCTGCCTGTTCCGCCTCGCCAGCGTTAGCTGGCCCCACAATGATCATGGCCGAGCTTTTGTGGTCTTTTTGCCCCATCACAACCTGAATGGCTTCCTGCACCTTGACCGGGCCGCTCACTACCACCCAGTCGGCGGGCAGATCAAGACTGTAATATTTTGTGGTAAGGGGTACGGCCTGAGCCTGCACGGCCATAAAAACAGCCAGCACAAGCAGGGGCAGGGCCCGCAAAGCACCACGGCAAAGGCTTTTACGCATAGTTTTCTCCATCAGTTGTCATCTATCTGCGTACTGTACGGCGCAGCCGCCCCGCTGTCCACAAGGCAGAAATCGTGCGCCAAACACCATGCGCCAAACACCATGCGACAGGCAGTGTGCGGCAGCCGCCCAGCCCCTTGCCGGAGTATGGGCATGCCTGTATTATGGAAGGGTGAGGGCCATATGCTAAAAATACACGCACTGCGCGCGCATCTTTATGAAATCCGTTTTGAACTGCTCATGGTGTCGTTGTGGTGCATCTTCATTCTAAACATGCTGTTCCCCGACAACATCTACCGGGGCTATGCGCAGGCCATCTACCTGCCCATCCAGCTGCTTGCGGCTCTGGTTCTGTTCGACAACAGGCCGCGCCTGCTGCGCTTCGCCCTCTTTGTGGGCGGGCTGCTCATTGCTGCCAGAGCCCTTGATCTAATTTTTGTCAAAAGCCTGAAAGTGGAAATGCTGCTGTTCTACCTGTTTTTCTTTGGCAGCATCATGTTTGAGGTATTTCGCCAGATCGCGCACGCCAAAATGTTCACCATCAAGATGGTGTATGCGGCGGTGTGCGGTCTGCTGCTCATTGGCTATTGCGGCTATTTTCTGTTTTTAACCATCGAATTCATTCAGCCAGATTCTTTTCGCGGTCTTGGCCCAGGCGATCAATCCATCAATGATCTGTTCTACTTCAGCTATGTGACCATTCTTACCATCGGCTACGGCGACATCACGCCTAAAACATGGCTGGCCAAAAATGCCACGGTGCTTGTAGGTTTTACTGGTTACCTCTATTCCATCGTAGTTATCGCGCTTATTGTGGGCAGGGCCCACCGCGTACCCAGAGCTGGTGTTTCTGCGGTAAAAAAGCCCACACCACTATTGGGGCATACGCCTCTGCCGGGTCAGCCTGTGCCGCAATCTGTACAATTTGCGCCGCTGGCCACGCAGGATGCACAAAAAATAGAGCATCAGGCAGAACCACCCAAGCACGAAGACTAACCTTTGGCCCATTGTGCCTGCCGCGTAGGACAAGGTTTACCGCCCGCCCCCCCTGCGGCACGCCCTGTGCCGATCAGGCCCAAATGATCAGGCCAAAATGATCAGGCCAAAATTGATCAGGCCTTGCGCTTGAACATCCACACGGCAACGCCCACGGCCACCATGCTGATGCAGGCGATCTTGCCGAGGTTCACGGCTGCCGCCGCCACGGTAATATCCTTAAGAAACACCCCCTGCACAATGGCCGTGAAGTGCCGCATGGGGTTGAGCTGGCTGGCGTATTGCAAAAAAGGCGGCATGTTGATGACTGGCGTGACCGCGCCGGAAATAAGAATGCACGGCACCCCCACGGTAAAGGCCCCCAAAAAGGCCTGCTGCTGCGTGGCAGAAAGCGAAGACACCATAAGCCCAATGCCGCCCGAAGCCATGGCAAAAACCAGCATGGCCACATACAGCAGCACAAGTGAGCCGGTAAAGGGCACGCCAAAGCCAAGAACAGATATGAGCAAAAAAATGGTTCCGTGCACCAGCCCAACAAGACACCCCGGAATGAGCTTGGCGAGGGCAATTTCTGTGGGTGTGGCGGGCGAAACAAGCAGTTGGTCAAACGTACCCACCTCGCGCTCACGCGCTACAGAAAGCCCCGTTACCACCAGCCCAAGCATAAAGCTTAACATGCCAATAAGATTTGGTAAAAAGAACCACTGAAATTCCAGATTGGGGTTAAACCAGCACCGCACACGCACATCCAGCAGTGGCGAACTGGCCGCAGCCGCTAGTGCCGCCCGCCCCATGACCGTGGATTCCCTAACGCCGCGCACAATGGTTTCAAGGTAATACGAGGCAATCTGCGCCGCATTGGATCGCCTACCGTCAAGTATCACCTGCATCTGTGCGGGCGTGCCCGCATCAATGCGGCGAGAGAACTCTTCGTCAAAAACCACTACAAACAGGGCCTGTTGCCGCTCAATGACGGGGCGAATATCCGCCTCACCATTCAAAAACGTCACACTGCGAAAGGTGTGCGAGCCCTGCAACCTGCGCACAACCTCGCGGCTCCAGTTGCCGCTGTCGTGGTTGAGCACGGCCACATCCACATTGCGCACCTCCATGGTGGCCGCCCAGCCAAAAATAACAATCTGCATGAGCGGCGGCACAATGATGAGCATGCGCGACACCTTGTTGCACAACAAAACCAGCAGTTCCTTGCGCACAATGATAGCCATACGCCGCAGGTTGAGCCGGGGCAGAGTTAGCCTTGCCATTACGGATCCAGCCTTTTGACAAGGTTACGGTACACCAGCCCCAGCAGCACCGAGGCTAGCAAGCCCATAAAGATCAGGCTTGGGCCAAACACCGCCCACACGTCGCCGGTCAAAAATATGGTGCGCAGACAGGTATTGAAATAGCTGGCGGGCAACAGCCGGGTGAGTGCCTGAAGCACTGGCGGCATGCTGTTGATGTCAAACACAAAGCCAGAGAGCAGCAAGGCGGGCAAAAAGCCGGAAAACAGGCCAGCCTCTGCCGCCACCAGCTGCCCGCGCAGGGTTACGGAAATCAGCAGCCCCTGCCCAAGCGCGCTCAACATGAATACGGACGACAAAAGCACAAGCACCCACAACGACCCGCGAAACGGCACGGCAAACAGTGTTACCGCCGCCACGGCGCACAGGGCCATACTGAACATACCCATGCAAAAATACGGAATAAGCTTGCCCAGCAGCAGCTGCATGCGGCTTACTGGCGTGGCAAACATGGCTTCCATGGTTCCGCGCTCCCATTCGCGGGCAAATACCAGCGAAGTGAGCAAGGTTCCGATAAGGGTCATAATGACCGTGATGGCCCCCGGCACAAGAAACTGCACACTCTTGGCAGCCGGATTGTACCAGAAACGCGGCTGAATATTGATGGGCAGGGCTGCGGCAGTGCCGCCCGGCAGGGCCGTGCGCTGCCACGACATGATCAGCCCCTGACTGTAATTCTGGATATACTGGGCTGTATTGGGTTCCGAACCGTCCACCAGAATCTGCACGGAACCTGCGCTGCCACGGGCCAGTTGCTCGTCAAAATCCTGCTGGATCACCAAAATACCCTGCACGGCAGAATCGCGCATCAAGCGCCCGGCTTCGGCCATTGTGCCCACGGGCCGCGTGGCAAACCATGGGGAGTGCGCAAAATCAGCCGCAAGGCTCAGGGCGTGCCGCCCGCCGCTCTGGTCCAGCACGGCCAGCCGCAGCACGCCCGCATCCAGCGTGATGCCGTAGCCAAAGAGCAACAGAAAGATAAAGGGCAAAACCCCGGCCACAAGATAGGACGAGGGATCGCGCACAATCTGCTGAAATTCTTTGCCTACTAGGGCAAATAGCTGTCGTATCCAGATACTGCGTTGCATGATGACTGCCGGTTGTGTGTTCTGCGCCGCAACAATGGGCTTCCACCTGTTCTACTGTTCTACTGTTTTACTGGGGGTGATCCCTGTCGTACTTTTCAATGCTGGCAATAAAGGCTTCTTCAAGCGTTGGGTCTTCCACCTCGGTGCACGAGGCCTTGAGCTCGTCGGGCGTACCCATGCTGATCATGGCCCCGCGATAGATAAGGGCGATGCGGTCGCAGTATTCGGCCTCTTCCATAAAATGGGTTGTAACAAGCACGGCGGCCCCTGCGGTGGTCATGGCTGAAATATGCTTCCAGAAATCCCGGCGGGTGCGTGCGTCCACGCCAGAGGTGGGTTCGTCAAGAAAGAGCACAGGCGGTTCGTGCAGGGTGGCGCACAAAAGGGCCAGCCGCTGCTTTTGCCCCAGCGGCAATGAGCCCGTGCGGCTGCGCAGGTAGGGCTGCAACTCTAGGGCTTCGGCCAGACCGGGCAGCAGCACATCGCGGCGCTCCTTGCTCAGCCCATACAGCTCGGCAAATATGGTGATATTTTCGCGCACAGGAATATCCGGGTACAGCGAAAATTTCTGGGCCATATAGCCAAGGCGCGAACGGGCCTCGCTGCCCGCACGCAAAAGGTCAACGCCGTCCACAGAGCAGCTGCCCGCCGTTGGCCGCGAAAGCCCGCACAGCATGCGGAAGGTGGTGGATTTGCCCGCACCGTTGGGACCAAGCAGGCCAAAAATTTCGCCGGGGCGCACGTCAAAAGAAATATCGCGCGCCGCCACAAAGGCCCCAAACTGCTTGGTAAGGTTGCGGGCAGAAATGGAATATACAGGGGCAGAAGCTGTAGAAGATGCAACAAACGTGGGCGCGGCTGGGGTCTGGGAATTATCTGGCGCAGCCCCGCCGTTGTGGCCCACATGCAGCTTGCCGTAGGGCGAGGGGCTCTGGTTTATGCCGCCCACGGCGCTCATGTAGGCGTCCTCCAGCCGTGGGGCCACAGGTTCACC
>CAYPRZ010000056.1:0-15612 GCA_964413315.1 uncultured Desulfovibrio sp. | reverse complement strand
GCCGTGCGCTTGAAGAACGCGCAGCCTTGCAGCGCACCCTTGTGGCGGCCATCCGTCAGGGCGGCGGGCAGGCGCTGGACGACGATTCGCTGCTGTTTGTGGCCCAATGGGTTGACCGCCGTTTGCGTACCGACCCACAGGCCTTGGCCTCTGTACAGGCTGCGGCTGGTATTTTGCGCGATCTGGCAAGGCGCAGCGCTCAGGCAGGCACAGGCACGGCCCCTCAGCCGCAGTCGGCTCCGATGTCGCAGGGTGCTCCCTTGGGCGCGGCGCAAAACGGCGCGGCAGGTGGAGCGCATGTGCAAACTTCGCCTTCGTTGACCTCGCCCTCGCAGCCGTCACCTGCACTAACATCACCCGGACTGGCATCACCCGGACTGGCCCCGCCGCAATCTGTTCCGGCATTGCCGGGGCAAGGCGCACAGGGCGCAGCCGAACGCGCACCTGCCGCCCGCATGGGGCAGCCGTAATGGGCAGGGCCATTTTGTTTGTGGGCGGCACGCGTAGCGGCAAAAGCGGCATGGCCCAGCGTTGGGCCGAGGTGCAAGCACCCCAGCGTCTGTACCTTGCCACAGGCCGGGCAGACGATGATGAAATGGCCGCCCGCATTGCCCGCCACAAGGCAGAGCGCGGCAGCGGCTGGCTGTGCCGCGAGGAGCCGCTTGACCCTGCGGCCATCTTGGCCGATGTTGCGGCTGGTGCTTTGGCTGGCTGCGGCGCTGGCAATCCCGGCGTTGTGCTGTTTGACTGTGCGAGCCTGTGGGTGGCCAACCTTATGGGCGCAGATATGACAGAAAAGGACATTCTTGACCGCGTGGACGCACTGGCGGCTGTTATAGCCAAATATCCGCTGCCGCTTGCGCTGGTAAGCGTGGAGGCGGGCCTTGGCATGGTTGCCATGTCGAGCCTTGGCCGACGCTTTCAGGATACGCTGGGCCTTGCCAATCAGGCATTGGCCCGTGTGTGCGACACCGTACTGTTTGTAAGCTGCGGGCTGCCCCTTGTGCTCAAGGGCCAACTGCCGGAGGAAATATGCTGAAATTTTTGGGGCTGCCCTGCGCAAGGGCTGTTAATGGTGGAGCCGTTGCCCGCCTCCAGTATGCACTGGGGCGTTGCGGGGCAAGCGTGCTGCTGTTGGCAGCCATGGTGATGCAGGCAGGTTTTGCATTTGCCACCGCCGACCCGCGCCAGTGCATACTGGAGGCGGGCAGTGCCGTGGACAAATCTGACGTGGCCGCCTTTGAAAAACAGGTGGATGTGGACGCCATTCTTGAGCAGGCCCTGAATCTCTTTGTGCGCCGCGCTCAAGACCCCGAAGCGGCAAAAGACCTGCCGCCCATGGTTGCCCTGCTGTTTACTCAGGCCGCTTCCAAAGAGGGCAGCGTGCGCTCGTTGCTGCTCAACGAAACGCGCTCTTTTGTGCTCAATGGTATTTCTTCCGGCGCATTTGCGGGCAAAAAGCCCTCTGCCACGGCATCGCAGGGTTTGCTTGCCCCGCTGTTTGCCGATGCCTCCACCGGGCGCAAGGAAATCAAAAATGTGGGTCAGGCCCGACGTGACGGTGAGGCATGGCTTGTGCCCTTTGTGGTGCACGATGGCGGCAACGGCGAATCTTATGATGTTACGGGCCGTGTAACCTCTGTCAACGGCGCTATGCGCCTCACCTCTGTAGCCAACATGGAATCGTTGCTGCGCAAGGTTGCGGCTGAAAGCCGCGAAGTACAGCCCTGAGCCTCTGCACGCTCCAGGCCATAACGTCAGCACAATACTTTCAGCCCACAGCGGGCCACAAAAAAGGGAGCCATTGGCTCCCTTATTTATCAGCTATATTCTTGCTTACTGTGCGGGTTGGCTGTTGCCGTCCTCGTGCTTTTCAGGGCGCAGGGTGCGGCAGATGGGCTGGGCCGTGGCCCTGCCGGAGAATATTTCTTCGGCTGAGGCGGCAAGCGCCTGTGGCAGCACTTCGTCCACATGGTCAACAAAGACTATTTCGAGGTCGCGCAGCACTTCGTCCGGCACTTCCTTGAGGTCTTTTTCGTTGTCATGGGGCATAATCACCTTTTTGATGCCGCTACGGCGTGCGGCCAGCAGCTTTTCGCGCAGACCGCCGATGGGCAGCACCCGGCCACGCAGCGAAATTTCGCCCGTCATGGCCACATCGTTGCGCACGGGAATACCCAGCAATGCAGAGGTGATGGAGGTGGCAAGGGTAATGCCCGCAGAGGGGCCGTCCTTAGGGGTTGCGCCCGCAGGAACGTGCACGTGGATGTCTACCTTGCGGTGGAAGCGCGTATCAAGGCCCAGCACCTCGGCCCGCGAGCGCACGTAGGAAAGCGCCGCCTTGGCCGATTCGGTCATAACCTCGCCCAACTGGCCGGTAGTAACCACATGGCCAGAACCGGCCATAAGGCTGGTTTCGACCAGCAGAATTTCGCCGCCGCGCTGGTTATAGGCAAGGCCAGCGCACACGCCCACCTGTGGTTCGGTTTCGCGCTCGTCGTGACGGTATTTTTTCACGCCAAGCATAGAGGGCAGGCTCTGCCGCGAAATGCTCACGCACTTTTCCGTATCGTCGTCTTCCACTAGCTTGATGGCAGTTTTGCGGCACAGGGCGGCAATTTCGCGCTCAAGGTTACGCACGCCAGCCTCACGCGTGTAGGAGCGGATGAGCTCAAGTATGGCATTGTCCGACACGCGGATGTTGCCTTCCTTGAGGCCGTGCTCTTCGCGCTGGCGGGGCAGCAGAAAACGGCGGGCAATGTGCCGTTTTTCTGTTTCAAGGTAGCTGTTAAGCTCGATTATTTCCATGCGGTCAAGCAGCGGCACTGGTATGGAGTGCAGCGAGTTGGCCGTGGTGATGAAAAAGATTTTGGAAAGATCATACTCCAGATCAAGGTAGTGATCCATGAAGGTATTATTCTGTTCCGGGTCAAGCACTTCCAGCAGGGCCGAGGCCGGGTCGCCACGGTAGTCGGATGTCATCTTGTCCACTTCATCCAGACAAAAGAGGGGGTTGTTGAACTTTACCCGCTTGAGGGACTGGATGATCTTGCCCGGCAGCGCGCCCACATAGGTGCGGCGGTGACCACGAATTTCGGCTTCGTCGCGCACGCCGCCAAGCGAAAGGCGCACAAAATCACGCCCAGTGGCGCGGGCCACTGACTTGGCAAGCGAGGTTTTACCCACGCCGGGGGGGCCAACAAGGCACAGAATGGGGCCCTTGAGCCCCTGCGAGAGCTTTTGCACCGCAAGGTATTCGAGGATGCGTTCCTTGGGCTTTTCAAGGCCGTAGTGGTCGCCGTCGAGAATGGCACGGGCCTTTTCAAGGTCAATGTCGATCTGCTTGAGGTCGTTCCAGGGCAGGTCAAGAATCCAGTCTACATAGTTGCGCACAACCGTGTATTCTGCCGCAGAGGGCGGCATGCTGCGCAGCTTGCGGGCTTCGGAAAGAGCCTTTTCGCGCGCTTCTTCTGGCATGTCGCGGGCCTTGAGCTTTTGCTCAATTTCGTCAACTTCGGCCTGTGGGTCGTCATCACGCCCCATTTCCTTGTTGATGGCCTTGATCTGCTCGTTGAGGTAGTACTCGCGCTGGTTGCGCTCCATCTGCACCTTAACACGGTTTTTGATGCGCTTTTCAACCGTGGCAAGGGCCACCTCGCCCTGCAAAAGCTCATAGGCAAGCTCAAGGCGCTGGGTGGCGTCGTCGATTTCAAGGGCTTCCTGCTTTTTGCGGTAATCAACCTTGAGGTGCGGAATGATGGCGTCGGCAAGGGGGCCGATTTCTTGCAGCGCAAGAATGGAGAGCACGGCCTCTTGCGAAATTTTTTTGTTGTTTTTGCCGTATTCTTCAAGAGCCTCGTGCACGGCGCGCACGAGGGCCTCGCGCTCTTCGGGGCGGCTCTGCTTGTCGGCGCGGCGGCGCACGCTCACCATGGCGCACTGATCGTCTTCGTGCAGGTCTTCCCACGTGGCGCGGTACACGCCCTCAAACAGAACCTTGATGGTTCCGTCGGGCAGGCGCAGCATCTGAAGCACCTTGCTGACCACGCCCACAGGCGAAAGGTCTTGTGCGTCGGGCTTTTCCAGTTCTGGCTCGCGTTGGGCCACCAGAAAAATCTGCTTGCTGTAGGTGGCCTGAGCGGCTTCAATGGCCTTGATGGAGGCTTCCCGGCCCACAAAGAGAGGCATGATGGAGCGGGGGAACATGACCACCTCGCGCAAAGGCATGATGGGCAGTTCGAGGTAAGTGTCTGAGCCGCGCATGTCGTCTGTCATAATTTTCCCCTGAAAAAAAGCCGGACGGCGGTCAACGCCGCCCGGCAGAACATAGAGCATTTTGACTTTGAAGTGTCTGCGTTATGGCGAAGCATTGTGCTGCTTTTTGCAGCCTTGCGGTTGCAATCTTTGCAGCAGGTTCGCCCTGCAATCACTTCGCAGCGCGGATGTAAAATCCGCACGGAGCCTGACAGCCTGACCGCTTGGGGTGCGGCAGGGCAAGCCAGCGGCTGCGGCCTAAGAGGCCTTGTCGCCCCCGGCTTGGGACTTGGCGTCTGCGCTGTCGGCCTTGTCGCCAAACAGCAGCACGGGCTCCTTGCCCTTATCTATAACAGCCTGATTGATCAGGCATTCGCGCACATTGGGCATGGAGGGCAGCTTGAACATGATGTCGAGCATGATGCGCTCCATCACGTTGCGCAGCCCGCGTGCGCCCGTTTTGCGTTCAATGGCTTTGGAGGCAATGGCCTTGAGGGCGTTGGGCGTAAAGCGTAGGTCAACATTCTCAAGCCCAAACAGCTTTTGGTACTGACGCACCAAGGCATTTTTGGGTTCGGTAAGAATGCGCACCAGATCGGGTTCGTCCAGTTCGTCCACATGGGTGATGATCGGTATACGGCCCACAAATTCGGGGATAAGGCCGAACTTCACCAGATCCTGCGGGTGGATGCGGTCGAGCAGTTCGCCAAGCGGCAGATCTTTGCTGGCACGCATCTTGGCACCAAAGCCCATGGCACCGCCGCTCATACGGCCGCCCACGATCTTGTCGAGGCCCACAAAGGCGCCGCCCACGATGAACAGAATGTTGCTCGTGTTCATGCGGATAAATTCCTGCTGGGGGTGCTTGCGCCCGCCCTTGGGAGGAATATTGGCCTCTGTGCCTTCGATGATCTTGAGCAGTGCCTGCTGCACGCCTTCGCCTGAAACGTCGCGGGTGATAGAGGGGCCATCGCCCTTGCGCGAAATCTTGTCAATTTCGTCAATGTAGATGATGCCCTTGCTGGCGGATTCGAGG
Source organism: uncultured Desulfovibrio sp. (assembly GCA_964413315.1). Taxonomy (GTDB): domain Bacteria; phylum Desulfobacterota; class Desulfovibrionia; order Desulfovibrionales; family Desulfovibrionaceae; genus Desulfovibrio. The sequence continues at coordinate 10,322 of CAYPRZ010000056.1, read as the reverse complement.
TCGTAGTCCGCATTTTGCAGCAGCTGCACAAGGATGTTTTCCACATCCTCACCCACGTAGCCAGCTTCTGTCAGTGTGGTGGCATCGGCTATGGCAAAGGGCACGCGCAGCACGCGAGCCAAAGTTTTGGCAAGCAGGGTTTTACCGCTGCCAGAGGGGCCCACAAGCAGGATGTTGCTTTTTTCAAGCTCCACATCGTCGCCCAGAGCACTGGCGTAAAACACGCGCTTGTAGTGGTTGTGCACCGCCACAGAAAGAATTTTTTTGGCTTCGTTCTGCCCGATAACGTACTGGTCAAGGCGGTCCTTGATCTCTTGGGGCGAAAGAAGGCGTTCTTCACTCTGCGGGCTTTCCATCTGGTCGCGGGCGATAATTTCGTTGCAGGCTTTGACGCACTTGTCGCAAATGCTTGCGCCGTCCTGCACGATGAGATTGCGAACTTCAAGCTCGCTGCGTCCGCAAAAGGAGCAGCGCAGGGGTTCGCTCACCGTGGGTTTATCGTTCTTGGCCATATTATTCGCTCTTTTCCTGAGCCATCTCGCTACGCGAGACAAGCACTCGGTCAATAATGCCGAGTTCTTTGGCTTCTTCAGGAGTCAAAAAGTTATCGCGTTCGGTAGCCTTGACTATATCCTTGTAGGGACGGCCAGTATTGTCGGCCAGCATGCGGTTGAGGCGTTCCTTGAGGCGCAGCACCTCGCGCGCGTGGATTTCAATATCGGTGGCCTGACCCTGAAAACCGCCCGAAGGCTGGTGAATCATGATCTGGCTATTGGGCAAAGCAAAACGCATGCCAGGCTTGCCAGCGGCCAGCAAAAAGGCACCCATGCTTGCGGCACGGCCCATGCACACGGTGGCCACCGGCGAGGTGATAAAGCGCATGGTGTCGTAAATGGCAAGCCCGGCGGTAACAGAGCCGCCGGGAGAGTTGATGTAGAGGTAGATTTCTTTTTCCGGGTCTTGCGATTCAAGAAAAAGCAGCTGGGCGCAAATGAGGGAAGCGACCGCGTCGTTGACCTCTGAGCTTAGCAGAACAATGCGGTCTTTGAGCAGGCGCGAGTAAATATCATAGGCCCGCTCAGAGCGGCCGGTGGTTTCAATAACCATGGGGACAAGCGACATATAAGCCTCTTGGCGCGGCGTGTGGGCCGGTTGCTGCGGCGGGGCCGCAAAATAAAACCAAAAGGCGGCCTTAAGGCCGCCTCCCTTATACTTCAGTTAGTCCTGAGCGCTGGCGGGTGCGCCCGGCTCGGCGTCACCCTCGGCTCCCGCTGCCGGGGCCTTGGGTTCCACTTCGGTCACCTTGGACTTGGCGTAAATCAGATCCATGGCCTTGTCGGCCAGCATACGGTCACGCAGAACAAAGATCATGCCCGAACGCTCGTAGCTTTCACGCAGGGTCTTGAAGTCTTCGCCAGTGCGCATGCTCATCTGGTAGATCTGAGTGTTGACCTCATTGTCGGTAACGTCAAGACCTTCTTTTTTGGCAATGCTGAGCAGCAGAACCTGCGAGCGGGCCAGCTCTTCAGACTGGGGCTTAACTTCGGCGCGCAGTTCGTCCATGCTCTTGCCGAGCGAATCAAGGCTGCGGCCCTGACGCTCAATGCGGGCAGCCATATCGCCCAGCAGCGTGCGCTCCTGAGTTTCAACAAGGCTGGGGGGCAGTTCAAATTCAACCATCTTCAACAGGCGGTCGAGCAGGGTCTTCTGCGCGGCGCTCTTGTTGAGGTTGGCGCGGCTCTGGGTGTAGCTGCCGGTGATGGCTTCACGCAGCTTTTCAACGCTTTCAAGGCCCACGGTCTTGGCGAGCTCGTCGTTGAGTTCGGGCAGCTTGCGTTCCTTGATGGCGTGCACGCGCACCCGCATGGTGACGGTTTTGCCAGCAAGATCTTTGGCAAGAAAATCTTCGGGGAAGGTTATTTGGCCTTCGCCTTCTTCGCCGTAGCGGATGGTCTTGACCAGAGCTTCAAAATCTTCAAGGGCCTGACGTTCGCCAAGGGCCAGATCAAAGCTTTCGGCCTTTACGCCTTCAAGGGGCTCGCCGTTTTCAAAAGCGGCAAAGTCGATGGTGGCAACCTGACCGTCCACGGCGGGGCCAGAGCCTTCAACGGGCACAAGCTGGGCGCGGTCGCGGCGAATACGGTCGAGTACTTCCTGCACTTCCTTTTCGTCCACAACCACTTTTTCCTGTTCCACTTCCATGCCTTCGTAGGCAGGCAGGGTGAACTTGGGCAGCATTTCAAATTCAACGCTGTACACATAGCCCTGACCGCGTTCAAACGTGCCCTTGGCGTCAACATCCACACCGGCGAGGGGCGAAACGTCGAGCTTCTGCATCACATCGTTGATGTGCACGTTGATGAGGTCCTGACGGGCTTCTTCGTAAATTTTATCGCGGAAGCGCTGCTCGATGACCGACGCCGGAACCTTGCCCTTGCGGAATCCGTCCAGCTGCACCGAAGTTTTGTACAGCGCCACAGCGCCCATGATGGCTGCTTCCACTTCCTGGGCTTCGGTGGTGATGACGACCTTTTTTCTAACCGGCGAAATGTCTTCTGCGCTATATTCCACGAGGGACTCCTTTTCTGGTGAGGTAGTTGGTGCGAGAGGGGGGACTTGAACCCCCATACCATAGGTGCTGGATTCTAAGTCCAGTGCGTCTACCAATTCCGCCACTCTCGCAAAGCGTGTTTCCATAGCACACTTGCCGGTGGGCTGCAAGCCGCGAGGGCTCTCCATTTTCGGGCGCGGTTGCGGCTGCTCTACCGGGCGGGCAGGCATTTGCCCAAAATCTTTGGTTTAGATAAGTCGTAATGCCGATTGGGCAAGCCATAATGTTAAAAAAAATACATGCGGCCCCGGCCCATGGCTGGCGGGGGGTGAGATTGCCCCACAAAAAATCTAAAACGGACTGCACCCTGTTGGGGCAATATCAGCGCAAAATAAGGGCCGTGCCATCTGCCTCAGCTTCTATTACTTCGCCCACTTCGCAGGCCATGTCGCCCCCAGCCAGCAGCATGGCACAGGCCTCGGCCACCTGTTCTGGCGGCACGGCCAGCAAAAGCCCGCCTGATGTCTGGGCGTCAAAGGCCAAGCTTGTCAGGGCTTCGTCCACGCCCTCTGCCACGCGGGTAGAGCAGGCCCAGTATTTTTTGTTCAAATGGCTGCCAGCGGGAATGAGCCCGTCGCGCGCGTATTCCAGCGCATGGGGCATAAGGGGCAGGGCTTCGGCTTGCAGCACCACGGTAACATTTGAGGCAAGAGCCATCTCCAAGGCGTGGCCGCCAAGGCCAAAGCCTGTAATATCTGTTGCTGCTGCAATTTTAAGATCACGCACCACAGCACCGGCCACACTGTTGAGGCGCGAGCACCAGCGCGTAACCTCGGCCTCGCTTTCCTCCGCATAATCCCAGCGGGCCTTTACGGCGGTAGAGAGCACACCCGTGCCAAGGGGTTTGGTGAGCAGCAGCTTGTGGCCGGGCTTAAGGCCATCGTTTCGGGCCATGTGCGCGGGGTCGATGATGCCCGTAACAGCCAGCCCGTATTTGAGTTCGTCGTCCTGCACCGTATGCCCGCCCGCCAGAACCGCCCCGGCTTCGTTCATGGCATCAAGGCCGCCGCGCAAGATATTTTCCAGTATGCCTTGTGGGTCGTCTTCTGCCAGCGCCTGCGGAAAAAAGGCCACGTTCATGGCGCTCCACGGCTGGCCGCCCATAGCGTACACATCCGAAAGCGCGTTGGCTGCCGCTATGCGGCCAAAGGCAAAGGCATCGTTGACGATAGGCGCAAGAATATCCACGGTCTGCACCAAGGCGCAGCCGGGGGGAACCGTGAGCACAACGGCGTCTTCGTTCCGGGCGCGACCAGCCAGAACCCTGGCCTCAAGGTCAGGGCGCGTATCAGAAGGCAAACCGCGCAAAAGTCGCTCCAGGGCCCCTGGAGCCAGCTTGGCAGCTCAACCGGCTGCGCGGGCTTTTTCCAGCAGTTTCATGCTGTGCTCCATGGTTTATTGGTGTTCATCTGGTAATTATGCCTACTTGAAGGCAAAAGGTCAAAAGCCGCACATTGACGCGCTGACAATTATAGGATGCAATGGAAATGTTGCAATATATACGTTCATGTCCTGTTGAAAAACAAGGGGAGTTGCCCATGTGTGCGAGCCGTAAGTGCAATTTTTCTGGTTTATTGCCGGGTTTTGTTTTGGCTTTGGCACTGTTGCTGCCCATACAGACCCGTGCAGCCGGGCGCGAGGGCTTTGTGCACGTGACCGATATGTGTGCAAATGTGATTTTGGAAATTCGCTATTTTTCAACCTACAATTTTGTGGGCAAGCGCATTGACGGCTATGCGGCCCCGCAGGCCATATTGAGCGAACCAGCGGCCAAGGCCCTGTGTGCGGCAGCCTCGGCGGCTGAACAAAAGGGGTATGTTTTTAAAATTTTTGATGCCTACCGGCCCCAAGTGGCGGTGGACCATTTTGTGCGCTGGGGCAAGGATGCCGCCGATATTCGCATGAAGCCCATTTTTTATCCGCAGGTGGACAAGGCCCGTGTTTTTGACCTTGGCTATATTGCCACCCGTTCGGGACATTCGCGGGGCAGCACGGTAGACCTTACCTTGGTAGATAGGCAAAGCGGCAAAGAACTGGACATGGGCACGCCCTTTGACTTTTTTGGCGCGGCCTCGCACCACGGGGCCAAGGGCATGACCCCACAGCAGGAGGCCAACAGGCTGGTATTGCTGGGGCTTATGGAAAATGCCGGTTTCAAGCGTTATGACGAAGAGTGGTGGCACTATACCCTTAAAGGCGAACCCTATCCCGATACCTATTTTAATTTTGCTGTAGAGTAGCCGGGGCAGCGCATATAAGGTTGACGTTTTTTTCTTTTCATACCGAAAGTTGCGGCGTAGCATGCACAGCAATGTTTCACTAAAGGATACACCGTGAAGATTGTTGTTTGTGCCAAGAAAGACCTTGCCGGATGCGTTGCCCTTAACAGACTGCTGACGGGGCTCATTGACCGGCATGAAGTTTTTGTGGTTCTTTCGGACTATGTGCTTGATGCCGAGTGCAGCAATGCCTATGCGGCAAGCCTTGTGGCGCACGAGCGCAACATGGTGCTAGAGCACATTTTGCCGTGGCTGGAGGCACGCTTTCCGCAGGGCAATGCCGCACCATGCCAGACCTACCTTGGCCTGCAACAGCGCCATAATATCCCCATGGAGCAGTGGGGCCCCATGAAGTCTGCCCAATCGCGGCAGCGTATGCGTGAGCTTGCGCCGGATGTGATTATATCATGCCGGTATGACTATGTTATTCCACAAGAAGTCATTGATATTCCCCGTCTTGGAACCTACGGCATGCACCCCGGCGCCTTGCCCGACCTGCAAGGCCTGTGCAGCCCCTTCCGCGCTATGGAACACGGCCACGCCCGCTCTGGCTGTACGCTGTTTCATCTGGATGCGGGGCTGGATACGGGCCCCATCGTAGAGATTGGCTGGTGGCCCATTGCCTATGGGCGCTCACTGCTGTGGAACTTTGTGCACACCTACTTTGCGGGCATAGATACCCTGCTGCGCCACCTGTCGGTGCTGGAATCGGGGCGCGAGCTTTCAACCTGCGTGCAGAGCGCAGAGGGGCGGCAATACTTTAGCTATCCTACCGAAGCGGAATTTCGCAACTTTACCCAAAAGGTGGGGCCGCTGGTGGTTGCCGAAGATTATTACGAAATTTTGTCGTGGTTCTTGCCCGGCGGCTTGGCTGACCCAGCCATGCCCGAACTGCGCAGCCTTGTAAGCTCGTTGAGCAGTTCGTTTAGCAGCTCGCGGGCATGTCCGTCGGCAAGCCGCTCTGTAAGCAGGCAGGGCTGCGACTGCGACAGAGAGCTGGACAGCGGCAATTCCGCCATTCATAAAAACGCACTGGCCAGCGCTTAGCCTGTACACGTCTGCCAGTCAGCGGGCCGTACCGCGCCGCGCATTGGGTAGCCTTGGGGTCAGCTCTTTGTCTTGCTGGCCCGCCACAGCAGGTGGAACAGCAAGGCCAGCCCGCAGATAATGCCGCCCATGAGCAGCAGGGCTGTGGCCGAGGTCATAAAGCTGATAGCAAGGCCAAATATTACCGGCCCGGCCACCTGCCCCATTCGTTCAAGCCCACGGTACACAGAGGCGGTTTTTTCCCTGCCAAGTTTTTGGGCTGAGGCCAGCGTAAGAATGCAGATCATGGAGGCCGGAGCCGCCAGACACTGCGCCAGCCCCAATACTATGACCGCAGCCGCTGCCCCGGCCAAGCTTGTGGCCTTTGCCGCTACCAGCAGGGTAATGCCAGAGAGCAGGCCCGTAAGGGTCAGGAACAGGGATTTGTCCTTTCTGTGGTCTATCCACCTGCCGAGCAGCGGCCCCGCCGTGATAAAACACAAACCATACAGCATAAAGATGCGGCCAATGTCCGACTGGTCTACGTGGGCGTTTGCCAGCCTAAGCGGCAGCAGATAGTGCAAAAATCCGGTCAGGCACATGGCGGCTGGTATGCCCACCAGCCACAGCACAAGGTGCATGCGCGGGTCTTGCAGTAGCTGCAAACAGCCCGAAAACATGTGCCCCTGAGCTGGTGTGCCCTTTTGGGCCGCACTTTGTGCGGCTTCTTCCGCAGATTCCTTGCCAAGCATAACGGTAAACAGTGCCAGCAATATGGTGCAAGCAGCCGTGCCAAGTACAGCCTGAAACGAAATGTGGTCGGCCAGCATGGCCCCAGCGGCAGAGCCGCAAATACTGCCCGAAAAAATCCCCGCAAATACGCTGGTAAGGCCCGCCCCGGCATTGGCCTTGCCCAAGGTGCCAATTTGCCCGGCCATAAGTACCAGCCCAAAGCCAAAACCTGTGGCCACGCGGCCCAGAATCAGCAGGGGCAGACCTGTGGCCATGCTGCCCAGCAGCAGCCCCAGTGCCGAGGCCAGTGTTCCGGCGGCAAAAACTTTTTGCCAGCCATAGCGCAGTGAAAATCCGCCAGAAAACAGCAGGGCCACCCCGGCGCTGATCATCTCTGCCGAAATGGGCAGTCCAATGACCACTTCGCGGCTCAGGCCCAAAAAGGGCTCATACAACTGTCGGGCCAACAGCGGAATAAACGATATGCCCATGTCGTAACCCAAAAAGAACATAAATCCTGCGGCCCGCAAGGCTTGAACAGCCCGCGAGCGGTGCGTGCCCTCAAGGGCCGCCACAGCGGTATCGTTGGGCAGTGTGCGCTGCGCAATAAGGCCCAGCAGTTTGGAGAGCTCTAGCAGCAGTAAAAAGCTGATAAGCAGGGATGCACCCAGATCGAGAGCCAGTGCTGAAATACGTGTGGTGATGGCATGGGGCTGCAAGGCCAGTTGCAGGCGCAGCACCTCTTGCTTTTGCCTAAAACGGCTGGGCCAATAGGTATTAAGCGACTTTTCGACAGTAAGCGAGGCATTGGGCACAGTGCCAGCAGCGGCGATTGCGGCTCCGTCGGGCGTGATCAGCCGTGCCCCGGCAAGCTCGTTGTTGGAGGCCAGCAACTGTTCCAGCGCCTGATCTTTGCCGCGCAGACTGGCAATATCCACGCCCTTGTGGATAAGATATTCAAAATCGCGCCCTGTGGCTTCGGCCAGAATGTCGGCCTTGGTGCGCACGGCCTGTTTTACGTAGGTGTCAAAAAGGGCCAGTGTGCCGCATGCGTAGAGTACCTGAGCCGTACCAATGATGATCAGCAGCATTTTTGTCATGCCCGAAAGGCTCATGCCCACAGCGCGCTGGCCCGTAAGCAGACCCAGGCGGCCCGCCAGAATCAGGCCCGCCACCAGACAGGCCGCACCCAGCAGAAGGGACGACAAGCGCAAAAAGTCGTCGGTGGCGGCATCAATACGCTTGCCGTCAATGTCTACCACCAGCCAGCCCACGGGGGCTTTGTAAAGCAGGGGAATGGCAAGGCGGTAGCCAGAGGCGATTTTTTGTGAGGTCTGCGGTGTTTCAGCCGTGGTTACTGCCTGAATTGTCGCTTCTATGGATACGTCGGGCTGGGGCAGGGCCGTGTTGGCGGCCTCTTGAGCTGGCTGGGCATACAGAACACGGCCCTTGGTATCGGCAATCATCACCCTGCGCATGCCAGCGGTGCTCTGCCCCAGTTCGGCCAGCATTTCTTCCATACCCGCAAACGAGGGCAGGGGCTTGCCAAAGCGCATGCCACGCTCGATGTCGCGGGCAAGGCGTTCTGCTCCGCTACGGTAGCCAGAAAGCACCATGTCTGTTGCCAGCGAATTCAGCGTAGAAACAGAAAGCAGCACGTTGAACCCAAGGGTAACCAGCAGAACCCCCAAGCCAAGAAGCAAGGCATTGATGCGCAGTTTGCGCGTGGCGCGGATGAGCACGGGTGATCCTTAAGGCGTGCCGGGGTGCGGCTGGCTGATGGTTTCGTGCAGTTCGTCTGCCGTTACCAGAACGTCAAAGGGAAAATCAAAGCCGATGGCCTTGGCGGTGGCAAGGTTGAGGGCGATGGAAGGCTCTGACTGGTCGAGCATGGGCAGGGCGCGGGGTTTTGTGCCAGTAAGTATGGCGTGGGCCTGACCGGCCAGTGCAATACCGCTGGGGCCAAAATTCCAAGTAGAAAAGCCCATAAGGGCCCCGGCCTTGACGTATTCCGAGCCATCGCGCGCAAAGGTGGGAACCTTCCACTGATTGAGCTTTTGCAGAAGCGGGGCCATGCCCGCATCGCCAATGTCAAAGCAGTTTAGCGGGCCGATAAAAAAAGCGTCCATGCCTTTTTTGTGCAGTTCATCAAGGCCCTTGCGGCATTCATCGGTGCTTTCGGCAGAGGAAAGCCCGTCGTAGAGCACCAGCTCAAAACCCAGTTCAGAGGCAATGGCCTGAGCATCGCCCAAGGCTGCGTACACGCGGCCCTCCTGACTGTTTTGAAACATGATGCCCATTTTATGGAAACGTACCACATCGTAAAAAACGCGGTACATGGAAGACCAGCGGTCTACCTCCACGCGGCAGGTAAAGTTGTCTACGCCTGAATCTTCAGCGCTTTTGACAATGCCAGCGGCAATGGGGTCGGCCATGCCCATGCCCAAAATGGGCGTGCGGCCATCGTTGACCGCAAGCAGGGCCTTTACGGCTGCTGTGCCCATGCCCACCACAAGGTCAAGATCCTTGCGCTGCAAAAGCTGTTTTGCCAGTTCTGGCAGGCGGCGCATTTGCTCTGGCTGCCAGCCGGAGCTGAGGCGGGCATCTGCTGGGTATTCGCAGCGCATGTCTTCGTGTTTGCCCATGCCGTCGCGAAAGGCGCTCCAAGTATTGTCAAAAAGCCAGAAGGGGCCAGCCTCAAGATAGCCAATGCGTTTTACCGGCGGGTTGGCAATGGCTGGGGAGTTGCAAGCGAGGCACAGCACTGTCGCTACAAGTGCAACAGCCACAGGCATAAGGATAAAACGCATAACACGCACAAGGCCCGGCAGGTATTGCGGGTGCAGTGTGGGCAAGGGGGCAACAGGCGCACAAAAGTTCATGCTACAGCGCCGTGCAAATGTGAGTGTTCATTGGTGCAATGCCCTTTGCGGGCTAGTTGTGCGACGGTTTCTTGCTGCCAGATGCTATCACAAGCAGCAGCCCTACTATCGGAGTAAGCAGAATACTGGCAAAAAAGTTGCCCCAAAAGCCAAGACGCGAATTTATACCCAACAGCCCGATCAACAGGCTCAGCACAAGGATGATAGCTAACATCTGCATGCGGGGCCTCCCTTACTGTCTGACAGCGCCGCCACGACTGGGTTGCAGCAGCGATTTGTCGAGCCTTTTAATATAGTCTGTCACACTTTCGCCGGGGGCCATCCAGCTTACACCTTCGGGGGCAGGCTGTTGCGCGGCAGAATCTTGCCGTACTGCGCCAGACCGGGGCTCTTCTGAACTGGCATTGTCTGGCCGGGCATTGTCGGGCGGGGTAGCACCAGACCGGGGCGCGGCAACCTTGCCCGGTTCCATTTTGCCCGCATCCTGTTTGGTCGGCGTCTGCTGGGCAGCCTTGGCGGCAGAGCCCTGTGCGCCAGATTTGTCTGCCGGTTTGGCCGCAGATTTGTCAGCCGAAGCGTCGGGGGTAGCTGTGCCTGACTGCGAATCAGCATTCAGTATCACAGGCAATCCATCCTTGCCGCCGATCACAACCACCTTGGCGTTGTGCGAAGAGGCCAGATCCTTGGTGGCCTGAATGCCCTGATAACGCAGGAAGTCTTGCGTCATGTGCTCATTGACCAGCATCTGGTAGGCCTTGATGCCCTCGGCCTCGATAATTTTGCGCCGCGCTT
>CAYPRZ010000055.1:0-15708 GCA_964413315.1 uncultured Desulfovibrio sp. | reverse complement strand
CAGCAGGCCATTTTGCGCCGCATGGTGCGCGACCTTGATGTGCCCGTGCGCATTGAAACCCGCGAAACAGTGCGCGAAGCTGACGGTCTGGCCCTTTCCTCGCGCAATGTCTACCTCAGCCCAGACGAGCGCGCCCACGCACCAGAAATCCGCAAGGCCCTGCTTTTTGCCCAAAAACTGGCCCATAGCGGTGAAACCAGCGTAAAACTGCTGCGCGAGGCTGTGCTGCGCCGCTGGGCAGAATTTTTGCCCATGGGCCGGCTGGACTACCTCAGCATTGTGCACCCGGAATCCATGACTCCGCTCACAGAGGTTAGCGGCCCTGCGCTCATGGCCTGCGCCGTGCGCTTGGGCAAGGCCAGACTTATCGACAACATTTTATTGCGTTCATAAACCCGCGCCGCTTTGACGCGAGCGCCCAAGGAGAATCATATGCAAACCAAGGGCAAGTATTTTTTCACCTCTGAGTCTGTGACAGAAGGCCACCCCGACAAAGTCGCCGACCAGATTTCTGACGCTATTCTTGATACCCTGCTGGCTCAGGATGCTGACGCCCACGTGGCCTGCGAAACGCTGGTGACCACCGGCATGGCTGTTATCGCTGGCGAAATCACCACCAGCGGCTATGCCGACCTGCCTCAGGTTGTGCGCGAAACCATCAAGGGCATTGGCTACAACAGCTCTGAAATGGGTTTTGACTGGCAGACCTGCGCCGTTATCAACGCCATTGGCCGTCAGTCGCCCGACATCGCTCAGGGCGTGCTGCGCGAAAAGCCCGAAGATCAGGGCGCTGGCGATCAGGGCATGATGTTTGGCTTTGCCTGCAATGAAACCTCCACCCTTATGCCTGCCCCCATTTACTGGGCACACCAGCTTTCGCAGCAGCTTTCCAAGGTGCGCAAGGATGGCACGGTGGACATCTTCCGTCCCGACGGCAAGACTCAGGTTTCTTTTGAATATCAGGACGGCAAACCCGTGCGCATCAACAACGTGGTGGTTTCTACCCAGCACGCTGCCAGCGCCAGTCAGGCCGATGTGGCCGATGCCGTGAAGCAGCACGTTATTCGCCCCATTCTTGAACCCTCTGGCTATTTTGATGAAAAGGCTTGCGAAATCTTCATCAACACCACGGGCCGTTTTGTGGTGGGTGGCCCCATGGGCGACTGCGGCCTTACTGGCCGCAAGATCATTCAGGACACCTACGGCGGCAGCGGGCACCACGGCGGCGGCGCCTTCTCTGGCAAGGACCCCTCCAAGGTCGACCGTTCCGGCGCGTACATGGGCCGCTACATTGCCAAAAACGTGGTTGCCGCGGGCCTTGCCCCGGTATGCGAAGTGCAGATTGCCTACTGCATCGGCGTTGCCCAGCCCGTGAGCGTGCTTGTTTCCTCGCAGGGAACCAGCGAACTTTCGGACGAGCTGCTCACCAAGGCCGTTCGCGAAGTGTTTGATCTGCGCCCCTACTTTATCAGCAAGCGCCTTGACCTCAAGCGGCCCATCTACCAGAAGTCTTCGTGCTACGGCCACTTTGGCCGCGAACTGCCCGAATTCTCGTGGGAAAAAACCGACGCCGTGGCCGACCTGCGCACCGCCGCCAAGGTTTAGCACAGCGCCACATACTTGCCCTTTTTGAGGGGCAGGAAACTCCTTGCGGGGTTTTCTGCCCCTCATTTTTTGCTTCCGCACGTTCTGCTGCAACTGCCTTCCGCTACTGCCTACAGCTACGGCATGGTTCTCATGCCGCTGCCCGTGCCGCCACAAAATACTTACCCCGCCGCACAAGTTGCAAGCCGCCCCGCCCTTGCCTATACTACGCCACTTGACCGCTCCGCTTTGGCGCGGCATCAACGAAGGCGAGGTAGTACATGGCTGGCAATACATTCGGACAGGCTCTGCGGCTCACAACTTTCGGCGAATCCCACGGCGTGGGCCTTGGCGGCGTGATAGACGGCTGCCCTGCGGGCCTGCACCTCACAGAGGCCGACATTCAGGCCGAGCTCGACCGCCGCAAACCCGGTCAAGGGCCCACCGCCACCAAGCGCAAGGAATCAGACACTGTGCGTCTGCTTTCCGGCGTTTATGAGGGCGTAACCACGGGCACATCCATTGCCTTTTACATCGCCAACGAAGACCAGCGCTCGCACGACTACGGCAATCTGGCCGAAGTTTTTCGTCCCGGCCATGCGGACTGGGGATATTTTCAGAAGTACAACGGCATACGCGACCACCGTGGCGGCGGGCGCTCTTCTGGGCGCGAAACCGCAGCCCGCGTGGCTGGCGGCGTAATTGCCCGCAAAATACTTGAACGCCGAGGCGTAAAGATCATGGCGGCCTGTGTGGAACTGGGCGGTACTGCCGTGCAGGACTGGGCGGCCCTTGATCTGGATAATGCCCGCAACCGGCCCTACTGCGCCGCCACCGAGGCCATGCCCCAGCTGTGGGATCAGGTGGTGCTGGCCGCCCGTAAAGCTGGCGACACCTTGGGCGGCATTGTGCGCATAGAGGCCCGCAACGTGCCCGCAGGCCTTGGCGAACCCGTTTTTGACAAGCTTGAGGCCGTGCTGGCTCACGCAATCATGAGCATTGGCGCGGTCAAGGGCTTCTCTGTGGGCGAGGGCTTTGGCGCGGCCAAACTGCGTGGTTCGCAAAACAACGATCCATTGCTGCCCACCGACCCGGCGCATCCCGGCAAGGCAACCTTTGCCTCCAACCACGCGGGCGGCATTTTGGGCGGCATTTCCAGCGGCCAAACCATTGTCATGCACGCGGCAGTAAAGCCCATTGCCTCCATTGCTGTTACCCAGCAAACTGTGGATAAAGAGGGCAATGCCGCATCCGTACTCATTGGCGGGCGGCACGATCTTGCGGCCATACCGCGCGTTGTGCCGGTGCTGGAAGCCATGACTGCTTTGGCTCTGGCCGATGCCCTGCTGTTGCAGCAACGTATGGGCCTTGGCCTGTGATCAAAAAAACGGAGCCCCGCCCCCTCAGCGCCATCCGCTCTGTTGGCCCGGCAACCCTTGAAGACCTGCGCCTGCTTGGCATTGCAGACGTGCCGGATCTGGCCCGCCGCGACCCGCAGGCCCTGTACAATGATCTGTGCCGCATCAAAGGGCAGACCGTGGACATCTGCTGCCTTGATGTGTTCTGCTGCGCCGTGGCCCAAGCCCAAAATCCTCAGCTGCCAGCCGAACAGTGCGACTGGTTCTGGTGGTCGCGCCAGCGCAAGGCGGCCACAAGCCCCATTAAGAAGAGCAAAACGCGCCCATGAACAATCTGCCCCTTTTGCAAGACCCGGAAGCCGTTGACCTCACCGGCACGGTTGAGCGCGTTGTCTTCCACAACGAAGAAAACGGCTACACAGTGCTGCGTCTTTTGCCCGCCAGCGTGAACAGCGGCGGCGGCAATGCTGGCCTTACCCGCCCGCGCGACCCGGTTTCGTGCATCGGGCACATGGTCAACCCGCAGGCAGGCGTACAGCTCAAGGTTTCTGGCCGCTGGGTCAACAACCCCAAATTTGGCCGCCAGATTGAGTTTCAAAACGCGGAAGAAATGCTGCCAGCCACCAGCGAGGGCATTCGCCTGTACCTCGCCTCTGGTCTTATCAAGGGTGTTGGCGAAGAAATGGCCGGGCGCATTGTGGAAGCCTTTGGCACAGACACCATACGCATTCTTGACGAGGAACCCGAACGCCTGCTCAAGGTGCGTGGCGTGGGGCGCAAGAGTCTTGACCGCATCCGTACCTCGTGGGCAGAGCACCGGGGCATGCGCGACCTGCTGCTTTTTCTGCAACCCCACGGCATAACCCCGGCCTACGCTGTACGCATCTACCGCGCCTACGGGGCAGATGCCCTCTCCATTGTGCGCGAAAATCCTTACCGGCTGGCCATGGACATTCACGGCATCGGGTTTGTCACAGCAGACGCAGCCGCCACCAAACTGGGCTTTGCGCACGACCATCCGCTGCGCGTACAGGCGGGCACGCTCTATGTGTTGCAAAAAGCCACCGACGACGGCAACGTCTACCTGCCGCAAGCGGAGCTGATTGATGCCGTATGCGCCCAGCTGGGCGTGGACGAAGGCCTTGTGGATGACGCCCTTGCAGCTCTTGAAACAGACGAGCGCATTGTGCGCGAAGAACTGGACATGCCCGGTGCTCTTGGTGAAATGGGCGTGTACATGCGCCGCTACCACCACTGCGAATCTAAAACCGCCTTCTATATTCAGCGGCTTTTGCGCTCGCCCAAGTCTGTGCGCTTTGAAAAGCCCGATGCCCTTGTGGATAAGGTGGTGGGCGAACTCAATATTTCGCTTGCGTCAGAACAGCTTGAAGCAGTGCGCACCGCAGCACGCAGCAAGGTAATGGTGCTCACCGGCGGCCCCGGCACGGGCAAAACCACCATTATCAACGCCATCATCAAGCTGTTTGGCGAGGTACGCGCCCGCATTTTGCTGGCTGCGCCCACGGGCCGCGCCGCCAAGCGCATGTCTGAAACCTCTGGCCGCGAATCGCGCACCATCCACCGTCTGCTCGAATACAGCCCCAAGGAAGACGGCTTTGCCCGCAACGAGGACAACCCCCTCGCCTGCGGTCTGCTGGTGGTTGACGAAGCCTCCATGATGGACACCCTGCTCTTCTACCACCTGCTCAAGGCCGTGCCGCTGGGCGCAACCCTTGTGCTGGTGGGCGACGTGCACCAGTTGCCCTCTGTTGGCCCCGGCAACGTGCTCTCTGATATTATCACTTCTGGCGTGGTTCCCGTTGTGGAACTGACCGAAATTTTCCGCCAGTCTGCCGAGAGTGAAATCATCTGCAACGCCCACCTTATCAACAAGGGCGAAATTCCTTCGCTGGAATCAAGCAAGGAGCGGCTTTCAGACTTTTACTTTATCCACCAGAACGATGCCGAGAAAGCCGCTGAGCTCATTGTTGACCTTGTGCGCAACCACATTCCCCGGCGCTTCAACCTTGACCCTGTGGATGATATTCAGGTGCTCACGCCCATGCACAAGGGCGCTGTGGGCGCTGGACGCATGAACGCCAGCCTTCAGGAAGCACTGAATCCACATGGCATTGAAGTACGCCGTGGTGACCGCTGCTTTCGCCTGCACGACAAGGTCATGCAGATACGCAACAACTACGACAAGGACGTTTTTAACGGCGACATGGGGCGCATCAGTTTTATGGACGTGCGCGAGCGCACCTTGAGCATCACCTTTGACGAGCGCGTTGTGCCCTACGACTTTGACGAGCTGGACGAAATCGCGCCAGCCTACGCCATCTCTATCCACAAGTCGCAAGGCTCGGAATATCCCGCTGTGGTTATTCCCGTTATGATGCAGCACTACGTGCTCTTGCAGCGCAACCTTATCTACACGGGCGTAACGCGCGGCAAAAAGCTGGTGATCCTTGTGGGAGAATCGCGCGCACTGCACACGGCCATAAAAAACAACAAGACGCGCAAGCGCTTCACCCGGCTGGCGCAGCGTCTTGCGCCGGTGGAATAGCAATGCCGCACCGGGATTCATTATGAAATTTCTTGATGACTCATGGGAAAGAAACGAACATTTCAGCTTTTTTCAGTCACGAAAAAATCCGTGCTTCAACGTTTCTTTTTCTGCCAACGTTGCTCATTTGTATGATTTAAAAAAGCAAAATGGTTTTAGATTTACAGACTGCATCTATTTTGCTGCCATGCTTGCCGCTAATGGCGTGGCTGGCTTCAGGCAGCGCATAGTCAACTTGCGCCCAGTTGAATTTGAAAGCATTGACGCAGCCTTTACCTACATACCAAAAGGCAGATCTCTGCATTGTAACTGCGTTGCCAAGTTTGACCATAAATTTTCTGTATTCAGCAGCAACATCAGCGCTGCACGGGCCAGTGCCGACCAGCACCCAACCCTTTGCCCAGAGGGCGGCGATGCCCAAAGCCTGATCTACTTTAGCTGCCTGCCGGATATTCCCATACTTTCGGCAACCAACCCTTGGGGCGACCCGTGGGTTGACAGTGTACCCCGAATCCTTTTTGGCAAAATGGATTCTGGAAATCTCACCGTTTCCATCGAAGCCCTCCACAGCTTCATAGACGGCATCCACTTGGCCGAATTTTATAAACTTTTTTCGCAAATTCTTGAATCACCCCAAGAATACTTCGGCTAATCACACCAACGCCATTAAAAGTAATAGCCCGGTTCAGGTGATGAACCGGGCTATTACTTTTTACAAAGACCAGATTTGTACCGCACCGTGTATGAAAGAAGAGCCTCATTTTATTGCAGCATTACCGCATGAGCTAGCGAGCAGCAGAAGCGAACGTTACCCATAACATTGACGACCTCACTGCATGATATATTTTGTGCGCTGGCATGGCAGTGGGGCTTAGCATGCAGGTAGTGTACTTATTTTGTATTACCGCGTGATGGATTTTGTTCGCTGGCAAGAAAAGCAGGGCTTTTTGCGCAGGGAGTGTACTCTTAGGTACTCGACCGGAGCAAAAAGCCCTGCTTGACGCTGTCAGCGGACAAAAGACGCACGCGGGCTAGGCACTAGCCGCGAGATGCAGGTCCCCCATAGCCAACCTCCACGCCGCAATATCCTCCACACTGCACAAGGGCATGTTGTGGGCGCGGGCAAAGCTGGCAACTTCGGGCAAGCGGGCCATATCGCCGTCATCCATGGTCAGTTCACACAGCACGCCGCAGGGCTCAAGTCCCGCCATGCGCATGAGGTCAACCGTGGCCTCGGTGTGGCCGCGCCGTTCAAGCACGCCACCGGGGCGCGCCCGCAGGGGAAACACATGGCCGGGGCGGCGCAAATCCGCAGGCTGGGCATTGGGCGCTGCGGCAGCCTTGATGGTGGCCACGCGGTCTGCCGCAGAAACACCCGTGGTAACGCCTGTGGCTGCCTCGATGGTGACAGTAAAGGCGGTTCCCTGCGTGTTGGTGTTATGGTCGGTCATCATGGGCAGTTCAAGCCGCTGCACGTGCTCGTCGGTGAGGCACAGGCAAACAATGCCGCTGCAATGGCGAATGAGCATGGCCATCTGCGGCACAGTAAGGTGCTGCGCGCTGAAAATCAGATCACCTTCGTTTTCCCGGTTTTCGTCATCCACAACACAAACACCGCCACCCTTGCTCAACGAGGCAAGAGCAGCGCGAACGCGTTCTTCGGCAGTGCCAAACGACGAAAGGGACAATGAGGACTGATGCATTCCGTTCTCCTGTTTCCGGCCTCTTGGGCCGAGAGATGGTGCATCAGGGCGTGGACGGGCCGCAACACAAAGTGCGCCTTTAAATAAAGGACGCACCGCTGCTGTGAGCGACAAAAAACCGTTCTCTTCCATCCGGACTATAACCGTCGGCTTCGGATTCACACCGAATCTGCTGACCCCAAACATTGGGCGCTCGCGGGCTGGCGGGGCCTGTTGGCCGCCGCATCACCGCCGGTGGGGACTTTCACCCCGCCCTGAGAATGCTGAAACCTAATCCACTGTGGGTATTTTGTCAAAGAAACACATATTGACAAACAAATACTTGATAACTATTTGGGTAAAACCAGAAACCTTTGACCGGAGAATAGTTATGACCACAGAGCCCAAGTACTTCAATTGCAGCCAAGATCACGAAATCAACTACGTTGCTGGCCTGTATGAAGACACAGCAGGCGTCAGGCAATGGCTTGAAGACAAGTGCGCAGACAAAACCATCCACTACACCACGCACGCTGACCTTTATAAGATGCTTGAGGAAGCAGGGTACACAAGAAAGTAGCATTTGCGCAGGCCCCATGACCCGTGTCCCATGTCCGTAGTAGCTACAGGCATGGGGCGCAGCACATGCGTGCAATATCTTTTGCGCTATGCCTTAAACACCACAGCCTCATACCAAAACAGCTTTGCACCGGGCTGCTTCCACGTGCCGATGGGCAGCCCGGCCTTGTGGCACAGATTGTCCAGATAGGCCAGCCTGTCCCAGCCCTGCTCCACAGGCACCTGCGGCAAAAACACGCCGCTGCGCCCCGCATATTGCAACACAAGACCGTGACGGCCCACCTCTACCAACTGAGGGTCTGGGCACACGCTAAGCTCGTCCAGCACAGAAATATCAAGATTGACGCGGGGCCATTCAGAGAGGCTCAACGCCGGAAAGCGCATATCGCCAAAGGCCGCCGCCTGCGCCATGTGCCATACGGTGGCGTAGAGCGGCCCTCGCCCAACGATATTGCCTATACAGCCGCGCAAGTTACCGCTGATATGCAAGGTCACAAATGCCCCAAGTGTACGGTACAGCGGGCTTCCTGGCGAAAATTCCTGTGCTTGCGGCTGGGGCATGTCGGCGCTACCCTTGCCCGCAAGGCCCGCTTCTATGGACATGCGCGCCTGAGTTGAAAGAAATTTTCTCTCAGCTTCTGGTATAACGAATGAAGTGCTCATGCTGACTCCTGCGGCAGAGTGGACAAACGGATTGGCAAAAGAGAGGGAAGGTGGATAACGGTTGCCCATGCGGACAACAGCTGACCGTGCAGAAGCTGCTCTGCTGTGGCGGTATACTTGGTCATTGCCCCGTTTCGACTCAACACCATGCAATTAACAAAGCGGCAAAATGGCCATCCAAGGCAATACTACGCCTGTCAGACCCCAGATACAAGAAATGCCACAACTTGCGTTGCGGCATAACTTGTTGAAGCAACCACGCAAAGGCTGACGCGCCATGCGGATGCTCATGCCCTTGCGGGCATGGCTGGGGCTTTGTACCCAGCAAAAGAACCATGCGAATCTGGCAATTGCTTGCCAGATACATCGACAGATGCCTAAACACTATGGGCAAACAAAGACGCGCTTTTTATGCAGGGAGTGTACACAAGGTACTCGACCATAATAAAAAGCGCGTTTTGGCGCAGCCAAAAGCAAAGACACTAGGCCAATGCTTGTCAGCTACTAATCTTCGCCTTCAGCAGCAGACTGCTTGCCAGCGCCCTTCATGCCGTACATGGTGGTGGAACCAGAAGACCAGAATTCCAGCACTTCTTCGTTCACCAGCTTGGTGAGAATCTTTTTCACGTCGCGGGGTCCCTTGTCGGGGAACAGTTCAAGGAAGTCCTTGAAATAGAACTTGGACTTGGAGCCGGACTTGCTATTCAGAAATTCAACAACAACGTCTTTGTCGTCAGCCATGGTGGTTCTCCTGTCCCGGCGGCGCAGATGCGCCGCCGGGGTTGATAATCAAGCTATATCTAGAACTTGAACTGCGTGCTCTGGCGCCAGGTGTAGTAGGCGGGATCACGGAAGTCGTCGATCAGGTGGTGGGTGAATTCAAGGCCGGTCAGCTTGAAGAAGGATTCCCAGCCGATGCGTTCAGCCCAGTCGCCCAGACGTTCGTACTTGTTGGCGTTGGCCGCGTACACTTCAACGATGTGCTTCACGGTCTTGGTCAACGAAGGCCAACGGGGGGGTTCGTTGGGGATGTAACCCACAACAACCTTAGAGAACTTGGGCATGCTGATACGGTTGGAAACCTTGCCGCCAACCATGATGGCAACGCCGTCGCCTTCGCCGTCCGAGATGGGCAGCGCGGGGCACATGGTGTAGCAGTTACCGCAGTACATGCAGCGGTCTTCCTTAATGGCAATGGAGTTCACCTTGTTGCCGTTGTATTCCACCTTGGTGGGACGCACAGCGGCGGTGGGGCAAGCAGACACGGCCAAAGGAATTTCGCACAGCTGGTCAGCCCATTCGTGGTCGACCATCGGGGGCTTGCGGTGGATACCCACAAGGCCGATGTCCGAGCAGTGCACGGCGCCGCACATGTTGATGCAGCAGGCAAGCGCGATGCGCACGGGGGCGGGCAGACGCATGGACTTGAAGTCTTCAAACACGGCGTCCATCACAGCCTTAACCGGGCCAGAGGCGTCGGTTGCGGGGGTGTGGCAGTGCACCCAACCCTGAGTGTGCACCATGTTGCTGATGCCAGCGCCGGTGCCGCCCACGGGGAACTTGAACGAACCACCGTCAAACTTGCGGCTGTTCAGGTCGTCGCGCAGGGCCTTCATGCCGGCTTCGCTGTCGACCATGAATTCGATGTTGTTACGGGTGGTCCAGCGCAGGTAACCGCCGCAATGCTTGTCGGCGATGTCGCACAGCTCACGGATGTGAGTGATGGACATGGTACGGGTACCACCCACGCGAACGGTAAAGCACTTGTCGCCGCTTTCGGCCACGTGCACGAGCACGCCGGGCTCCAGAATTTCGTGATAGAGCCACTTGCCGAAGTTGTTTTTGATCACCGGCGGGAAGTATTCATTATACTTATGGGGTCCGATGTCAGTAATGCGGCCTTCCATCGGTTTTGCGGGATTGTACCCGGAAGAAATAAAAGCCATGTTCTTCTCCCCCTTTGACTAGCGTTGATGGCGTTTGCGGTAAGCAGCGAGGTCACGGGTCCAGCCGCCGGGCACTTCTTCTTCCTTGAAGAAGATGTACGGGTTGGAACGCGGTTCCTTCACATGGTAGGCAGCGGCGGGAGTGTCGGTGACTTCCAGCAGCTTCTGGAAGGACAGGCGCTTCATGGTTTCACCCACGCGCTCGCGGTTCTTGCCTTCTTCCATCCACCAGTCCCAAATCTTTTCGATGACTTCTTTCACGTCATCGTAAGGGGCTTCACAGGAGACGAAAGGCACGAGCAGCGAACCCATCTGGGCGCCGTCCACCACGGGAGCCTTGGCGCCCACGAGGATGCTCGCGCCGCGTTCGTCACCGATGTGCAGAGCGCGGGGCATGGTGTTGATGCAGTGCATGCAGCGCACGCAGTCGGCGGTCTTGATGGAAAGCTTGGAGCCGTCCCACTTCATGCACTTGGAGGGGCACAGGTCAACGACTTCCTTCTGGATGTCGAACTTGCCCCAGTCACGACCGGAGTGAGCGCCAGCGTTGGGGGCGAATTCGCCGCCCACGTAGCCCTTCACGGCGTCCTGGTCGATCTTGATGTCGTCCTTCCAGGTTCCGACAACGGCAAAGTCAGAGCGCGCCATGGCGCACACACAGCCGTTGGGGCAACCGTCGAACTTGAACTTGAACTTGTAGGGGAAGGCGGGACGGTGCAGTTCGTCCTGATAGTCCATGGTCAGCTGGTAGCACATGTCCTGCGTGTTGTAGCAGGCATATTCGCAGCGCGACTGGCCAAGGCAAGATTCAGGGGTACGCAGGTTGGAGCCGGAACCACCCAAGTCAACGTTCATGTTGTGGGTCAGTTCGTGGAAGATTTCTTCCAGCTGGGCAGTCTGGGTACCAAGCAGCACGATGTCACCGGTGGAGCCGTGCATGTTGGTCAGACCGGAACCACGCAGATCCCAAATGTCGCACAGGTCGCGCAGGAACTTGCTGTGGTAGTACTTACCGGAAGGCTGGGCCACACGCATGGTGTGGAAGTGAGCCACGCCGGGGAACATTTCGGGCTGGTCGCAGTAACGGCCAATAACGCCGCCGCCGTAACCGAACACGCCGACGATGCCGCCGTGCTTCCAGTGTGTTTCCATTTCGTTGTAGGAAAGCTCAAGCACACCCAGAAGGTCTTCAGGGCAGTCCACAGGGATCTGATAATCAAGACCCTTGGGGTTCTGGGCCCGATAGGCCGCCTCCTGTTTGATGTCGGACACAAAGCTCGGCCAAGGGCCGCTTTCAAGCTGGTCCAACAAGGGGGTTGCATGTTTCGCCATTGCCATACCTCCACATGGTTTGTTTGTATCACGCGCTCGCGTGACGTGCCGGTCAACTGCGGCGATCCGGTGCGGCAATCCAGGGTACAGGCGCGAAATCGCTGCCCGTGCTTGGCGGTAATTACCCCGTCAGCACACGCATGCAGGCAAATACCAGCATGCGCCCGCCCCGTAAAAATCGGGACGCCCCAAGGGATCGCGGATAACGGACGTGCAAGGGCCACCGACCGTCAGGCCGCAACGCGGTCAAATCACTGCTTAGCCCATTTTCAACATAATGACAACCGGGGCGGCATGATATACACAAAAGGCGCGAGAATACCCGTCGATCAAGGCTTTGCGACACAAAGCACTTGAACACAGCATGCCAAAATCATTACTTTAGGCAACCTAGCAGGGCAATTTTTTCACGCAAAAAGCAACTTTTTTCTTAAATATTGTACATTTTTTCACAGCATCTCCGTCTACCCTTGGCAAAGCGCCTTGATGCGCGTATGTTCATAGAGTCATGTGCGGTGCGCCGCACCAACTCGCGGTCATTTATGGCCGCAGATTCGCAAAGGCCATCCTTATAATGAAAGACCAGCTTGGATTGTACTATCACCCGCAGGCAGGCAATGCCCAATCGCGCGTTTATGTGCGGCGTGGGCCCGACGGAGAAGTTGAATTTCGCCTTTGGCGGGCCGACCACCCAGAAGTGTGGGAACGCCACCCATGGCTGAGCATGGCCGTGGTGCGCAGCGCAGCCCGCATGTACCAGCAAGAGCGCAAAACAGAGGCCGACCCCACCCTGCTTTACGATATTGCCGTGGCGCGTGCCCTGCTGCAGGAGGACGAAGCGTGAACGGACGCTGGCTGCTGGCCAACCGCGACTTTTTAGTGCGCGATCTGGTGCGCGATTACTGCACCGTCTACAGCCTGTTGGCCGATCAGCGCCACCGCTTTGATGTGGATGGAGCCGTTTCTTACACCGCTCTGCGCGACCTTCTGGGTGAGGCCATGCGCAAGGGGGTTTTTTGGCGGCTCAAAGACACGGCACACCACCTTTTTCGCAACAGCCCCGGCATTGAGGCCGTGGCCCCCGGCGGCATGCCCTCCTTGGACGTGCCCCTGCAAGAGGACGTGGCCACCGAATGCGGCAATGCCGCCGAGCAGGAGCAAATAAAGGCCCTGCGCCGCCACGCAAACAATGTTCTGCCTGGCGGAACCGCCGCGCAAAAAGCGCTGGAAGGCCTGATAGACTGGTGCATTGGCTATGCTTTTCACGAATGCGCCAAGCTGAAGGAAGACGCCTTTCAGGGCCAGCACTACGCCAACCGGCTTATCCAGATTTCGCGCATTCCTGCTGTTACGGCAGACATGTACAACCCCTTGCGCGGCCTCGGCGGGCAAACGTCTGAAAGCTCCTCGCGTGAACTTTCGCGCATTCTGCACGTTCTCGCCCACGGGCTGCGTCTGCTTGCCAGCTATCTGGCGGTAGAGCGCCACAATGCCCATCTGGCCCGCTGGCTCGCCAGCGAAGAAGACCTTGCCCGCCGCATCTTTGGCCAGAGTTACGATCACTTGCTGGCTTCTCTTTATGGCAACGACCGCGAGCGCCTCTACCTTATGGCTGCCAAAGACTTTTTGCACGCTGGCCGCCGCGAACCTGCCCGCGCCCTGCTTGCCAAGGCTCATCAAGGTGGCAGCCTAGGGCAGGAAGGCATGGCATTGCTGCACGAGCTCGACAAAGAAGCCGCTACCGAGTGCGAAGGCTCTGGCGTGTGCGCTGCATGCGGAAAAAAGAATTCCCTGCCCTGTCTGCCCTATCTGGCCGGTCAGGGTCGCGGATGTGCATGACAATTCGGCCTTTTTTGCTTTGTATCATAGCCCTGCTTTGCGGTGCACTGCTCAGCGGCTGCGGCTCACGCTCGTGGCACAAGGGCGGCGTACCGGGCAGCCGCCCCTACACGGTGCGCGGCAAAACCTACTATCCCCTTAAATCTGCCACGGGCTTTGTGGAAGAAGGCACGGCCTCGTGGTACGGCCCCGGCTTTCACGGCAAAACCACTGCCAACGGCGAAACTTACAATCAGTACGCCATGACGGCGGCACACAAAATTTTGCCTCTGGGAACTCAGGTGCGTGTTACACATCTGGGCAACGGGCGCTCCATTATTGTGCGCATCAATGACCGTGGTCCCTTTGTGGACGACCGCGTTATCGACCTTTCGCGGGCTGCGGCCACCCGGTTGAATGTTGTGGGGCCCGGCACTGCCCGCGTGCGCGTGCAGAGCCTTGGCGGCGTTGACCGCATGCAGGAGGACGGCGACCTCACAGGGGCATTTTATG
The DNA here is from genome assembly GCA_964413315.1 of uncultured Desulfovibrio sp. Taxonomy (GTDB): domain Bacteria; phylum Desulfobacterota; class Desulfovibrionia; order Desulfovibrionales; family Desulfovibrionaceae; genus Desulfovibrio. The sequence goes on along the minus strand of CAYPRZ010000055.1, from coordinate 1,667 downwards.
TGCAGGTGGGGGCCTTTGCCGACCGCATAAACGCCGACAACCTCATCAGCATTCTTTCGCAGAGCGGCAACAAGGGCAGACTTGTTTACGGCAGCAATAACATGTGGAACGTGCAGGTGGGGCCGTGGCCCGATTCGTTTGGTGCGCAGCGGCAGCTTGATGTGTTCCGCGCCATGTATCCGGGGGCTTTTGTAGTGGGCGACAATTAGGGACAGCACATGATTGCCCTTTTGCGACAATGATTCCAGCGTAGCTATCAAATTCCATCTAGTCTTGGACCACAAAAAACCCCGCTTGCGCGGGGTTTTCACATTTTCGGAATACGGCTGGCTGCTACAGGTTGGCGGCGTACCAGTCGCCCGCAAGGCGCAAGCCTTGGCGCACGTCAAACTGCGGGGCGTAACCCAGCAGGTTGTGAGCGCGGCTGATGTCGGCAAGCGAATGGCGCACATCACCAGCGCGGTAATCGCGGTGAACGCACTCGGCGCCCATCACTTCAGGCTTGTGGCGGGCCACTTCTTCCTTGATGAGGCCAAAAAGCTCATTAAGGGTGGTACGCTGGCCAAAGGCCACGTTGTAAATCTTGTTGGTGGCCTCGCCCTGAGCAAAACTGGCCAGCAGGTTGGCCTGCACCACGTTGTCGATATAGCAGAAATCGCGGCTGGTTTCGCCATCGCCGTTCACAAACACGGTTTCCTGCTTGATAAGGCTGGCAAACCACTGGGGAATAACCGCAGCATAGGCCCCGTAGGGATCCTGACGCTGACCAAATACGTTGAAGTACCGCAGACCAACGCTAGAAAAACCGTAGCAGCGGTTGAACACGTCGGCGTACAGCTCGTCCACATACTTGGTAACGGCATAGGGCGAAAGCGGGCTGCCGATCTTGTCTTCCACCTTGGGCAGTTCGGGCGAATCGCCGTAGGTGGAGGAAGAAGCGGCGTACACAAAGCTTTTTACGCCCGCATCACGCGCGGCCACCAGCATGTGCAGATAACCCGTAATATTGCAGCTGTTGGACAGCAAGGGATCGTCAATGGAACGCGGCACGGAGCCAAGAGCGGCCTCGTGCAGAACATGCTGTACACCCTGACAGGCGGTGCGGCAGGTTTCGATATCGCGAATATCGCCTTCAATGAAGGTAAAGCGGCTCCACGCTTCGGGGCCCACGATGTCGCGCACCATGTCCAGATTTTTCTGGTAGCCGGTCAAAAAGTTGTCCAGCCCAACTACGGTCTGCCCAAGCTTAAGCAGTGTTTCCAGCAGGTTGGAGCCAATAAAGCCCGCCACGCCGGTGATGAGCCAACGCGAAGGCTCGGCTGTCATGGATTTGGTAAGTTCGGAATACGCGCTCATGTGTTGCGTCCTGTTTTCAGATTTTCGGCCTGCGCCTAAGCCTACTGGCATGGCTGCAAGACCACCACGCTTTTACCCTGTAGCCGTGCGACTGTAAAGCCAGCCACCCGTTGTAATCCGCCACGCATACCCAACGGGGCACTGCCCCTTTTCATAACACCGTTGTAATGCTATAGGCTTGCCCATGCGACACAAGCCCATTGGGCAAGCGCGGAACAAGGGAGAGCGCCAAGCATGAAGATCATTGTTCTGGGCAACCAGGCAAAAGCCATGAGCAATTTCTGGAGCGTGCTGATCCGCCACATGCGCCG
>CAYPRZ010000054.1:10743-15728 GCA_964413315.1 uncultured Desulfovibrio sp. | reverse complement strand
GTGGACCTACACGGGAAAACCGTTGACCGCTTGATATGGATCAATTTCGTGGACGCAACACTAGAGGTGCTGGCAGCCGTACTTGCGGCTGTTCCAGAAAATTACCCTGTAGGGGTGCGCGTTTCTGGTACTGACTTTGTGGACGAAGGCTGGAACGTGCAAGAATGCGCCGCATTTGCACAAGCACTTGAAAAAGCCGGGGCGGCCTATATTCACGTTTCTGGCGGCGGCCTTGCCCCAGAGCAGAGAATCAGCCTTGCTCCCGGCTATCAAGTTGGGCTGGCGGCTGCGGTCAAGGCGGCGGTGGCCAGCATGCCCGTTATAGCCGTGGGCCTTATTACCGAGCCAGAGCTTGCCGCAAGCATTGTGGGGACAGGTCAGGCCGATATGGTGGCCATTGGCCGTGCCATGATGTACGACCCGCGCTGGCCGTGGCATGCCGCTGCCGCCCTTGGGCAGACCATTGACGCCCCCTCGCCGTATCTGCGTTGCAAGCCGCACAACGTCAAAGACCTGTTTGCCTAGGCATTATTAGCTAGGCATCCACAAATAAACAAAGGCCCCGGCATCTTCATACGATGCGGGGCCTTTGGCATTTGCCGCCAAATACAGCGGAAAATGTTAAAAAATTCTGCTAGGGGTTGTCCGCCTTACTGGGGGCGGGCTGGCTATCTGCTTCCGGGTGAACCGCTGGCGAGGCTTCGGAAGGGACTTTGGACGAAATTTCAAACGAATCTGAAGCTTGCCCCTGCGCCTCGGCACGGCGCAACTGCCAGCTCGGAATATAAAAAAGAATAAACCAAAAAACCATGCTGGGCTGATTGCCAAACAGGGGCAAACTAAAAGGCAGCTCTGGACTGATAAGGCCAAAGCGCAGCTTCATCCATGCCAGCATAATGGGCACAGGCCACAGCGATGCCACAAAAAGAGCATTGCTGAGCGAAAAATAATAGCCAAAAGCTTCGTGCCCCTGACGGTTCACAGCCTTAAAGGCCTCCTTGCCCGAATTCTGCAAGGCCGATTCGCTCAGTTCGTGATAGTGGCGCATGTCGTCCTGCAACTTTTTAAGGCGCTTGCGGTGCATGCGCTGGGCCATACGCAGGGTGGCAATGCCAATAAGCCCCGCCAGCAGGGCAAGGGTAGCCGTGCCCAAAAAGTAGGCGGCCTCTGGCTGCCCCACAAGTCGGTACGGCAGCACAAAAAACGGATCAAGCCAGACCAGAAGTTCTTCCATAAGCTCAGCAGCTCCGTTATCCGCGCCGGGGGCGCTGTGCAGCACCGGCGCACGGGCGTGTTGATGGTTGCGACCAAAAGCAAGCACTGCATCCCCTTGGGCATGCCAGGGAGATGCAGTGCTTGTTCATATTTTTAGCATGGTTCGGGCAATGCCCGAATACTAGCCAAACATCTTGATGTTGAAGAAGCCGCGCAGGATGTAGTCCGTACCCACGTACAGGGCCAGCACGATGAACAGGCGCTTCAACCAGATTTCAGAGAAGAAACGCGAGGTGTAGGGGCCAACAATGGAGCCCACGGCGATACCGCACAGTTCAAGACCAACCAGATTCCAGTCCACCAGCGCACCGTGCAGCATGAGGGTGGTGATACCGGTGATCATGCTGAGCAGCACGGCCAGAGCAGACGTACCGGCAGCCAGATACATGGGCAGCTGGGTAACGCTGGTGATGAAGGGCACAAGCAAAAAGCCGCCGCCCACACCAAGGAAGGCCGCGATGCTGGCGATAACCACGCCGCCCAAGAAGGGGATCAGCGGGTTGAACGAAAATTCCACGCCGCAGAAGGTGAACTGGCAGGTGGTAAAGGTAAACTTGATGAGCTTGACGCCCGTGGGCACGGCAGAGCCTTCGGTCTTGCACTTGGCGGCAGCTTCAAAAGCCTTGGCGGCTTCCTTGGCCTTGGCCTTGGAGCGCTGACCGGCGGGGGAGGTTTCCCACATCAGGTACAGGCCCAGCACCAGCACGAAAAGGCCAAAATAGCCCTGATAGGACGAGAAGTTCAGCTTGCCGGCGGTCAGAGAAACAGCACCAAAAGCACCCACAATGGAGCCAAGGCCCAAGGCAAAGCCAAGGGGCAGCACAAGGCGCTTCATGCGGTAGTAGCTGAAGGTACTGATAACAGCAGAAAGACCAGCGAGCATCTGGTTAGAGGCGCGCACAGAGTCGGTAACAGACTTGTTGAGCGGGGTTTTGCCAAAAGACTTGGCATATGCGCCAAGGCCGTGCACGGTCATGTGGCCCACGCCAGCCATAACGCCGCCAAAGGCGCCCACGGTCGAGAAAATCCAGCCCACCCACAAGGCCCAGCCAAAGGCCAGAATCATGTTGACCTTGGGGCCGCCGGGAATACCCAGATAGCCGGGTTCGGCCTGCATGTTCAGGGTTTCAGGGGCGGTTTCCACCTGTTTGGCAATGGCATTGGCTAGCACGCTGCCGTCGGCGGCAAACGCGGCGCTGGCGGCCAGAACCGCAAGCGAGGCTACTACGCCCAAAAGGATCCATTTGCTCTTCATTCCTACTCCTCCCGATCAACGTTGCGCAAGCGCAACGGATTATAATGCCGGAAAACGCCCCTCAAAGCGGATTCCTAAAAAAACACATGTACCCATGTGAGCAGCATCTGTGGAAAAACGCCCCACAGTACCACACCTGCCAGACAAAACAGAAGAACCGCCCTCACACCCGCACCGCCCGAAGCTGCCTGAATAGGCGCGGGGTGATTTGCCGGGGCGTCCTGCATATACATGCGTCGTGCCACGCCAAGATAATACCAAGCAGAGATGGTGCTGCTGACAACTGCCACAAGCACCGTCATTGTGTAACCAGCCGCAAAGGCCTCTTTAAAGAGCATAAATTTGCCCATAAAGCCCGCAGTTGGCGGTATACCCGTCAGCGAAAAAAGAAAAACCAGCATGGCCGCAGCCAAGGCAGGATGCCGCGCGGCAAGGCCAGCGTAGTCATCCAAGTCTTCCCCCGCATCGGCTAGGGGATTATTGCCCAGTTTTTGCCCGTGCACAGCAAGGTAGCCCATGATGGCAAAGGCCCCCATGTTCATGCACAGATAAATGGTCAAATAAGCGGCTGTGGCGCGCAGCCCCTCGGCCGTGCACGCGGCAATTCCCAAAAGCGCATAGCCCGCATGGGCAATGGCCGAATACGCCAGCATGCGCTTGAGGCTTGTTTGCATTACAGCGGCAATATTACCAAGCAGCATTGTCAACGCGGCCATTATGGCCAGCGCCCCACTCCACTGCGTGCCCATCTGTGGCAAAGCCATAACCAGCACGCGTGCAAGCACGGCAAAGCTGGCCGTTTTGGCCGCCACCGACATAAAGGCGGTCACGGTAGTGGGCGCACCTTCGTACACGTCTGGAACCCACACATGGAAGGGCGCGGCTGCCACCTTAAAGCCCATGCCTGCCAGCATAAGGGCCAAAGCAACAACCAAAGCGGGCAGCGTTTGCCCGTTTGCAGCAACTGGCAAGGCAGCGGCGATCTGCGTCAGCCCAGTGTGCCCGGTAAGCCCGTACAGCAGGGACATACCAAACAGCAACAGGGCAGAGGCAAAACTGCCCATCAAAAAATATTTAATGGCCGATTCGCTGCTGCGGGTATCGCTGGTGCGCAGGGCAGCCATGGCATAAATGGGCAGTGCCATGAGCTCAAGGCCCAGATAAAGCACAATAAGATCGCCCGCCGATGCCATGACGCACATACCCAATGTTGAACACACCGCAAGGCAGTAATATTCACCCTGACGCATTTGGGCATGTGAAAAAAAACTTTCGCTCATTAACGCCGTAAATGCAAGTGCCATGACGCAAACAGATTTAAAGAGTGCGCCTAGGCCATCGGCGCGGAACATTCCATCAAAAGCAACTATCCCGCCCCCAGCTGAAACCGCTACTATGGCCGCAAGGGCCGCCACTGCGCCAACCACCGTCAACCATTGCAGAAATACCCGCTCACGCGGAAAAAACATGTCGCTGCACAGCAAACCGATGGCCGTGACCAAGAGCGTGAGTTCCGGCAAAAGGGCCGGAAGATCTTTCAGCAACGGCAGGGCCGAAAGTGGCGCTACGGAAATAGCTGTCATGATAGCTCCTATGGTGTTGCCCTTGTGCCCCAAGGCACGTTAACCGCCAGCAGTTGGCCCTTTTGTGGCCCGGCGGGGGCGAAACATTTATTCCTTTGTGCGTGCCAAAACAGCATCTTGCCGTTCAGCCCGCCATACCGTCTAGTTTACTGCAAAGCCTGCAAAGGTCTGTTGGGTATCTGCCACCAGATGTTCCACCGTGGCGTGCATATACTCCAGCAGCACATTGGGAAAAATGCCAATGCCAATGATCAGCACGGCCATGCTCAGCAGTATGGCAACTTCGCGTGCGTCCAACTTTTCACCAGTCAGCCCGCGCACAGTTTCTGAAACCTGACGGAAAAACACCCGCTGATACAGCCACAGCATGTACCACGCGCCCAATATCAGGCCAGAAGATGCCACCACAGCCGCCCACGGCGCACGTTCAAAGCCGCCGAGCAGAATCAAAAATTCGCCCACAAAACCGTTTGTACCGGGCAGACCCACAGCCGCCAGCGTAAACAGCATAAAAAAGGCCGACAGCAAGGGCATAACCGAGGCAAGGCCGCCGTACACCTTGATTTCGCGCGTGTGGGTGCGGTCGTACAGCATGCCCACGCCCAAAAAGAGCGCGCCCGTCACAATGCCGTGGTTGATCATCTGCAAAATGGAGCCTTCCACGCCCTTTTGCGTCAACGCAAACATGCCCAAGGTCACAAAACCCATGTGGCTAACAGAACTGTAGGCGATGAGCCGCTTAACGTCGGTTTGCGCAAGACAGACCAGAGCGCCGTACACAATGGCAATGACAGAAAGCACCAGCATGGGCTTAAGCAGCACCCACGCGGCATAGGGAAACAAGGGCAGCGAGAATCGCAAAAAGCCATACG
>CAYPRZ010000054.1:0-10733 GCA_964413315.1 uncultured Desulfovibrio sp. | reverse complement strand
AGCACACCCGCCAGAATTACCGAGGCAGCCGTGGGCGCTTCGGTATGCGCGTCGGGCAGCCACGTGTGCACGGGCCACATGGGAACCTTGACCGCAAAAGCCGCAAAAAATGCCCAGAAAAGCAGCAGCTGCAAGCGGGGGTCAAAGCTGTTGCGCGCAAGGGCGGCTATGTCAAAGGTATGCCCGCCCTTGAGGTACAACGTAATGATGCCCAGCAGCATAAGCAGGCTGCCCAGCAGGGTGTACAGAAAGAATTTGACCGTGGCGTAAATGCGGCGCGGCCCGCCCCACACGCCGATGAGCAAAAACATGGGAATGAGCATTGCTTCCCAAAAGATATAAAACAGCATGAGGTCGGTGGCGCAAAACACGCCCACCATGGCGCTTTCAAGCAGCAGCAGGCTGATGAAAAATTCCTTGGTCTTGACCGTAATGCTCTTGTACGAAACCGCCACGCCCATCAGCGTTATGAGGGCGGTCAGGGGCAAAAACAGCACGCTTATGCCGTCAACGCCCAGAGCATAGTTGATGTTCAGGCTTTCGATCCAAGGCTGGTTTTCCACCAGCTGCATCTGCCACAGACTTTTGTCAAAGCGGCACAGGGCCACAAAGCTGAGGCACAGTTCAAGCAGGCACACGGCCAGCGCGCCCAGCCTGATGGCCAGCTCGTTACGGCGCGATACAGCCAGCAGGGAAAGCCCACCCGCCAAAGGCACAATGATGAGCAAGGAAAGAACAGGTACAGACATGCGATCTCCCCGCCGTGGTTAGGAAAAAAAGCCCAGTTGCAATACCAGCAAGAGCGCGGTTACGCCGCCAGCCAGCCATGTCAAATAGTGCGCCACCTGACCGTCCTGAAGCCTGCGCAGGCTTGTGGAAAGCCTGCCAATGGCACGCGGCACGCCGTTGACCACACCTTCAATGCCGCGCGTATCCACCACGCCCAGCAGCACCTTGTCTGCCAGCCACAGCGTGGGACGCACAAGGCAGGCCACATAGATTTCGTCCACCCAATACTTGCGCGAAAACAAGCGGTACAGGCCCGCAAAGGCACTGGCCACCCTGCCCGGCAGTTCTGGTCTGCGGCAGTACATAAACCATGCAAGGCTAATACCCGCCACGCCCGCCGCCACAGAAACAGCCATGAGCACAAGCTCGCCAGCGGCAGATACGTGCACATGCGGATGCCCCGTTACAGGCGCAAGAAACTCCGCCCAATGATTGGAGCCGCCCAGCACATGCGGTATGCCCAGCCAGCCAGAGGCCACAGCCCCTACGGCCAGAACCAGCAAGGGAACCGTAACCACCAGCGGCGATTCGTGCAGGTGCTCGCGCTGATGGTGCGTACCCCTAAACTCGCCCGTAAACACACTAAAATACAGACGGAAGGAATAAAAAGCCGTCATAAAGGCCACCAGCACGCCCACGCCCCAAGCAAAATAGCCTGTTGCCGTGCCTGAGTTAAAGGCCATGAGCAGTATCTCGTCCTTACTGAAAAACCCTGCCAGCCCCGGCACGCCCGCAATGGAAAGCGAGGCCAGCAAAAAGGTGGCATTGGTCACGGGCATGTACTTGCCAAGGCCGCCCATGGAACGCATGTCCTGCTCGTGGTGCATGCCCAGAATCACCGAGCCGCAACCAAGGAACAGCAAGGCCTTGAAAAAGGCGTGGGTAAACAGGTGGAATACCCCCGCCCCGTATGCGCCCACACCGCAGGCTATAAACATGTAGGCCAGCTGGCTTATGGTGGAATAGGCCACCACTCTTTTAATGTCTGTCTGGGTAAGGGCGATGGTGGCGGCAAACAGGGTTGTTACCGCGCCCACCACCGTAATAACCGCCAGCGCCGTGGGCGAAAGAGCAAACAGGGCATTGCAGCGGGCCAGCATAAATACGCCCGCCGTAACCATGGTAGCCGCGTGGATAAGCGCACTCACCGGGGTGGGGCCTTCCATGGCATCGGGCAGCCACACGTGCAGGGGCAACTGGGCAGACTTGCCCACCGCGCCGCAAAACAGCAACAGGCAGATGAGCGTGGGTGCGCTGATCACCTGACCGCCAAGTGTAAAGGTCATGCCCTCAAGTGCGGCTGCCTTGGGCAGCACATCCGCATAGTGCAGGCTGCCAAAGATGGTAAAGATGCAAAACAGGCCCAGCAAAAAACCAAAATCGCCAAATCTGTTGACGATAAAGGCCTTTTTGCCAGCGTCAGAAGCGGAATCTTTTTCGTAATAAAAGCCGATGAGCAGGTAGGACGAAAGGCCCACGGCCTCCCAGCCAAAAAAGAGCTGGAGAAAATTGTTGCCCATCACCAGCATGAGCATGGAGAAGGAGAACAGGCCAAGGTAGGCAAAAAAGCGGTAGTAGCCTTTTTCGCCGCGCATGTAGCCCACGGAATAAATGTGCACCAAGGTGCTTACGCTGGTAACCACCACCAGCATCACCGCCGTGAGCTGATCAACCAAAAAGCCAAAGGTCACGCGCAGGTTGCCAGAGGCTATCCATGTGTGGATGTCGGCGTTGACAACCGAACCGCCCAGCACATCGCGCAGGGCCAGCAGGGAGCAGACCAGCGAGGTGACAATGCCCGCAATGGGCAGCCAGTGGGCCCGCTCGCCCCAGTAACGGCCACAGGTCAGGGTAAGCGCAAAGGCCAGCAGGGGGCAAAAGGGAATAAGCAGCAAGTATATTGGCATGTTACCCCCGCATGGTGTTGATGTGTTCGCTGCGCACGCTTCTGCGGCTGCGGAACAGGCAAATGACAATGCCCAGCCCCACGGCTGCCTCACAGGCGGCCACCGTAATGATAAATACGGTAAAGGCCTGCCCGCGCAGTGCGTCCATAAAATAGCTCATGGCAACCAGATTGAGGTTCACGCCATTGAGCATCAACTCAAGCGAAAGCAGCATGACAATGATATTGCGGCGCGTGAGAAAACCGGCCACGCCTATGCAAAAAAGCACTGTTGCCAGCACCATGTACCAGGAAAGGGGAATCACGCCGCGCCTCCTTGGTCTTTATTGCCGCACGCACACTTGCCAGCCGCGCCGTGCCCAGCCTTGCCCGCATTGGCAGCGGCCTCAGCAGCACAAGCGGCCTCAGTGGCAGAGTTTTGCTTACGCGCCAGTGTTAGAGCCGCCACCAGTGCGATAAGCAGCAGCACGCCCGCAATTTCAAGTGAGAGAAAATGGTGGGTAAACAGCTCGCGGCTCAGGGCCTTGGTGTGGGTAACTTCGCGCAATGTTTCCAGCGGCCACGGGCCCTTGCCGCCCGGCACAAAACCCGCCACACCCCACAGCATGCCGCCGCACAGGGTTGCGGCCAAGGCATAGCCCACAATGGGTTTGGGCGTTAGGGCCGGCAGGCGCAACTCTTGTTGCAGGTTCACCAAAAAGAGCACAAAGAGGTACATGACCAAGATGGCCCCTGCGTAAACGATGATCTGTATGGCAGCCAAAAATTCTGCCTGTAGGGTCAGATACACCGCCGCCATGTGGAAAAAGAGCAAGAGCACCAGCAGCACGCAGTGGATGGGATTGCGCAGGCTTATGGCCAGCACCCCGCACACCGTTATGACAAAGGCGCAGTAGAGAAAAAATATTTCACCAAACACTGTTCCACCTCCGCAGTGGACTTGCGCTCTGTTCCAAAATGCCTCTGTACTGAGGCCAAGCTTCCATCTGGCCCGACCTTGCGGATGGGCGTGCCGCAATTATCCCAATGCTCATACCTCTGGTCATGACTCTGCCCCGCCCTGCCCCGACACGTGGGGCTTTGCAAGGTGCTGCGGGGCTTCTGCATTTTTTTGCGCAGCGCGGTGGTTTGCGCCCACCCACTGTTCGGTTCCGTTCCATTCAGAATCCACAGACACGCGCTTGGTATGGGCAAGCATGCCTTCTGGCATGTTGCGGGGGCGGCACAGGGGGTTCACATAGCCAGTCATGTCACCCTTTTGGGCGGCAAAGTTGTCCCAGTTATCTAGCAGGGCCTGCTTGTCAAACTTAAAGGCAGCCCGGCCATTGGCGGCATATGCGTACACCTCTGTAAGCACAATGGCGTTTACCGGGCAGACCTCGGCGCAGTAGCCGCAAAAAATGCAGCGCAGGGCATCTATGGTGTAGGCTTCCACCACGCGGCTGTTATCCTGCGCGCGGCTCCAGCGAATGCGTATGCAGTGCGAGGGGCACACCCGCGCACAGCGCATGCACGCCACACAGCGGCTGTCGCCGGTCTCGGCATCGCGCACAAGGGCGTGCCGCCCACGAAAGCCAGCGGCAACCACGGGTTTTTCTTCCGGGTACTGCCGCGTGATGGGGCGGTTGAACATGCGCCGCAAGGTCAGGGCCATGCCCTGCGCTATTTCTGTCTGCAACAGGGTTTGCAGCCAGTTGCGGGGCGCTTTGTACTGAATCTGCATTATTGCTCTCCTCATCAAGGGCCTAGGGCCTGTTAACACTATGAGAAATTTTGTTCTCTACCAAGGAAGAAAGCCTTTTAAGAAGGGAGTGTACGCTTCCGGTACTCGACCGGAGTAAAAAGGCTTTCTGACGCAGGCAGAGGGGAAAAGAGCCATAGTAGTTACAGGCCCTAACCCAGCAGGGCCTTGCCAAGGGCAGTAATCACAATATTGAAAAGCGCCAAGGGTATCAGCACCTTCCAGCCGAGGGACATGAGCTGGTCGTAGCGGTAGCGCGGCAAGGTTGCCCGCACCCAAAAAAAGAAGAACATCACCCCATAGACCTTGAGCACCAGCCAGAACGGCGGGAAAAATCCCACCTCTACCGGGCCGCGCCAGCCGCCCAAAAAGCACACCACGCCCACAGTGGCCATTACAAACATGGACGTATATTCGGCCATGAAAAACAGGGCATAGCGCATGCCGCTGTATTCCGTGCAATAGCCGGAAACAAGCTCGCTTTCCGCTTCGGGCAGGTCAAAGGGCACGCGGTTGGTTTCTGCCAGCATGGCCACGCAAAAGATGAAAAAACCAATACACTGGCGGAAGGCAAACATGCCAAAAAACGACTGCCCCTGCGCCGCCACTATGTCGCCCAGATTGAGCGAACCAGAGAGCAGCATCACGCCCACAAGGCTCAGGCCCATGGCTATTTCGTAGCTGATAACCTGTGCCGAGGCGCGCAGCCCGCCAAGAAAACTGAACTTTGAGTTGGAGGCCCAGCCCGCCAGCACCACGCCGTAGCCGCCGAGGGAGCTCATGGCAAACACAAAGAGCAGGCCTATATTGATGTTGGAGAGCGCCCAGCCCTCTGCCCATGGCAAAATAGCCAGCGAGGCAAAGGCGGGCACAAGGCAGATGATGGGGGCCAGCATGAAAATGGGCTTGTCTGCCTGTGAGGGAATGATGTCTTCCTTAAAAAAGCTCTTTATGCCGTCTGCAATGGGTTGCAGCAAACCAAGCCAGCCCACGCGGGTGGGGCCCATGCGCATTTGCATATGGCCGATAACCTTGCGCTCAAAATATGTGGCATAGGCCACATGCAGCAGCACAACCACCAGAAGCACGACAAGTTGCAGCACAATTACCAGAACATTCATGGTTTCCCTGCCAGATTTGTTGAAGCCGTAGACCCTTTATGTCTTAAGGGCATTTCATTGCTGAAGCGCCTAGCGGTCTGATTCTCCCAGCACCACGTCCATACTGCCGATATTGGCGATAAGGTCGGCAATGAGCCCGCCGGGGGCAATGCTGGCCAGTGCACCAATGTGGATAAAGGACGGCCCGCGCACATGCATGCGGTAAGGCCTGCTGCTGCCGTCGCTCACAAAGTAGAAGCCAAGCTCGCCCTTGGGAGCCTCGGTGGCCACGTACACATCGCCGGGCATGTAGATATGGTTGTCGCAGATGACCTGCCGCAGGCTGCCGCCAAAAAGAGCGGTTTCGGCCTGACTGTGCCATACCCGGTAGGGCATGAGCAGGTCGGGGGCATCGGCGGCAAGGGTTGCGCCGGGGGGCAGGTTGTCCACACACTGCTGCAAAATGCGCACAGACTGGCGCATTTCTTCCATACGGCAGCGGTAACGGGCGTATATGTCGCCATCGCTGCCAAGGGGAACCTCAAAATCCACCAAATCATACGCATCGTAGGGTTCGTGCTTGCGCACGTCGTAATCCACGCCCGAACCGCGCAAACAGGCCCCGGTGAGGCCCAACGCCAGCGCTTCTTCGCCGCTCAAAACGCCCACGCCCACGGTGCGCTGCAACCAAATGCGGTTGGTGTCGAGCAGGGTTTCGTACTCTTCAATGCGCTTGGGAAAGATATTTAAAAAATCCTGCAAGCCGTCCATAAAACGGCCCGTCACATCCTGCCGCACGCCGCCGATTCGCGGGTATGTCAGGGTGAGGCGTGCGCCGCACAGGTCTTCAAACAGGTCGAGCAGCATTTCTCGCTCGCGGAAGCAGTACAGAAAAACCGTCATGGCCCCAATATCCAGCGCGTGGGTAGCAAGCCAGAGCAGGTGCGAGCACAGGCGCGACATTTCGCAGGTAATGGTGCGAATGTAGCGGGCGCGCAACGGCGCTTCCACCCCCAGCAGCTTTTCTACCGCAAGGCAGTAGCCCGTGTTGTTGGATATGGCGGCGATGTAGTCGAGCCGGTCAGTGAGGGTGAGGGCCTGCGCGTAGGTGAAGGTTTCGGCCATTTTTTCAAAGCCACGGTGCAGATAGCCCACCTGCGGGTCGCAGCTCAAAATGGTTTCGCCCTCAAGCTCAAGGTCTAGGCGCAGCACGCCGTGTGTGGCAGGGTGCTGCGGCCCTAGGCGCAGGCTGGTGCGGTCTTCGTTGCCTTCGTCAAAGCAGTCAAAGTCTTCCTCGTCTTGCGGCAGGTTGCCGTGCAGCAGTTCCTGCACGTTTTGCCGCCCCACGGGCTGGCCGTGGCGCACGGGGCACTCAATGCTCTGTTTGCGAAATTCGCTCATGCCTCGTCTCCTCCCTGCCAGCTCAGAGCGTCGGCCTCTTTGGCGCGCTCTTGCAGCTCGGTCAGGCCCGGCCACTCTGGCACGCCGCGCGAGGGAACACGCACGGGGTAGGTTTTGCGCAGGGGGTGCCCTTGCCAGTCCTCTGGCAGCAAAATGCGGCGCAGGTCGGGGTGCCCCTTAAAATGTATGCCCATGAGGTCAAAAACCTCGCGCTCAAGCCAGTTTGCCACGGGCCACAGCGGCACGGCAGAATCAATGCCCGCTTCGGGGTCATCAAGCTGGGCGCGCAGCCGCAGGGCAAAACGCTGCGTAACGGAATACAGGTTGTACACCACCTCAAACGCACCAAGGCCTTGCTCGTGGCGGCGGCTGTTATCCACCCCGCAGAGCGAGCGCAGGTGCATCAAGCCAAAATGCTGCCGAGCATAGACCAGCACATCAAGAATGCGCTCGTGGCGCAGCAGCAGGGCCACCTGCCCGCGATGCTCCCGGATGTCGAGCACTTCCTGAGGGAATGCCTCACGCAGCAGACGCGCTATCTCCAAGGACTCCATCGAAATTGCTCCTTGTTAATTTTCTCCTGCAACTTGATAAAGCCGTCAAAAAGCGCCTCTGGACGCGGGGGGCAGCCCGGCACGTACACGTCTACCGGCACAATCTGATCCACACCCTGAGTTACGGCATACGACTGAAAAAGCCCGCCGCTACACGCGCAGCTGCCCATGGCAAGCACGTAGCGCGGTTCTGGCATCTGGTCGTACACCCTGCGCAGAACAGGGGCCATTTTTTTGCTCAGGGTTCCAGCCACCACCATGCAGTCGGCCTGCCGGGGGCTGGCGCGAAAAATAATGCCAAAGCGGTCAAGATCGTGCGTGGAGGCACCCGTGGCCATCATTTCGATGGCGCAACAGGCAAGGCCAAAGGTAACCGGCCAGATGGAACCGCAACGGCCCCAGTTGACCAAGGCATTAAGCGGCCCAAGCACCGCGTTGGCACCGGGAAAAAACCGCAGACCGTCCTTGTGCACCACAAGGGGCTGGCCATCGTGCGCTGCGGGCCGCGTAACTACTTCACCCATTCGAGGGCCCCCTTTTTCCAAGCATAGGCATAGGCCAGAATCAGCAAGGTCATAAAGGTCAGCATTTCTACCAGCCCAAGGCTGCCCAAACGCACAAATTCCACAGCCCATGTGTAGAGGTAAATTGCTTCCACATCGACAATGACAAAAAGAATGGCAACGTAATAAAACTTGATGGAAAAACGCGTGCGTGGCGCGGCGGTTGGCTCGTTGCCGGACTCGTAGGGCATGAGCTTTTCGCGATAGGGCCTACGCATGCGGAAAAACCGCCCAAAAAACAGCGTGAGCACGCCAAACAGCAGCGCAATTATCAGCAGCAGCAAAATGGCAAGATACTCTTCTCCGGCAACCGTGCGCACCATAAAAGCCACCTTGTTGAATTTCTTGGCAGTCCTCGCAGGGGGATTTCTTACCGTATCTGCCCTGCCCGCCGTTGCGGCAGGAACAAATGGCAGAATCCACCCCACATGCGGCTATTCTTCAACTGCCGTGGCCGAGGCATCAAAGGCCCCGGCCAGACAGGCAACAGCTATTAATAATCAGGCAGCAGACCAGCATCGGGCCTGTTTGCCAGCCAATGCTTAAAGCCCCACAGGGCGGCTGCGCTGAATCTGCTCGGCAAAGCCCTGTCTTTTGTCCTGACTGGCCGTATCGGGCGTAGTGAATTGCAGGCAGCTCATGGCGCAGGTGGTAACACAGGCGGGCTTGAGCCCCTGATCAATGCGGTCGCGGCACAGGTCGCACTTGTCCACCTTGCCGGTCTGGGCGTTCCACTGCGGCGCAGCCCAAGGGCAGGCGGTAATGCAGGCCTTGCAGCCCACGCAGAGTGATTTTTCCACAAAAACAATGCCGTCGTGTCTGCGGCGCATGGCCCCGGTGGGGCAAGCCTTGACGCACCAAGGATTTTCGCAGTGGAAACAAGATGTGTATGTAAAACCAAGAGCTGGCTTGGGCTCGGCCTGTTCTACCGAAAGTACACGGCAAAAAAATGCCCCCGGCCCGCCGTTGTGCAAACTGCGGCACTGAACTTCGCAAGCCTTGCAGCCAATGCAGTCTGCCGAATTGTGCATGACAATGTATTTGCTCATAACTATCCTCCCACGCTGCTTGGTGGGTTATTGCCAATTTTTTGCTGTATCAGACCTATCCTTTGACAGATGCTGCAAAGGGTAGATTACACGCTGGCGTGGGTCACCTTTTGCAGACGAACAAAGTGTTCCTGCATGGCCAAACCGCCGCCGCCTGCATCCTGCACATCAAGGCCGCCGCGCAGGCATTTACTGTCAGAAATGCCCTTGTTCACAGCCCGGCTTTCACAGGGCAAGTCGTGCCCAAAACCGTGCACCACAAAAATGGCCTCTGGGTGGATGGCAGAGGTGATCTTGACCCCGGCCTCGCCCATGGCGTTGCCAGCAGCGTCGAGCACGCGCACCCGGTCGCCGGGGTTGATGCCAGCAGCCTTGGCCCTTTTGATATTGACCCACACGGTATTTTCCGGAACCTGCTCAAGCAGCAGGGGATTATTGATGGTGTGCCCCTGAGTATGCACGGCCACACGGCCAAAGGTGATGCGGTAGGCCCCTTCGGGCGGCGCAACGGGAGACTCGTAAGGCGGCAGCATGTTTATGCCACAGCCCTTGCCGTAGCCCTCGCTGGTGAGCTCAACCTTGCCCGATGCCGTGGGAAAGGCGTATGAATCCAAATCCACATACAGCGGGTTGTCTGTAAGCGAAACAAAGCCTTTTTCGGTAAAGTCTGCGCTAGTGAGGCCCGTGCCCTCAAGCTGATAACGCCAGACGTCTTCAGCAGTTTCAAAAACCAGCGGGTCGAGGCCAAGGCGCTTTGCAAGCCCGCTGATGATTTCCCAGTCTGCCTTGGAATCGTAGCGTGGCGGAATGGCACGGTTGCGCACAAAGAACTGCGGCTTAAGGCCATTCTTGGTGGCAATGATGCTCTCGCGCGAGAGGTAGGTAGAAAGGGGCAGCACCACGTCCGAGTACCACGCCGTGTCAGACCACGAAAACGTCACGCTCACCAGCAAATCAAGGCCATCAAAGCGCTTGCGCAGGGCATCGGGATCAGGGAAACCCTGCAAGGGATCGTGCCGCCAGGCAATATAGGCCTTGATAGGGGCAGCGCCCTGTGGGGGATTGTTGATGGATTCAAAGGCCTTGTGCAGCAGCCCCTTGCCGGGGTCAAAGGCCTTGTTGTCCGCACCCAGACCATCGGCACGCAGCCCCTTGGGCGCGGGAAACAGATCCACAAACTTTTTGAGGCCGGGCTTGCCGCATTCCTTGGGAGTGCGGCCGGGAACAATGCCGCCCTTGCTGCCTATGCCGCCAAGCAAAGCCGTGATGACCAGTGCCGTGCGCGCAACCTGAAACGAATCTGCATAGCGCGAGGTCATCCAGCCCGGATGCCAAATAACATGCGGAGCCGCCGCAGCAAGGGATTCTGCCAGCCGCACAATGGCCTGAGCATCAACATGACACTGCTCTGCCGCCCACTCTGCCGTATAGGGCGCCACAAACTGGGCAAGCTCTGCAAAGCCGGTGGTGAGGGTGCCCACATAATCCTTGTTGTACAGATTGCGGGTAATAAGCGTGTTAATGATGCCCAGATTGAGCGCATAGTCCGTACCGGGGCGAATAAGCAGAAAATCATTGGCCTTGGAGGCCGAAATATTGTGGCGAATGTCGATAACCGTAAGCTTGCAGC
>CAYPRZ010000053.1:0-15742 GCA_964413315.1 uncultured Desulfovibrio sp. | reverse complement strand
AGAGCCTTACAGGCGCATATGAAAAACCCCCGGCTATGCCGGGGGATATTTATTATTTCTGGGGTGCGTCAGGTTCAGCGGCGGCGAAAATCCACAGGAACCCGCACGGGCGAGCCAGCCTTGTTGCGGAACAGCAAAAAGCCGTGCTCAAGGCCGTGCAGGTATAGGCGGCGGGTGATGTCCACGTCCTTACGGCAGTAGGTGGTTATGTCGTCCAATTTGCCTTGCTGCCACCATTCTAAGGCTTGCAGGCCGCTAGCGCTCTTTGGTTCATTAAGGGTGGCCTGTCCCAGATTATCCAAGGTAAGGCGGTAGCTCAGCCGTTCGTATACGCGCTGCAAAAGATCAAGGCTGGGCAGCTTGTGCAAGTCAAAGGGCGCAAAGGCTGAAAGCACGGCATAGTCAAAGCGCAGACTGTTGAAGCCCACCACAAGGTCTGCGGCGCGCAGCTTTTCAAACAGCGCGGGCAGTTCCTCCTGCTGGTAGGCAAAGTAGTTGTCGGCCTTGCTGTCGTAAGCCACGGCAATGCTCACGCCCATGCGGTCGGCTCTGTTCCAGCCGCCCACCTCGGCGGCAGAGCGCCTAGTTTCCACGTCAAAGACCACAAAATTTTTGGGCGGCGGCAGGGGAATGTGGGTCAGCAGCCCTGATGCATCAAATGTGCTGGCCTCTGTCGCTGCGGGGGCGCTGACGCTGGAACCAAATTCCGTGGTGGCGGCAGGGCCAAAAAGGCTTGTCTGGTTGTCTGGCGCGGGCTGCTTTTTGCTCATGGATTGTTCCTCCCCAGCGCTGTGCGGGCGGTCTGTGTCTGTCTGCTCATCCATGTTGATAAATTCCAGAGCCGATACGGCGGGCCGGGGCGCAGCCGCCAGTGAGGCTGCCGGGTCCAGCGATTCCATTTCCAGCCGGTCGGGGGCGGGGCTGATGCGCAGTTCGCGGTGCAGGGGATCGCCCTCAGTGCCGGGGGCCAGCATTTGGCGCAGCAGTTCGAGCGCGCCGATCTTGCTGATGGGCCTGTTGCCAGAGCCGCACTTGGGCGAATGCACGCACGAGGGGCAGCCGTCCTCACAGGGACATGCGCCCACAGCCTTGAGGGTGGCCTCCAGCAGCCCCCGCGCATCGGGAAAGGCCTGACGCGTCAGGCCCGCGCCTCCCGGCAGACCATCGTAGATAAACACGCCCGAAAGCCCTGTCTGCGGGTGCAGCGGGGTAGAGATGCCGCCAAAGTCGTTGCGGTCGGCCATGATCAGCAGGGGCAACAGGCCTATGGCCGCGTGTTCCAGCGCGTGGATGGAACCCATGTAGTGCAAAAACCGCTCTTCCAGTGAGGCGCGTATGCTGTCTGGTATGACAAACCACAGGCCTTCTGTCTCAAACACCTGTGGCGGGGCATCCAGCGGCGTGATGGTGAGCAGCCGGTTGCCAGAGGTGGAGCGTTTTTCGTAGCCGGTCACAATGTCGGTTATGCGCAGACGGCCACGGCAGACCAGTACGCGGCCAAGGGAGGTGCGTTCCACCTCCTCAAGAATATCGGTGCTTTTTTGTCCACGTGTGCGGGTAAACCACGATACCTTGGCTGCCTTGGCCACAATGCGGGCGCGTGCGGGGTCCATTTCGTCAATCACATAGCTGCGGCCCCGGTGCAGGTACACGGCGCCGGGATGTGTTTCTTGCCATGCGCGAAAGCCGTCCACAGAGCCGATAATCTGGCCGTCCTGATCTTCAATGGTAAAGGTCTGGCCTGTACCGCGCAAATCCACATGCCGTTGCGGGCGTTTGCGGGCGGCCAGCAGTTGCGTGCCGTCGGCAGATTGCAGCAGCAGCCCCTTGGCGTGCAGGACGCGGGCGGCAGCGCGGGCTGCCGGGCTTGACAGCATGGCATCGCCGGGGGTGAGGGGAATCTCTGCCGCCGCGCATTCCAGATGGCGGGTCAGGATCACCTCGTTATCGGGATTGACCACGGCCTTTTCTGGCGGGCGGTTGAAAAAATCTTCGGGATTACGGGCAAAATACTGGTCCAGCGCGTCCTCGCCCGCCACCACAATAACAGCAGATTCCTGCTGGGCGCGGCCCACGCGGCCACCGCGTTGCAGGGTGGCCATGACCGTGCCGGGGTAGCCCACAAGAATACACACGTCCAGCCCGCCAATGTCTATGCCCAGTTCCAGCGCACTGGTGCTGACCACAGCCAGCAGCTCGCCCGAAGCCATGCGGGCCTCGATGCTGCGGCGTTCTTCGGGCAAAAAGCCCGCGCGGTAGGCCGAAATATGCTCGGCAAAGGCCCCCGATTGCCCTGCCCACAGGCTGATAAGCTCGGTCATGCGCCGTGAGCGGCAATAGACAATGGTGCGCAGGTTGCGGGCCAGCGCCGCCTTTAGCAAATCAATGGCCGCCGTGGCCGCGCTCTGCTCTGGGTTGAGAAAGACAAAATGCCGTGGCCCCTGCGGTGCGCCAGACTGGTCAATGACCACGGGTGCATCGGGCAGGGCGGCTGTGAATTTTTCGGGCCGTGCCCCCGCGTCAGAACCAGCGGGATTGCCCGTGCCGGTAAGCGCCGCCGCCAGTTCACCGGGGTTGCCCACAGTGGCTGTGCACAGCACATAGACGGGTCGCGCACCGTAGTGCCCTGCAATGCGGTTAAGCCGCCGGAACACCTGCGCCATGTGCGCCCCAAACACGCCCCGGTAGGTGTGGGCCTCGTCCACAACCACATGGCTCAGGCCCGCCAGAAATTCCACCCACTGCTCGTGGTGGGGCAAAATGCCAAGGTGCAGCATTTCGGGGTTGCTGATGAGCACCGTGGGCGGATTGCGGCGTATTTTGCGGCGAAAGTGGTCGGTGGTGTCGCCATCGTACAGGGCGGCGGTGGGGCGGGCCTCCTTGGGCCAGCCTTCTACCAGCGCGTTAAACGCGCCTAGCTGGTCCTGCGCCAGCGCCTTGAGGGGAAAGAGATACAGGGCGCGGGCGTCACGGTCGCGCAAATAGCGGTCGAGCACGGGCAGGTTGTAGATAAGGCTTTTGCCGCTGGCCGTGGGCGTGGCCGCAACTATGGAATGCCCAGCGCGGATGTGGTCTGTGGCCAAAGCCTGATGGCTGTAAAGCCCCTCTATGCCGCGCTGCTCAAGCATGCGGCTGACGGCGGCAGGCCAAGGCAGGCTGGTGGGCGCATAGTGCGGCTCGGCGGGTGCAAACAGCCGATGGCAAGTAACTTGCGGCCCCAGCTTTGCAGATGCCAGCAGTGCGGCGATATATTCCCCAACAGGCACGTTAGTGCGGCCTAGTGCGCGTCAGAAGCTGGCGGTGTTTCGCCGGGCTTGAGGCAGCGCAGCACGCGGGCGGGTGACCCGGCGGCAAGGCAGAAGGGCGGCACGTCGCGCGTTACAACACTGCCAGCGCCGATAATAGCCCCCTCGCCAATGGTTACGCCCTTAAGGATGAGGCAGTTCATGCCAATCCATGCGTAGTCGCCAACGTTTACGGGGCGGTCGCCTTCCATACCGGGCTCTGTGGCGCGGGCTTCGGGCGGCCAGTGGGCGTGAAAGTCAGAATCCACCACAACACAGTTGGGACCAAACATGACCTGCCGCCCAAGGCGAATAACCGTGGAACGGGCGGTGATGGACGTGCCGCTGAGCTGGCAGCCGGGGCCGATCTCTATGCTGGCCCCCGGCCTAAAGGTGCGCAGCCGCACCGGGGCATAAAGGGCGGCTGCCGTGGCCCGCCGCCATGAGGAAATAAGGCTCGCACCCGTGCCAATACGTATGTTGCTGCCGGGCCAGCGCATAAGCCCCACGGGGCCGTGGGCCGAAACACCGCTCTCGACCTGCACACCAAGGGCCAGAGCCTTGAGGCGCAAGCGTAGGGTTCCCCACAGTGCGCCCCTGACGCGCATGATTTGCAGACACAGGTAGCTTATGACGTTGGAGGGGGTGAGGCCCCGCTCCAGTGCTTTTTTCAACATGCTCATGGTGCTTCCGTTGTTGGCGTGTGCGAATGCAGACAAAAATCTTCGGGTCTGCCGCTGTTCCGCATCATGCCAGAGTCGGGCCGCATGGTCGAGTGCGGCGGGGGGGCTTGCCCCCGCCATATCCACAGCCATGACGCTAACTGACATGAAATTTGTCCGCAAATTTGTCCATTGATTTTATTGGCATGAAGCGATTTTTTCTAGCTGCGTTCAACAAAACGGGCATGGGCATCGGGCCAAGATTCCAGCGCAGAGCATTGCAAACTCTCACATCGTCTGACCTGCTTATATTCTTGACGCCAGCGGGTATGGGCAGTAAATTGAAATTGAAAGTTGTTTTTAAAAGGACGGTGGAGAATTATGGATTCAGTAATTCCACTTACTTCCCTAAAGGTGGGTGAGGTTGCCCGCATTGTGAGCATTAATGCCAGAGGCGAGCTTGCGCGACGCATACGCGATATGGGGCTGGGCTCTGGCATGCCTGTATCGGTTGTGGGCTACGCGCCCCTGCGCGATCCGCTGGCCCTGCGCTGCGCAGAGGTTACCCTTGCCCTGCGCCGCAGAGAGGCCGGGGCTATCATGGTGCAGACAGCTGCGCCCAAGACCAACTGATTGCGGCAGACAGTGATTGCTTCGTTTAACCCCGGCTTGCCGGGGTATTTGCGTTATTACATGGACCGCTGAGGAGTTCGCATTACTCGGACTTTTGCCCGTACACGCAGGTGCGGTTGCGGCCTGCGGCCTTGGCCTCGTACAGGGCAGCATCGGTCTGGCGCACCAGCGTGTGGCTTTCACCTTCCTGACCCGGCAGCGGACTTATGCAGCTTACACCAAGGCTCACGGTAACAAAGGTGCTTACGGGCGAGGCGGGGTGGGGCAGCTGCTCACGGGCCACCTCGGCATGCACGCGGGCGGCCACGGCTTGTGCCTTGGCGGCATCCGCACCGGGCAGCAGCAGGGCAAATTCTTCGCCGCCGTAGCGGGCGCACACGTCGGTAGAGCGCGCGGCCCGGCTCATGGCAGCGGCCACGCGGCGCAGGCATTCGTCGCCAGCCTGATGGCCAAGGTTGTCGTTGTAGCGCTTGAAGGTGTCCACATCCAGCATGATGAGCGAAAGGGGCGATTGCCCCTGCTGGGCCTGTAGCCACAGCGTGCGCAGCTTTTCGTCAAAGGCGCGGCGGTTGCCCACCCCGGTGAGGCCGTCCACCAACGACATTTTTTGAAAGTGGTCGTGCTCGGAAGCCAGTTTTTGAGAGCGCACTGTTGCTAGTGAAAGGTATGTGCCTAGATTTTCAAGCGATGCCGCAATGTTGCCAAGCTCGATTATAAAGCTGCGCTTGGGCGGCTGGCTGGCTGCCCCCGTACCCAGCTGGTTGAGAAAGGCCATGATGCCTTGCAGCGGGCGGGCAAGGTGCAAACGCAGCAAGCCAAATAGCGAGGCAAGGCCAGCGCCAAGCAGCAAAAATGCCATGAGCAGGTTGTTTTCAAAGTCGTGCGCAAGGGTAGCCGTGCGGCGCAATTGCAGCAGCATGTCTTCTGTGGCGGTCTGCGGGGCAGAGAGCTCTGTAATGGCCGCCTCAAGAGCCCCAAGGGCGGCATCTGTATCGTGACCGGGAGCGCTGGAGTTTTCGCGGGCGGCGTTCAGCGCCCTTTCTGTCTCGCGCAGGCGCTCAAGCAGGGCTTGGTCTGCTTTGCTGCGGTTTTCTGTCAGAGCCATAAAGGCCCCGTAGGTTTTTGTGCCTGCCACGCTCATTTCGCGCGTCATGCTCATAAAATAGAAAAAGCTGGCCGCAAAAAGCAGGGCCATAACAGTGAGCCCCAGCGCAAGGTAGGCGCGTATGCCCATGCCGGTGACGCGCTCTGTAGTAGTAGACATCTATAAGCCCATCCATAAAAATCTGTAGGTCTGGTACACACCCACAGCCATGCCAAAGGCAAGCAGGGTGTTGAAAGCAATGCTAAAGGCCACCCACTTCCAGCTGCCAGACTCTTGCCGAATGACAACCAAGGTTACAAAGCAGGGGGCGTAGAGCATGACAAAAACCAGCAGGGCCAGCGCGGTGCCTTGATTCCACGAGGGGTCGGCCCGCAGCAGTTCTGCCAGCGAAGCAGGGTCTTCTGGGTCTTGCTCGCCCAGCGCGTAGGCAGTGCCAAGGGTGGAGATAATGGCCTCCTTGGCCGCAATGCCGCCAATAAGGGCCACATCTGTACGCCAGCTAAAGCCCGCATACGTGGTGACGCCCTCAAGCCACGTGCCAAGGCTGCCCGCAAGGGTGTGGCGCAGGCGCTCCGCGTCCAGCTCCTCCTGCGATTTTGCCAGCGCCTGTTCGTAAGAGCTGCGCATCTGTTCAGAGAGGTCGTCCCGCTCAAGGCGGGCGCTCAGGCGGGCAATCTCATTTTCAAAGGGCAGGGCAGTTTGCGGATCAAGGGCGGGAAAGGTCATGGCCGCCCAGATAAGCATGGCCAGCGGAACGAGCACAGTTCCCGCTTTTTTCAGATACATCCATGTGCGTTCCCAGCAGTGGATGCAGATACCACGCAGGGTGGGCATGCGGTAGGGGGGCATTTCCATGACCAAGGGCGTTGCCTCACCGCGCAGCACTGTTTTGCGCAGCAGCAAAGCCACGCAAAAGGCCAGCACCCACGAAAGCATGATGATGGCAAACATCATGTTGGCGGCATTGTGCGGAAAAAACGTGCCCACCAACAGCAGGTATACGGGCAGCTTTGCGCCGCAGGCCATGTAGGGCAGGGTGAGCATGGTGGCCAGTTTTTCCTTGGGGCTGCGCATGGTGCGCGTGGCCATAACGCCGGGGATTGCGCAGCCTCCGGCAATGCCGCCAGAAATGATGTAGGGCATTACGGAGGCCCCGTGTAGGCCAAAAAACTGGAACACCCGGTCGGCAATATAGGCCATGCGGGCCATATAGCCGCTGTCTTCCACAATGGCGATAAGCGCAAACATGATGAGCACCAGCGGTACAAAACTGAGCACACCGCCAACGCCAGCGATCACGCCGTCCACCAGCAGTGAGGCAAACAGGCCCTCTGGCAGCGAGGCCCGTACAAAGCCAGCCAGCGCGACAAAAGCACCCTCAAGCCAGCCCTGCGGAAACGAACCCAGAACAATGGTGATCTGAAACATGGCATAGAGCACGGCCAGCATGATTACAGCGCCCCACAGGGCATGGGCTAGCACTCGGTCGAGCTTGTCCGAAAGGCTCAGGCGGTGGCGGTCGCCGGTTTTTACAATGCAGGCCGCAGCCACCTGCCGCACAAAGGCGCTGTGTCCATCGGCTATGATGCCCTCCGGGTCGCGGCCAATGCTATGCAGTTCTTCCTGCACAAAGCTGCACACCTGAACCATGTCGGCGGCAAGGTCGGCATCTGCCTTTTGCAGGGCGGCAATGGCCTCTGCATCGTCTTGCAGCAGATTGAGGGCAAGCCAGCGCGGCGCGCAGTGCCCGTAGGGCGAGGATGCCATGCCGGGGCTGGCCGCTATGCGCTTTTCCATGGTTTCCAGTATGGGATCGAGCAGGGGCCCGTAACTTATGCGCAGGGCATGCCCTTGCCTTGCGGGCTGCCCTGCCTGCGAGCTGCTGTCGCCTTGCGGAGGGGTATCCAGTGCGGCTTGCCGTGCGGCAGAGAGGGCCTCGCGCAGACCGTTGCCAGCCGTGCCCACCGTGGGCACGGCGCTGGCGCCCATGCATTCAGAGAGCCGCAAAAAATCAATGCTTATGCCAGCGGCGTGGGCCTCGTCCATCATGTTGCAGGCAATGACCACGGGCAGGCCCATCTCGCGCAATTGTGCCGTCAGCAGCAGCCCGCGCTCAAGAATGCCCGCGTCCACCACATTGATGACCGCCTGCACCGATCCGCCCAAAAGCACATTGCGGGCCACCACTTCTTCCTGCGAATAGGCCGAGAGCGAATACGCGCCGGGCAGGTCAACCAGAATGATCTCTTGCCCTTCGTGGCGGATAAAGCCCTCTTTTTTTTCTACAGTCACGCCACTGTAGTTGCCCACATGCTGGTGTGCACCCGTAAGGGCGTTGAATACCGTGGTTTTGCCGCAGTTGGGGTTGCCAGCAATGGCCAGCCGCAAGGAATAGGCCAGACCGCCAATGAGCGTGCGGGCATGGCCGCCACGCATCACTGCTGTTGCGGATAATGATTCCGGCATGCTTTGCGCTCCTGTCTGTGCCGCGCCGGAGCATACCGGTGAGGCTGAAATTGAATGGAATTGAAATTTATTTTCAAAAACATTGAAAGTCAAGCAGGAATGCGTTTTTGGTCGCGCCAGAGCGGTGATAAAAGAAAACCGGCAGCCCTAAGACTGCCGGTTATAGAATGATATGAGAATGTTGTGGGCTAACTATCGCCCGCCACTGCCGAGCGTATGCGGCACACGCCGCAACGGTCGCCAGAGGAGGTGGGGTAGCCGCATTCTGTGCAGGGGGCCAGTTGCATGCCAACCTCGGCCTCGCGCCGGGCAAACACAGGCCGCCCGCGTGAGAGAAATCCCTGGTAAAAGTCGAGCTTGCGGCCAGGCATGGCAAACTCAAGATTCTGCATCAGCCCTTTAAGCGTGGTAAAGCTTGCGCCGGGGCTGTAGGGGCAGGGTGCGTAGTGGTTTTCTATGCCCATCAAAAAGGCGTAGTTGGCTGTTTCAAATTCCGAGAGGCGCCACAGAGGTTTGACCTTGCGCGAAAAGCCATGCTCGCTGTCAAGGCGCGGGCCTTGATCGGAAAGATAGGATGTGTCCCAGCGCAGGGTATTGCTGAAAAGGCGGGCTACCTCGTCGTCGAGGTTGTGCCCGGTGGCAAGGGCGTCAAAGCCTTCATCCAGCGCAACCTTGTTGAAAAAGTGGCGTTTGATCTTGCCACAGGCAGAGCAGATAGGGCGATTCAGGCGTTCCTTGACCATCGGAATGGGCAGGCCCTCAGCGGCCATTTCCTTGACCATGAGCGTGAGGCCGTGCTTGGCGCAAAAGCGCTCGACCACGCCGCGTGCCGCAGCGGAAGAAACAGGAATGGCCAGATCAATGTGCAGACCGGTGACGTTATAGCCCTGACGCGAAAGTTCAAGCATGAGGGCCAGCGAATCCTTGCCGCCAGAGAGAGCCACCAGTACACGCTCGTTGCGGGTAAAGAGCTTTTGCCCTTCAATACCGCGCTCTACCTGACGGGCAAAAAAATCTTTGTAACAGTCGGGGCAAAAGGCGGCGTTGTGGCTGCGCAGGGCCACCACTGCCTCAGCCTTGCAGATTTTACATTTCATACTGTTCCTGTATGTGTTTGCGGTATTAGCCCGCGCTGTCAACGGCAACTGCTAGCGGGGCCGCGCATGTGCTTGTGGTTTATTGTTGTTCGGTATTATTGGCGTGAGCGTTGGGGCTTTTTTCAAGCCAGCCCAGTTCCGCGCACCAAGCCTCGTGCCGGGTGCAAACTGCGTCGGCAAAAGCATCAAGCCCCAGCCCCAGACGCAGCGGTTCACCTGCCCGCACAGTACTGCGGCGCAGGTCTTCGTTGGTCATAATGTTGATCATGGCCTCTGCCAGCGACTGCGGATTGTTTTCTTCAAACATGCAGGCGGCTGCGGGGGCGGCCATAAGCCGCTGGCTGTGCAGATCGCCCTGCCCGCAGATAACCGGCATGTGCGCCGCAAGGCCCGCGCCGAGGGTTTCTGGCAGTTCGTCTGGCGCTGAGCCGGGCGCAATCCATGCGTGGCCGCTGTGCAACAGATGGTGCAGGGGCTGTTCATTAAGCAGACACAGGCGGCTATGAACGCCGAGAGATTCTGCTTCTTCCAGCACTTCATGAAAGCGGGGGCCTCCACCGGCGGCGCGTACTTCCCAGCTGGGCAGGTCGCGCCTTTGCCAAATGGCCGCCATGGCGCGGATGAGAACGTGTACGCCAGAGCGCGGGGTGAGTGCATCACCCATGCAGAATATAAAGCGCTGCCCTTCACCTGAAGATGCCGATGCTTCGGCCCATTCAGGCGCAGGGCCGTAGCCTTCAAGGTTCATGCCCGGTGCAATCTGGTTCAGTACGTCATCTGTCAGGGGCAACTGGCGATTTTTGGGGCCGCGCCAAGGGGTTTCGCCCTGTGTAATGCCGCTTGCCTTGGCAATACGGTCGCGCACATGGTTTGAGCCGCATAAAATTTTGTGGGCCGCCAGCATGCCCTTGCCCGCGCATACCTCGGCATGGGGGGCGCGCAGCAAAAATGCGTGGCTCAGCAGAGTGCTCTGGGGCGGGCGTATGGCAAGCACTCGGCGGCCCGCAGCCATGCTGCACTCGCCAAAGGTCTGCACCAGCAGGTGCTTGTGCCGCCGCTGCCAGAGCCACAGGCGCGTAAAATCAATGGGCCCGCCAGCGGCAAGGGTGGGCAGGTTGAGGGCTGCTGCCCGGCGGTGCAGGCGCGAATTTTTGGCGCACAACAGTATGGGGGCCAGCCTGCCGCCATCGCGCATGGCAGCGGCCAGAGCAAGGGCATGGTCTTCTTCCAGCCGGGCCGTGCGCATGGGGGCACCCAGTTCTGTCCACTGGGCTTGTTCTGCGGGTGAGGCCGGGCCTTCTGTGGTCTGTTGCAGCGCAATAAGCAGAACGCGCATCAGATGTGTGTGCCTTTTTTCAGCATATAGTCCAAAAGAACATCCTTGAGCCACAGGGCCACGGGGCCGGGTTTGCCAGCCTGATCTCCCTGTCCCACGGGCTTGCCGTCAAAATGGGTGATGCCCACGCAAAGGGTGGAGCTGGTGAACAGCAGCATTTCGCGGGCCGTGGCAATGGCTGCCTTGGGAATGGGCATCTGCACCACGGGCATGCGCTCGGCGGCCACTTCCATGGCTGCCAGCAGGGTAGTGCCGGGCAGAATGCGCTTGATTTCAGGGCACAGCAGGCGGCCATCGCCGTCCACAAGGCCCACGTTAGCTACGGCAGCCTCGCCCATGATGTCGTTTTCGTCAAAGGTCACGGCCACATCCATGCCCTTTTGGCGGGCTTCCATGGCCATGAAAACATTGGGCAGATAGTTGGTGTTTTTGATGCGGGCCAGATATTCCTGCTTGGGCGGAATGGCGCTGGTAAAGGCCGTAAACCCCTTGGCGTACAGGGCCTCGGAGGGCAGATTTTTTTTGAGCGCCACAATGTACAGGCCAGCCTGTGGGCATTCGGCGGGCGAAATGCCAAAACCGCCGGGGCCTCGGCTCAAAAAAACGCGCAGGTCGCCGTTGTCCACGCCAGCGGCAAGGGCCACGTCGATAATGCGTTGGCGCACAGTCTGCCAATCGCAGGGCGGCGTTATGGAGAGCGCCGCAGCACCGTCCACCAGACGGGCGAGGTGGGCATCGAGCCCAAAAATGGTGCGCTGGCGAAAGCTGATACTTTCAAACAGGCCGTCGCCACGGTGGCAAATGTGGTCGTCGAGGGGCAGCAGCAAAAGGTGCGCATCGGTGCAGATATGCCCCACGCGGTGGTCATAAAAGGCGAGAACCTGCTCTGACCCCGGACGGGGGGCGGCAAGCAGGGCCTTAAGATATGTTTCTGCGTCCACAGCCTTCACTGCAAAGCCTCCGGATAACAGGGGCGCACGGGCTTGCAACAAACCCGTGCGCCCTCTGGCTTACTTCAGGAATACGTTTTTGTCGGTCACGCGCAGCAGGTCGCGCTTGATCAGTTCTTCACCGATCTGCACGGCATTGAGGGCAGCGCCCTTGCGCACGTTGTCGGCCACGATCCACATGTTCAGGCCGTTTTCGATGGTTTCGTCCTCGCGGATACGGCCCACGTAGGTTTCGTCTTCGCCCACGCAGTACGAGGGCATGGGGTACATGCGCTCGCGGGGATTGTCGACCACGCGCACGCCGGGAGCCTGCGAAAGCATGACGCGGGCATCCTTGGCGGTGATTTTCTTTTCGGTTTCAATGTTGACCGATTCGGCGTGGCAGTAAAACACCGGCACACGCACACAGGTGGCGGTAACCTTGACCGAAGGATCTTCAAGCATTTTGACAGTTTCGTGAACCATCTTCATTTCTTCCTTGGTGTAGTCGTTTTCAAGGAAGATATCGATATGCGGCAGTGCGTTAAAGGCAATGCGGTAGGGATAGGTATTGCATTCGGGTTCGCGGCCATTGAACAGGTCGCGCACCTGACGTTCCAGTTCTTCAATGCCCTTTTGCCCCGTGCCAGAAACCGCCTGATAGGTGGAAACCACAACGCGCTTGATTTTGGCGGCGTCGTGCAGGGGCTTGAGCACCACCAGCATCTGGATGGTGGAGCAGTTGGGGTTGGCAATGATGCCGTTGTGACCTTCAAGGGCGTGGGCGTTGACTTCGGGCACAACCAGGGGGCAGCGGTCGTCCATGCGCCATGCGGCAGAGTTGTCCACCACCACGCAACCAGCGTGGGCCGCGTGCGGGGCGAATTTTTGCGAAGTGCTGCCGCCGGCGGAAAAAATGGCCAAATCAATGCCCTCAAAGACATCTTCTTTAAGCTCTTGCACGGTAAGCTCTTTGTTACCAAAAGGCACTTTGGTGCCCGCAGACCGGGCAGACGCAAAAGCGCGGATTTCGGTAGCGGGAAAGTCCCTTTCGTGCAGGGTCTTGAGCATTTCACGGCCTACGGCGCCTGTGGCACCTACAACGGCTACAGTCAGCTTCTTGCTCATGGTATTTCGCTCTCCTTGGCGATGGGCGGTGGCTCTATGCCTCCAAAAAGGTGAGCGTATAGTATATCTGGCAAAAGAGCAAATGTGAAGGGCGAGCACGCCTTGCAAGGGCGCTGGATGGGGCTTTTTTGCGTAAATTGGGCGCCATTTTGTGGTTGGCGTAAAAAAAGCCAGCCCGCCGCAAGGGCAGTGGGCTGGCCGGGCTACGCAGTAGACAAGCGGGCAATCTAGAATTCGAGGTTGCCGGGGGTGCGCGGGAAGGGGATGACGTCGCGGATATTGGTGATGCCGGTCAGCATCATGAGCAGGCGCTCAAAGCCAAGGCCAAAGCCCGCGTGCGGGGCTGTGCCAAAGCGGCGCAGGTCCATGTACCACCAGTAGTCTTCGGGGTTCTGGCCCATTTCCTGAATACGGGCGGTCAGGCGGTCCATGCGTTCCTCACGCTGCGAGCCGCCAATGAGCTCGCCAATGCGCGGAACCAGCATGTCCATGGCGGCAACGGTTTTGCCGTCCTCGTTCTGGCGCATGTAAAAGGCTTTGATTTCCTTGGGGTAGTCGTACACTGCCACGGGCTTTTTAAAGTGCTCTTCGGCCAAGTAGCGCTCGTGCTCGGTTTGCAGGTCTGTGCCAAAGGAGACAGGAAAGGCAAAATCCTTGCCGCATTTTTGTAGAATTTCCACTGCTTCGGTGTACGAAACGCGGGCAAAGGGCTCGGCCACCATGGCCTTGAGGCGGTCCACAAGGCCCTTGTCCACAAAGCTGTCAAAAAGCTTGAGGTCGGCTTCGCAGTGGCACAGGGCATGCTCAATAACGTGGCGGGTGAGGCTTTCGCCCAGCTCCATAAGGTCTTGCAGGTCGGCAAAGGCCATTTCCGGCTCAATCATCCAAAATTCGGCGGCGTGGCGCGGTGTGTTGGAGTTTTCGGCGCGGAAGGTAGGCCCAAAGGTGTACACGCGGCCAAGGCCCATGGCCAGAGCTTCGGCCTCAAGCTGGCCCGAAACTGTCAGGTTGCACTGACGGCCAAAAAAGTCGGCGGCCATGTCCTTGTTGCCGGGCTCAAGGCTGGTGACGCGAAACATCTCGCCAGCGCCCTCGCAGTCTGCCCCGGTAAGCACCGGCGTGTGCACCCACGAAAAACGGCGGCCCTGAAAAAATTGGTGCACGGCCTGCCCGGCCTCGGAACGGATGCGGAAGGCCGCGCCGTATTTGTTGGTGCGCGAGCGCAGGTGGGCGATGGTGCGCAAAAATTCATCGGAATGACGTTTTTTCTGCAAGGGAAAGGTTTCAGGATCGGCAAGGCCGAACACCGTAACGCTGTGCGCCCGGATTTCCCACTGCTGGCCCTTGCCAGGGGAGGCCACAAGCTCGCCGGTAATGCTTACGGCAGCGCCTGTGGCAGCGTCGGCAAGCTGCTGGTGGGCGGTTGTACCCGCATCAACAATGCACTGCATGTTGCCAAGGCACGAGCCGTCGTTGATCTCCACAAAGGAAAATTCCTTGGCATCGCGGCGGGTGCGTATCCAGCCGCAAATGGTGATGGAGGGCTGCGGCGCGGTTGCGGCAAGAGCTTCGATTATAAGGGTTCTTTGCATGGCGTGTTCCTTGTAAAGCGACAATTTGCGGGCAGTGTAGCCCTTACTGCGGCACATCTCAAGATGCCGCAGCGCTGTAAGGCAAGTGCTAGAATACCCGCACAAGCCACGCGCCCGCAAACAGCAGGCCTATGCCAGCAAGCCGCAGGGGCGAAACAGGGTGTTCGGGAAAACCCACAAGGGCATAGTGGTCGAGCAGCACCGAGGCCACCAGCTGGCCAGAAAGCATGACGGCGGTCATGGTGGCAGCCCCCAAGCGCGGAGCAAGAAAAATAGTGCAACTTACAAAAATTGCGCCCAGCACGCCGCCTGTCCACATCCACCAAGGTACAGCCGAAA
The DNA here is from genome assembly GCA_964413315.1 of uncultured Desulfovibrio sp. Lineage (GTDB taxonomy): Bacteria > Desulfobacterota > Desulfovibrionia > Desulfovibrionales > Desulfovibrionaceae > Desulfovibrio. Next base: position 1,171 of record CAYPRZ010000053.1, on the reverse strand, counting down.
GCTGCGACAGCGGGGGCCATGTGTGGCGTGCGGCAAGGCTGTACAACCACAGGGCAACCGTGCCCACAGCAAAGGAAACAAGGGCGGCCTGCATGGGCTCACCCAAAAAGCGGCGCAACAGTGTATTGATGCCCGCCTGTACGGGCAGGCAGCAACCGGCTCCAAAGGCCAGCAGCAAGAGAATGTGTTTCATAACAAGTCCTTTAGGCTGTTGATGGCCCTGCTGCGCGAGGGGCAAACAGAGCCAGAGGTCTTCTGCCAGCGGCAGGGCGGCGAGTATACATAGGTTTGCCGCTTTGTGAATGCGAAATACCCGCTTCACCTTTTTCTAAAGATTATATAGAATGGATCAAGGTCAAGAAAAAGCATTTTTCCGCTGTTGTGGTTTTGGCAAAAGCTAGGCGGCAGCAGGCGAACATATTCTGGAATTGAGGGAATGGCATGAAAAAAATCATTAGCGTTTTTACACTGATCTGCGTTCTGGCCCTTACGGGAGCAGCCTTTGCCGCAACTACACAGGCCGCAACCCCTCAGGCTGCAAAGCCCGTGCAGGACAAGCCCGAAAAGACCGTTGACCGCGTAACTACGGTCAGTGTGTCGCTGGAGGGCACAGACAGCATTGGGGCGCGCCTTGGCACGCGGCTGAAAGAGCGCTTTAACCAGAGCAGCCTGTTTACCCTCAACGACGACGAAGAAAAAGACATTCCCAAGCTTTATGTGATGGTTAGCACGCAGCCAGAATTTGCTGGTCGCCCCGCTGTGGGCTCGGTGTATTCCGTGTGCTGGGTGTTCAAACAGGGCCGTGGCTACCTTGGCTATCTGCTGGCCCGCGATCTTGGCACGGTGAGCGTGGAAGACGTGGAAGGCCTGGTGGACAAGCTGGTGGAACGAACCGACGGCATTGCCGCCAAGTATAGCAGCCTGTGGAAGTAGCCAGCGCCCCAACAAGCATTGGCTGAACACTGGCGGGGCGTGGCGGCGAAAGAATTTTTTTCTGGCGCGTTGTAGCGGGGCGGCAGTGCCGCCGTACAGCTGGGCCGGAACAACACACTTCCTTCAACCCCGCGCGCCGAATTTTTAGGCGCAAATAAAGGGGCCTCCCACGTGGCGGGAGGCCCCTTTTGCGTATGTGTGTTTGGCTCAGGGGCGGGGTATTTGCCCCTGTTTGCCT